>JAUQWQ010000077.1 GCA_030835085.1 Ignavibacteria bacterium
TCTTTAAATAGTTTTTAGGGTCAATCTTTAAGTAGATCACCCGCCAATCATCAGGCGCATCAAATTGCTCTATAAAACAGGCTGTATATAAAGAGTCTTTAAATACAGAATGTTTCCTTCTGACTACTGGGCCAGTAGCTCAGGTGGTTAGAGCACGCGCCTTATAAGCGCGGGGTGGGAGGTTCAAATCCTCCCTGGCCCACTTATTTAAACAATAAGTTGGTGTTAGAGCATCCCGCCGAAGGCGGGAGGGTGGGGGTTTCCCGAAGGGACTCCGTTGGAGCAATCCTCCCTGGCCCACTTATTTAAACAATAAGTCGGTTAGAGCATCCCGCCAAAGGCGGGAGGGTGGATAGATCAGATCCCCGCTAACTTATTTAAACAGAGTTTAATGCTTTTAACCAGGCATTGATCAATAAAAGTAAACAAAACCAAAATATAATATAAAACATTTCAGGAGATACAATTAAAAATGGCTAAAGAAAAATTCGATAGAAGTAAGCCTCACGTGAACATCGGAACGATCGGACACGTAGATCATGGTAAGACAACTCTTACCGCTGCTATCACTATGGCACTTGCTAAAAAAGGTAAAGCTAAAGTAAGAGCTTTTGATTCAATTGATAATGCACCCGAAGAAAAAGCAAGGGGTATTACGATTGCAACAGCTCACGTTGAGTATGAAACAGATAAGAGACATTATGCTCACGTTGACTGTCCGGGTCACGCAGATTATGTTAAGAACATGATCACAGGTGCAGCCCAGATGGACGGAGCTATCCTTGTTGTAGCGGCAAATGACGGTGCTATGCCCCAGACAAAAGAGCATATTCTTTTAGCCAGACAGGTAGGCGTACCCAGAATAGTTGTATTCCTCAATAAAGTTGATATGATATACGAACAGGAAAAAACAACTGACGATGCTGAGCTTCTTCTTGAAGTTGTTGAATCCGAGTTAAGAGATATATTAAAGAGCTATGAATTCCCGGGTGACGAAATTCCGTTTATCCGCGGAAGTGCATTAAGAGCGATGGAAGCTGCAGTTGTTGAAGGTTCAAGCGCAGATGATCCGAACCTGAAATGCATTTATGATCTTATGGATGCAGTTGATAATTACATTCTTGAGCCCGCTCGTGAGATCGACAAACCGTTCCTGATGTCAGTTGAAGACGTTTTCTCTATCACAGGCCGCGGTACAGTTGCTACAGGCAGGGTTGAAAGAGGAAAAGTAAAGATGGGCGATGAAGTTGAGCTTATCGGTTTAGGACAGCACAAGAAAACAGTTGTACCAGGTATCGAAATGTTCCAGAAAGAGCTTGAAGAAGGTTTAGCCGGTGATAACCTTGGTATGCTTTTACGCGGTGTTGATAAAAAAGACATCGAAAGAGGTATGGTTATTGCAAAACCGGGTTCAATTACCCCGCATAAATCATTCAACTGCCAGATATACGTTCTTTCAAAAGAAGAAGGCGGCCGTCACACACCGTTCTTTGGTAACTACAGGCCTCAGTTCTATTTCAGAACAACTGACGTTACAGGTGTTATGAATCTGCCCGAAGGCGTACAGATGGTAATGCCGGGCGATAACGTTGACAACTTAAAAGTTGATCTTATCACCCCGATCGCGATGGAAGAAGGATTGAAGTTCGCTATCCGCGAAGGCGGCAGAACCGTAGGCGCAGGTGTTGTAACTAAAATTATTGAATAATATTAAAGGTCATAATTAAGGCAGGTATAGAATAACTTGGCAACACAGAAAATAAGGATAAAATTAAAGTCATACGACCACAGACTTATTGATAAGTGGACTGACAGAATTATAAAGACTATAAAATCTACCGGCGGAGTGGTATCGGGTCCGATACCGCTTCCTACCCGGAAGGCTGTTTATACTGTCTTAAGGTCACCGCATGTAGATAAGAAATCAAGGGAGCAGTTCGAAATCAGGTCACATAAACGTGTGATCGATATTCTGAACTCAAACAAGAAAACAGTTGATGCGCTTACCAAGCTTGATCCTCCCGGCGGCGTATATATCGAAATTAAAACATAAGCAAAGGATACAGATAAATTAATGAAAGGCTTAATAGGAAGAAAACTTGGAATGACATCAGTTTTCACTGATGATGGTTCAAGTGTACCCTGCACTTTAATAGAAGCAGGACCATGCTATGTAACTGCAGTTAAAACCAAAGATTCAGACGGTTATTCTGCAATACAGCTTGGCTTTACCGAAAGAAAAGAAAAGCGTCTTGCTGTACCCCAGGTAAAGAATTTCAAAAAGAAAAATTTACCTATTCTCAGGTTCTTAAAAGAGGTAAGGGATTTTGAAAACGCCGAGAACTTAAAAGTTGGAGATGTTATCAAGACCGATCTTTTTAAAGAAGGAGATATTGTCAAGGTTACATCCAAGAGCAAAGGTAAAGGATTCCAGGGTGTTGTAAAAAGACACGGCTTCGGCGGCGGTTCGGTTACACACGGACAGAGCGACAGGCTTAGAGCACCGGGTTCTATAGGTGCGAGTTCTTATCCTTCAAGAGTATTTAAAGGACAAAGAATGGCAGGCCGCACAGGCGGAGATAAGATCAGTGTTCGTAACTTAAAAATAGTTAAGATCATCCCTGAATCAAATCTTCTGCTTATTAAAGGCGCTGTACCGGGTGCAATATCGGGAATAGTTGAAATATACAAAGCTTAAGTAAGCTCAGTTTAGTTTTTAATTTTAGCAGGATAAAAAAACAAGCAAAGATTAATAATAAGGTAATATAAAGATGCAATTAAATGTATTTAAAATAGACGGAACCGAATCAAAGGAAAAGATCGATCTTCCATCAAATGTTTTTGAAATTGAACCGAATCATCATTTGATCTACCAGGCTGTAAGAACCTATCTTTCTAACCAGAGACAGGGAACGCACAAAGCCAAGGAAAGAAGTGAAGTAAGAGGCGGCGGTAAGAAACCATGGAAACAAAAAGGCAGAGGTACTGCCAGGGCCGGAACAACCAGGTCACCTGTTTGGGTTGGCGGCGGTACAGTTCACGGACCAAGACCCCATACTTACAAGCTTGCTATGACCAAGAAGTCAGCTCAGCTTGCAAGGAAAAGCGCTTTAAGCCTTAAGGCTAAAAATGGTGAGATCATGGTTGTAGAAGATATCAACTTTGAGAAACCAAAAACCAAAGATTTCAGTTCAATGTTAAAGAACCTCAATATTGAGGGTAAAAAAATATTGATGATTACAGTTCAGAACAATGATAATGTGTACCGTTCAGGCAGGAACATTGCAAAGGTAAACGTTTTAAATGCATCTAGTGCAGCAACTTATGATCTGGTAAATAATCAGTTAATAGTAATCCAGAAAAGCGCTGTGGATGAACTTTGTAAACCCTTTTTGAAATAATTTTATAAAGAGAGTATATAAATAACAGATCATGATAAGAAGTATTTTAATAAAACCTGTCATAACCGAAAAAATGACCCTGCTGCAGGAGCAGAAAAACCAGTATTCCTTTGAAGTTGATATCAAAGCCACAAAGGTTGATATCAAGAACGCAGTTCAGACAAAGTTCAATGTAAAAGTTGACAGTATCAGGACAGTTGTTTCCAAAGGCAAACGCAAGTCTCAGTTCACAAAAAGAGGCAGATACGAGGGCTTCAGGCCAAACAGAAAAAGAGCTATTGTTACCCTGGCAAAGGATAACAAGATAGATCTTTTTGAAACATCAGCATAAGCTTACTAAAGCTATTTTGGCGGCTCTCACCCCAAAACTTTTTTATAATTTAACCATTCTTAACTGCCTATGAAAATTGGAAAACAATTTACAAATAGGGAATCCCAATCCATTGATAAATATCTTCAGGAGATCGGGAAAGTCGAACTCCTGGATGTTGAAGAGGAAATTGACCTTGCGAAAAAAATAAAATACGGTGACGAAAAAGAAAAACAAAAAGCCTTGGAAAAGCTCACAAAAGCTAATCTGAGGTTTGTCGTTAGTGTTGCCAAACAGTACCAGAACCAGGGACTTTCGCTTGGTGATCTTATCAACGAAGGAAATCTAGGTCTGATAAAAGCCGCAAAAAGATTTGATGAAACCAGGGGTTTCAAATTCATTTCTTATGCCGTTTGGTGGATAAGACAGTCTATTTTACAGGCACTGGCTGAACAGTCGCGTATTGTAAGATTACCGCTTAACAGGGTAGGCGCATTAAATAAAATTGGTAAAGCTTACAGCACATTAGAGCAGGCATTTGAACGAGAGCCGAGCGCTGATGAATTAGCTGAACAGCTGGATATGTCATTGTACGAGGTCTCGGATACATTAAAAATATCAGGCAGGCATCTTTCAATAGACGCTCCGTTTGTTCATGGGGAAGACAGCCGTTTAGTTGATATCATGCCCAACCAAAATCAGCCGCTGCCGGATCATTCTCTTATCAACGAGTCTTTAAAAATAGAAATACAAAGAGCATTAAATACATTAAGCCCCAGGGAGCGTGATGTATTGAAATTATATTATGGTTTAGACCAGGAAAATCCCTTAACCCTTGAAGAAATCGGTGAAAAATTCAAGCTGACCCGCGAACGTGTAAGACAGATAAAAGAAAAAGCGATCCGCCGGCTTAAACATGCTTCCAAAAGCAAACAATTAAAAACATATTTAGGATAGTTTTAGGATAACTGCGCCGTCTGAAAGCGGCGCATTTTAATTGTAATTTACCGCCCCCAAAAAATTAATCACAGTAATTATGAAGATCATAACAAAGTTTAAACTCCCGTTGTTATTTATTCTTGCAGCTTTATTATCAATTGGCTGCGGAAAAAAATCCGGCGGTGATGAGTTAATTGAACTTAAAGGCGGCATCAAAGGCGGCGGGATTTTTATTGCCAATGAAACAGAGAATATCAGAAGCCTTGACCCGGTTGGTATTAATGATGTAGTATCGCATCACGTTGCTCACCAGATATATGATCTGCTGGTTGATCTTGATACAAATCTCCAGCTCAAACCAATGCTGGCAAGCAGGTGGGATATTTCCCCGGACGGTCTGACCTATACATTCCATTTGCGGAGTGATGTTACATTTCATGATAATGCATGTTTCTCGGGCGGCAAAGGCAGGAAATTTACAGCTGGCGATGTTGAATATTCATTTAAACGCGTACTTGACCCAAGGACAGGAAGTTTAGGCTTTGATTTCTACAAGAACTATGTAGAAGGCGCAAAAGAATATAACGAAGAAATAACTAAAGCAACAACAGAAAAACGTGAACCGAAACTCACCGAAGTAAAGGGATATAAAGCACTGGACGATTCAACTTTCCAGGTTAAGCTTACCAAACCTTTTGCACCGTTTATTTATTATATGTGCCAGGGATTTTCATATATAGTACCAAAAGAAGCAGTTGAAAAGTATGGTAAAGATTTCTTTCAGAATCCCGTAGGTACTGGACCGTTTGTATTTAAGAGCTGGACACCTGACCTGGAAATAATAATGGATAAAAATCCAAATTACTGGGATAAAGATGAATTTGGCAACCAGATCCCGTATCTTGCCGGAATAAAATTCCGGTTTATTAAAGACCTTTCGCAGCAATTGCTTGAATTCAAGAATGGTAATCTATATGAATCATACAGGATACCCAACGAACTTTTTAAAACGATCGTGAACGAAGATAAAACTCTTACCCCGGAATATTCAAATTTTATAGTTCAAAGGAAAACATCTCTTTCAACACAATATTACGGTTTTTTAGTAACCAGCAAAACATTTTCTGACCCTAAAGTCAGACAGGCATTTAATTACGCAATTGACAGGGAAAAAATATTAAAATACGTGTTGCAGGGTTCAGCTACTGATCCTGCGATATACGGAATGGTACCGCCTGTTATGCCTAACTATAATGCAAAAAATGTAAAAGGTTACAAGTTTGATCTTACCAAAGCAAAACAATTAATGAGTGATGCCGGTTATCCGGGCGGAAAAGGTTTTCCTGAAGTTACATTGAACATCAACGAAGGCGGCGGAAGAAATACACAGATAGCAGAAGCAATACAGGATATGTTAAAGGAAATAGGTGTAACAGTTAAACTGCAATTGCTTCAGTTTGCCCAGCATCTGGATAATATCGACGCGGGCAGAAGTGATTTTTACCGTTTAGGGTGGAATGCAGATTACCCGGATCCTGAAACATTCCTGAATTTATTTTACGGTAAAAATGTGCCTTCAAATCCAAAAGATGTGAGTCCCATAAACAGTTTCAGGTACAAAAATCCTGAGTATGATGCATTGTTCGAAAAGGCAATTGCCACTGTGGATGTTGCCGAAAGGAACAGGCTTTATGAGCAGGCTGAACAGCTTGCAGTGAATGATGCTGTTTGTTTATTCATATATTATGATGAAGACTGGAGGTTAATTCAGTCATTTGTTAGGGGATTCGCATTGGACCCGATGCACAGGGTAAATATGAGATTTACCTGGCTTGATAAATAATTGAATTTATATGGAATTATATTAAATTCCTAATTGTTTTATAACATACACTTAATACGGCATTTCTGAGTTTTATTAAAAGTAATAATTGATTATATTTGTAAAATTTAACAAAATAGAAAGGAGTACAATTTATTTGATTAAGAAACTGATAGTCCTCGGTAGTTTTCTATTACCGGTAGTATTTATAGGGATTACAGGTTGTTCAGCTTCCGGTAGTGATGGTGAGTATAGTGTAAAAACTAACCAGAAAACCAAAAAAACAGAACAGGTTGCCAGTGTAACTGGTATTCAGAAAAAAAGCTTGATTGAGCAGTCCAATTTAGAGACTCTCACAAACATTGTTTCCGAATATTCCAATAATTCTGTTGACCGTGATGCTGTAATGATCAGGATAATTGAGCTCATTAACACCCCGTATTTATGGGGAGGTACAACAACTAACGGTATAGATTGTTCGGCATTTTGCCAGAGAGTAATGAAGTTTGCGCTCGGCATAGATATACCAAGAACATCTATAATGCAATCAACAGTAGGTGAACCGGTTGAAAGAGAAAATCTTCAGTTCGGTGACCTTGTATTTTTTAACACTATCGGCAGCAGAATATCCCACGTGGGTATTTATCTTGGCGAAAGTGTTTTTGCTCATTCATCTTCAAGCGGCGGAGTTAAGACAAGCTCACTGAATGAAGATTATTATAACGCGAAATATGTATCAGCAAGACGTGTTATAAAATAACGAATGGCGACTTATATTATCAGAAAGTTACTGTATTCTATCCTCGTTTTAATAGGGGTAATTACAGTAACTTTTTCTTTAATGTATGTTATCCCCGGCGATCCTGCCAGATTAATGCTTGGACAGCGCGCGGATATTGCTTCAATTGATGCTGTAAGAAAACAGCTTGGACTTGATGACCCTCTTTATGTACAATACGGGAGGTTTATGGTAAAAGCAGTCCAGGGTGATCTTGGCAGATCTTATTCATCAAACAGGGATGTATTAACCACAATAATTGAAACATTTCCTGCAACTGCAATTCTGGCAGTTTCTGCATTGATCTTATCATCTATCATCGGAATTATGATTGGTGTGATATCATCAGTCAGGCCATATACATTTGCCGATAATTTTTCAATGCTTGTTGCATTGTTCGGTATTTCATTTCCGCCGTTTGCATTAGGACTTATCATGGCACTTGTTTTCGGGGCATGGCTTAAATGGTTCCCTATTTCAGGTTACATTAACAACGGAATGATATATCTTGTGCTGCCAATGTTAACTCTTGCACTTCGCCCTCTTGCAATTATTGCACGTTTAACCCGTTCAAGTATGCTTGATGTACTGGGTCAGGATTATGTGAGAACGGCAAGAGCTAAAGGAGTAAGTGAGTGGAAAGTAATAATAAAGCATGCCCTCAGGAATGCTCTGAATCCCGTTATTACAACAATCAGCGCATGGCTAGCCGCGTTATTAGGAGGAACTTTCTTCATTGAATATATTTTTAACTGGCCGGGCATTGGCTTGCTGGCTATAAATTCAATTCTGTCACTGGATTTCCCAATGATACAGGGAACAGTTTTATTTACTGCAGTAATATTCATAATTGTGAACATGATTGTGGATATTATTTACGCGTTCCTTGATCCAAAAGTTAAATTATCATAAATTAATAAATAAATTTCAATAAATGAAGAAACTAACCGGCTTAGCTCTCTTTTTCCTCATGAACTTTTCAGTTTTGTTTGCACAGGCAAATTTTTATGAGCCATTCAGTGTAAATGAAATGAAGACAAATTCATCTACTGCGGAACTTTCAAGATCAGTTGACGGAGCAAAGATAGTTGATATAAATTTCAGTGCTGTAAATGAAATACTGAATAAAAGATCAGAATCAATAACAGTAAAGCTGCCTTTTAACGGCTTAAATATGCAGGTTAACCTGAATAGATTTGATATATTAAAGGATGGCGCTAAGATTGTTGCAGGAACACCTAATGGTGATGTTTTGCTTGACAGGAAGAATGATTTTGTTTCATATACTGGAAATTTAAATGATAAAAACTCTCCATTAGTAGTTATTACATTCTTTAAAGATGATGTAACGGCTTTAGTTATTTCTAATACAGAAACATATGTGCTTGCAAAACAGAATGCAACCGGAGATTTTATTGCGTACCAGAGCAGCAAACTGAAGATACACAGTGAATTTACATGCCGTTCTGATGAATTGGGTATACCTGAGAGAATTACTGAGATACAAAAAAATCTTTCGGGTAATTTTAATCCCAACATGAACAGTACTTTATTAAGCGCTACTATTGCAGTGGAATCTGATTTCGAATTTTTTACATTCTGGGGAAATTCAGTTGAAAGAGCCAGTAATTATATTATTTCATTATATGTCCCGGTTTCAGCTCTTTATACAAGAGATGTGAATGTTCAGCTGCAGGTCGGCTATTTAAGGGTTTGGTCAACTTCAAGTGATCCATACCCGGATGCGACTTCATCAAGCACATTGCTAAATTCATTCCGTAATTACTGGAATCAGAATATGCAGTCAACGCAGCGTACGCTGGCACATTTTATTTCCACAAGACCGGGCGGATTAGGCGGTATTGCCTGGGTTGATGTACTTTGCGCAAGCGGTCCTGCAAGCTACGGTTATGCTTTCAGTGATGTAGACGGTACTTTTAACCAGCTGCCAGCATATTCATGGGATTGTATGGTTGTAGCGCATGAAACCGGACACAATTTCGGTTCACCGCATACACACAGCTGTTCATGGCCCGGCGGACCAATTGACAGCTGTTATACTGTTGAAGGCAGCTGTTACACCGGTCCCCAGATACCCAGAGTAGGAACGATCATGAGTTACTGCCATTTAAACGGATCTATTGCATTATTTTTTGGTCCGTTACCATCACAATTGATAAGAAACCGTGCTGAAAATGCCGGCTGTATGAGTTCAATTTCAGGTTATCTTGTTGCAACACCAAACGGCGGACAGATATTTAAAAGCGGTAATAATCCGCTTATTATCTGGGGTACATCTAACCTTGGGAATGTTAATATAGATTATACTACCAATAACGGAACAAACTGGATAAATATCCAAAACAATGTTGATGCAACAGTACGTAATATTAACTGGCTGGTTCCTTATATTCCTACAACTACTCAGGCAAGAATAAGGGTAACAGAATCCGGCAACCCGGTAAACGGGGATCAGAGTGACAGTGTATTCCAGATTCGACCATTATTAAATTCTTTCAGTCTGATAAGTCCGCCGCAATTATACAGCACTGCTGTTTCATCAGGTGATACCTCAAAAATTCATTTTACTTTCAGTAATGCCGGTACTTTACCTGAAATTAAGTACAAATGGACCCTGAGTACAATAAATAATCAGTATTCATTCACTTCATTTTCAAACAACTCCGGAAGTGATACATCATTTTCCATTACCCGCGGAAAAATTGATTCGCTTGTAAGTTCATGGGGTGCTGCTAATATAGGTGACTCATTAAGAGTAAAATGGAATGTTAAATCTTACACTCAGCTTGATTCCGGATCGTCACTGAATAATTTCCTGATCACATTCCACAGAAGTGTAATCGGCATTGAGCCGATTTCATCATTAATTCCTGAGAAGTTTTTTGTTAACCCAAACTATCCAAACCCGTTTAACCCCGAAACAAAAATTAAATTCGGGCTGCCTGCAAATGCTGACGTGAAAATTTCAGTTTTTGATATGCTTGGCAGGGAAGTAGACGTACTTTTAAATTCTAAACTTGATGCAGGTGAATATTTAGCCAACTGGAATGCCTCAAACTTTGCATCGGGTATCTATATTTATAAGATAGAAGCTAAAGATGTAAAAGGAAATAAATTTGTTGAAACCAGAAAAATGGTCCTTGTAAAATAGATTATACGAAATCGCTTTCATTATCATAGCCTCTGAAACAATTCAGGGGCTTTTTTTATACAATAATAACTTTTAATCATTAATAAGTTTAAAAAAATGGAATTTTTTTAAATGTTCAGGAATTTTATATTATGTTAACTTAAATATAAAAGATGGCTATAAATTACAATAAATTTACAATTAAGGCTCAGGAAGCACTCCAGGAAGCCTCGGAAATTGCTGTGAATTACTCTAACCAGCAGATAGAACCCGAGCATCTTTTAGCTGCTATGATACAAAATAATGAAAGCATTGCCGTATCTTTGATAAATAAAATTGGCGGTAATGCTGATTCAATAAAAATCCAGGTATCTTCATTAATTGATAAACTTCCCAAAGTCTCGAATACAACTGCTTCAAACCAGTTCTTATCAAATAACCTGCAGAAAGATCTTGATGATGCGGTTAAAATTGCGGGTCAGCTGCGGGATGAGTATATAAGTATTGAGCATCTACTCATAGCAGTGGCAGATGATAAAACACCGGCAGGCAAACTGCTTAACAGCCGGGGAGTGAACCATGAGTCAATTTTAACTGCTTTAAAAGATGTAAGAGGTAACCAGAGAGTAACCTCACAGGCACCGGAAGAAACTTATCAATCACTCAAGAAATACGGCAGAGACCTGAACCAGCTGGCAAAGCTGGGGAAGCTTGACCCCGTAATAGGCAGAGATGATGAAATAAGAAGAGTATTACAGGTACTTTCAAGGAGAACCAAAAATAATCCGGTATTGGTTGGAGAGCCGGGAGTAGGGAAAACAGCAATTGCCGAAGGTCTGGCATTCAGAATAGTGAATAGTGAAGTCCCCGAAAATTTAAGGTCTAAAATTGTTATAGCACTTGATATGGGCGCGTTGATTGCGGGAGCAAGTTACCGCGGGCAGTTTGAAGAACGGCTGAAAGCAGTTATAAATGAAGTTAAACAAAGTGATGGCGAGATAATTCTGTTTATAGATGAGATCCATACACTGGTCGGGGCAGGTAAATCTGATGGCGCAATGGATGCGGCCAATATACTAAAGCCTGCGCTTGCAAGAGGTGAACTGCATGCCATCGGCGCAACTACACTTGATGAATACAGGAAATATATTGAAAAAGATCCGGCACTGGAAAGAAGATTTCAGCCTGTATTGGTAGATGAACCATCAGTTGAAGATACTATTTCAATACTCAGAGGTTTAAAGGAAAAATATGAAGTGCATCATGGGGTCAGGATTACTGATTCTGCCATAGTTTCTGCGGCATCGCTATCTCACAGGTATATTACGGATAGATTCCTGCCCGATAAAGCAATTGACCTGATAGATGAAGCAGCCAGCAAATTAAGAATAGAAATTGACTCAATGCCTGAAGAGCTTGATGTTATTGAAAAAAAGATCAAACAGCTGGAAATTGAAAGGGAAGCATTAAAAAGAGAGATATCTTCTTAAAAGATTTGAATACTAAGTTTTATTACCGGTTATTTTTCAATTTTGTTCAGATCTGGCGAACCTTTTTTCTTCTCCTCCAGTACAGGCAGAGTGAAGAAAAATGTAGTTCCCTTTCCTACTTCAGATTCGAACCATATCTTACCGCTGTGTTTTTCTATGACGCGTTTACAGAGTGCAAGTCCGATACCTGAACCGGGATATTTTCTGTGGTCGTGCAGCTTCTGGAAAACTATAAATATCCTTTCGGAAAACCACTGTTCTATGCCAATACCGTTATCTTTAACGGCAAACAGCCACATGCCGTCTTTCTTTTCAGCTGAAATATCTATTGAGGGTTTGCTCTCGCCCTGGTATTTAATTGCGTTGGCAATAAGGTTCTGAAATACCTGAGTGATCTGTACGAAATTCCCGTAAATCTTAGGCAGTGTAAACTGCTTGATACTTGCCTTGCTTTCTTTAATTGCCAGCTCAAGATTTGCCATAGCATCTTTAAGTGCCATATTGCAGTCAACTTCCTCTTTAACTGCGCGTTCAGTTCCAACCCGCGAATACATGAGGAAATCTGTAATAAGCCTGTACATCCTTGTAACCCCGTCATCAGCAGAATTTATCTGCTCTTCCATTTCGGGACCAAGACGCTTTTTGTACTTCTTGTTCAGTGTTTCAAGGAAGTTCTGTATTGACCTTAGCGGTTCCTGCAGGTCATGTGATGCAGCATAAGAAAATACGTAAAGCTCCTCATTTGATAGGGCAAGCTCTTCAGCATATCTTCTGAGCTCTTCCTCAACCTGCTTCTTGAATGTAATATCCCTTGAAATAGCCGAAACACTTGTCACGATACCTGATTCATCCCATATTGGGGAAAGTGTCAGAGAAACATCGATTGTTTTTTTATCTTTCCTCTGTCGTTTTGTTTCAAGTGATTCAATTCGCTCACCTTTTGCAACCTTGTTAAGTATATGATTAAGTTCATTCTGTTTAAAATCAGGTACTACTATTGAAATATTCCTCCCTATAGCATCCCGCTGGCTGAAACCGTATAATTTTTCAGCCCCGGGGTTCCAGCTCTGGATCTGCCCGTCAATACTCATAGCGTAAATAGCATCCCCGGAATTCAGCACAATTGATGCTAACTGGTTCTTAATTTCTTCATTCCTTTTCCTGTCAGAAATATCTCTTAAAATTGTAATTACGTGGGGGATAGAATGGTATAACACCGGTGTAGAGGCAACGCTGACATCAAGATATGTACCGTCAAGTCTTTTAATGGCAATATCAATTACAGGAACCTGTTTCATGTATTTAACCATTTCCTCAACGCGTTTAGATATTTTTTCGCGGTAAGAATAATGAATAAGTTCATTTACACTCATCCCAATAAGTTCATCTTCAGTTGTAGCTCCGAAGAGGTTAAGTCCCGCCTGGTTTACGAACAGTAATTTCCCGTCCCTGTGAATTGTTATTGTATCAGGTGAAAGGTCAACTGTACTTCTCAGCCTGTTTACGTTATCCTGTAATTCTTCAATGTTTTTTGAAAGCCCCGATATCTGATCACTTGATTCTTTTGCTCTTCTTCTTGAAAAAATAGCGAAAGCAAAGCCAAACAAAGCCAGCACAAATAACAGCTCAACGATCCTGAATCCTTCGGAATCTGAAGCAATATTTCTCATGAATACAAAAAAATCAAGCATTGATGCAGCGATAAGAATTACAATAATTATTGAAAAAATAATTATTATATCTTTCAGATCATTTGATTCACGGCTTTTATTTTTTGTTTCTTCTGTCAATTATTTCACTTTTTAGTTCTTTTCTCAGTTCAATAATTTCCCTGATAGTTCTGAAAATTATTGAAGGTCTCGCAGCTGTGGATACTCCGTCTACGCGGGGTAAATGTTTTACTCCCAGCTCAGTGAAAGTATATCCCAGTAAACCCGCTCTAATCATTATTTCAGCGTCAATAAATGCATCTTTGGTATTTACCTTTATTTTCCTGAAGAGATCGGTTTTTATTATTTTAAAAGCACAGTCAATATCAATATAATCTATATCAAAAGCGTATCTTAAAATCACATTATATACAAAACTTGTCAGTTTCCTGTATGGTGAGTACTGCTTTTTCTTTCTGTAACCTACCACCATATCGCTGAACGGAAGAAGCGCTACAAATTTCCTTAGTTCTTCCATATCGAACTGGTTATCGCCATCTGTATAAAATACGTATTCATATTTTGCTGTAATAAAGCCTTCCCATAATGTTGCCCCGTAACCCTTGTTCTTTTCGTGGTGAATTACATTAACTTTCGGATATTTTGCCGCAAGCTCATCAGCAACGGCAGCTGTGTTATCAGGACTGCCATCCTCAATAATAGTAACTTCATAATCTTTCAGTTTAAGGTCCTCAAGTACTTCAACAGCTTTATCAACTACTTTGCCGATATTCTTTTCATCGTAATAGGCAGGAAAAAAAACCGAAAGCCTGATATCTTTATTCGTTATCAAGAAAGAATCTCCATGTATTTATTAATCCTTCATTAAAATTATATTCCGGTGTCCATTTTAAATGCTTGGCAGCAAGTTTATTATCCAGTATATTGGCTTTAACATCAAATTTCCTTCCGGGCAGATATTTAACATCAAAGTCAAGATTTAAAACTTTTCTGAACCTTTCGAGAATCTGGTTAATTGATAATCCTTTGCTGCTGCTTATATTGTAAATCCTGTTGGATGTATTATCCTTAATAGCTCTGAAAACAGATCTTGCGCCGTCTTTTATATAGAAATAATCCCTTACAACCTTACCATCACCCCAAACTTCAAGGGTTTCGCCGTTCTTTATCTTATAAAGCAGGTGAGCAATTAATCCCTGGGTTAAAAAAGGGTTCTGCCTTTCCCCGAACGGATTGGCAAAGCGTAAGATCTTATAATCCAAACCCCTTAATACACTGTATAAATACAAATACTTTTCGATAGTCAGTTTAATTATCCCGTATGAGCTTGTAGGTTCAGTCGGGTGTTTTTCATTTATAGGAAGTTTTACCGGATTGCCGTACACTGTCCCGCCTGAGGATATGAAGACCAGGCGTTTAATTTTATATTCAACGCATTTTTCAAACAGGTGAAGTGAAGAGATAAGATTGCTTTCAACATCGTAAAAAGTATTTTGGTTAGATGTAGCAGGTACTGTTGAGCTAACTAAATGTACAGCATATGTTTTCCCTTTGAGCGCTTTGCTTATATCCACTTCATTGTTAAAGTCACCTTCAATAAATTCAATTTCATCAAGTATATGCTCAACATTCCTTTTGGAAGCATTAAGCTTATCAAATACGGTTACTTTAATTCCATTTTTCAAAAGGTCCTCGGCAATATGTGACCCGATAAAGCCTGCTCCTCCAAAAATTATGCAGCTTTCTTTCAATATTATTAACCCTTACTTAATTTTAAGACGTACCTGAACGGAACAAAAAAAAACGGTATTCTGCTTACCGAAAGTATCTTAAAAAGCTTTTGTGACTGTTTTTTGATCAGTTTCAATCCGTATTCATGAATATGCCATTCATCCAGGTTATTTTTTGAAGCTAGATCCCACTGGCTTTCTTTCGGCTCTAAAACTCTTCTTAAACCGCAATTTAAGAGTATTTTTTTAGTAAAAATAATCAATTTTTCGTTGGGTATGGAAAGAGAAATTATACCGCTGTCTTTTAAAACTCTTTTCATTTCTGCCAGTATTAATTCCGGCTCCAAAACGTGTTCAAATACCTCTGTGCAGATTATCCTGTCAAAGCTTTTGTCATTAAAAGGCAGGCATTCTCCTCTTGCTTTGATAAGTTCAGCCTTGCCTCTTAATCTTTTTTTAGCTCTCTGTATTTGTACTGAAGAAATATCCACTCCGGTTAGATTACCGTGCCGGATACGTTCTAGAATATGCCCTGCGCCGCAGCCAACTTCAAGTAAATTATCCTGCGGATGAATATCTGCTTCCCGCAAAAGGATACTGATCCTTTTGTTCTCTATGTATCTGAATAGCCGGTTAGGATGATTGTAAAATTTATCGAGGTCATGTTTAACGGCATGTTCTTCGTTCCATTTTTCAAATCCCTCAGGTGAAGGCTTCATTGTTTTTTGAATATAAAAGAACCGAAACGCTGATCACGGGAAACCAATTGTTTGATGAAAGTAAACTTCGTTGAATCCCTGAGTACATCCAGCTGTACATCATTTTTAAATTCAGGCCTGTATCCGTAATGCGATTCCCAAATTATATAAGAACCTGCAGGTGCATCAGCCAGATTTTTCAGATCTAATTTTTTAAAAAGTTTCTGCTCCTGTTTATACTGGTTTGAATAAAACATTATGAAAGTATGATTCGTAAGCTTTTCTTTATCTTTGGCATCATCTATCGTATCAAGGAATTCTGCTGTTTCCTTTACGGAAATATTCTCAGGGGATAGTTGTTTTGGCTCGATAAAATATAAATGAACAGCTGCCAGTATTACAAGCGCAATCCCAAGAGTTCCAATGTATTTTGTTCTGGATTCATTCCACAGCGCTATAGTGAGTATGAAAAATAATACAACAAATATTAATTTTATATATTCAGCTTTTTCAAGCAGAACAAAACCATCGGTTGCTTTTGAAAGGAATAAAAGTACAAGCACTGCAAATATGCCGGTTATAATATAATTACTGGAGCGGAATTTTTTAAGTGATAGATTATTAAGACCTACCGCAGCAAAGAATGCACAAATCGGTGATATATGAAGCAGGTAACGCCAGTTTCCCGGGTTAGGACCATCACTCACCATTGTAAGCATCTGAATAACAAAAATTGAAATAAAAATTATATAAAATTCAAAATATTTATTGAAATATTCTTTGATCCTGGATGTATCATTTAAGAAACCGAAAAAGCCGAGAAGGAATAATGAGAGGCATATTGGACCTACAATGAATATGTAAACCTTAAAATAATGAAGCAGGCCCTGCGATTTGTAATTCAGGCCGGCAACTGACTGCATTTCGGTGAGTACAAACATTATATCCCCGGTTTTGATGAACCCGAGGAGATTGTACAGCACAGGGAATATAAACAAGGCTGCAGCGAATAAGTACTGCTTCCGAAGCGTAAATATGACCGTAAATACAAGTATCAGCAATGCTATTTCCTGCCTGATAGTATATATGTAACCTAGCAGTAATGCGCTGAAAAGATATTTTTCCTTTTTGTATAACAACAGGAATGTTACTATGCAAAGTGCTGTAAATATTTCAGAGTATGACCTGAAGGAGAGATCGACATATAATGGCTGGGTAGCTAAAAGCAGCGCACCTATTATAGCGTAACTAACTTTATATGTTCTGATAAGAACATAAGTCATGTATACAGTTGTTGCAGCTATTAATGAATTAAAAATCAATACTGCATCATAACTTATCAGTGCAGGGATAACCATAAATATTTTAGACCCGGGTGTGGGTCCGTTGCCTAAAATAACCCAGGGGTCCTGCCAGAAATTCAGCATATTTATATATTGGGCTACTTCATCATCCTGGTAGAAACCCACGGCAATTTTACGGTATGAAAAATATAAAATTGCCAAAATCGGGATAATTAACCAGAAATATTTTGAATATTTGGTTTCAAATCCTGATTCACTATACGGAATATTCAGTACATTTTCCGTTTTTTTTACTGCTGATTCAGTCTGTTTTTTTTTGCTCATTAAAATTCCTGTTCATAAAAAACAAATATATGCAAGCAACCGCTAAAATTCTATTCATTTTAAAGAATTTTCAATTTTAGTATCTTTGGGTAATATATTAATAAACGGAGTTATTCAATAAATGGCAAAAGCTAAAACCGATAATCCAACCGCCAAAAGACTTGAGCTGATTGAAAAAGAAATTGCTGAATTAAGTACAGAGCGTGATGAACTGAAGGCTCACTGGGTACTTGAAAAGGAATTGATATCAAGTATCAGGAAAATGAAGGAAGAAGCCGAGAATCTGAAGACCGAAGCCGATAATTATGAGCGGCAGGGTGACCTTGGCAAAGTTGCTGAAATTCGTTATGGCAGGGTAATTGAATTGCAGAAGAACATTGAAAGCCAGTCAGCAAAACTTGCCGAGCTGCAGAAAAAATGGAAGATGCTAAAGGAAGAAGTAGATTCAGAAGATATTGCTGAAATTGTTGCCAAATGGACAGGCATTCCTGTTTCAAAGATGCTTGAAAGTGAACGGGCGAAGCTTCTTCATATAGAAGAGAATCTGCATAACAGGGTGATTGGTCAGGATGAGGCAATTTCTGCAGTTGCCAATGCTATACGCAGAAGCCGTGCCGGTTTGCAGGATATAAACCGTCCAATTGGTTCATTTATATTTCTTGGGACAACAGGAGTGGGCAAAACCGAACTTGCTAAAGCGCTGGCTGAATTCCTTTTTGATGATGAGCATAATCTGATAAGGATAGATATGAGCGAATATATGGAAAAATTCTCTGTCAGCCGTTTAATAGGTGCACCGCCCGGATATGTTGGCTACGAGGAGGGAGGTCAGTTAACTGAAGCAGTGAGAAGGAAACCGTATAGTGTGGTTTTGCTTGATGAAATAGAAAAAGCGCATTCAGATGTATTTAATATCCTTCTGCAGTTGCTTGATGACGGAATACTTACTGACTCACAGGGAAGGACTGTTAATTTTAAAAATACGATAATAATTATGACATCAAATCTTGGTTCTCATTTGATACAGGATGAACTTCTGGGAATTAATGATACTAACCGTGATGAAATTCTGGGTATGCTGAGGGAAAAATTATTTGAGCTTTTAAGGCAGAAAATCAGACCGGAGATCCTTAACAGGATAGATGAAATTGTGATGTTCCAGCCTCTGCTTGGTAGTGAACTGAGAAAAATTGTAGATATCCAGCTGAAAGGTATTGCCCAAATGCTGTTAAAGAATAGTGATATTACGCTTAACGTAACCGATGATGCCAAAGACTGGCTTGCTAAAATAGGGTATGATATTACTTTTGGAGCAAGACCGCTCAAAAGAACAATACAGAATCACATAACAAACCGGCTAAGTGAAAAAATACTTTCCGGTGATATATTGCCTGGCGATAAAGTTGAAATTAATGTTAATGATGCCGGAAAATTTTTGTTTAACGGAAAATAGTTTTAGTTTACATTCAATAAAAAACCTAAATAAGGGGGGTTTATGAAATATGTTTTTTCAGTATTAATTATCTTTGCTTTGTTATTTGCTGCATCAGAATTCAATGCTGGTAATTCAGCCGGTACCAATGCTGCTTATGCAGCTTTTTATGTTGTTCCGCCTAATTATTCCGGTGTACAGGGTACAGGCTCATTCCTGGGTCCGTTAAGTAATGCCCAAAGGACATACCAGATGCTGATCAGGGATTCAATTTTAACCGGATTGGTTGGACAGCAGATCACAGCACTCACGTTCAGGCTTCTGGCTTCGGCAAGCAGCAACTGGCCGGCATCTGATGTTACATTCACAAACTACGATATTTATTTAAGCCAGAGTGTAGCCCCTGAAAACAGAAGCTTTACTTTTGCACAAAACGTTGTTGGAGAACAAAAAAGGGTTCGTTCAGGAAGTCTGACCATTACAGCCGGTTCATTCCCGTTCGGAGGTTCTCCAACAACTTTTGGTACTGATATTACTTTTGACTCCGCGTACGTTTACAACGGCGGTCATTTACTTATTGAAATCAGACATACAGGCTTTACAGGTACATCAGCATCAACTGATGCAGTTTTAACTTCTACGGCAGGTTATGGATTTTTATTCAGTGCATGCTGGGCCGGCAGTTATACTGCAACATCCACCACTACCCAGGGAAATTTTGTAGTTACCCGTCTTAATGCAAGTCCGCTTACTGCAATCGGCAATGAATCCGAAACAGCCGGATCTTTTTCGCTTCGTCAGAATTATCCCAATCCGTTCAACCCGGTAACCAATATTACATTTGAGATCCAGAGAGCTTCTGTCGTTTCTCTGAAAATATATGATATATCGGGTTCTGAAATTGAAACACTGGTAAACAATGAATCTATGCAGGCAGGCACAAGCTCAATGATTTTCAACGGAGAAAAGCTAAGCTCAGGCATTTATTTTTATTCATTGTTCATAGATGGACAAAAAATAGATACTAAAAAGATGATGCTGGTTAAATAAGGAAGTTCCCTTTTAGTCATTTTTCTAAGCAAGCATTACGGAAGTACTGAAAAAGGCGGCAGTTTGCCGCCTTTTTCATTTCCCGAAGATTTTTGTCATGCGGAATTGTGACTTTTATCGTACCTAACCTCATGTTTATTCTTAATTAATTATGTGAGTTTTGTAGTCTTTTGGCTTGCGGTGATAGCTTAAGTTACTACAAAAAATATCTAACTGCCATTTAAAATAATAGCTTGTGATATCTAAATTTAACCTTTATTTTAAAATTCAATTTTCTAAATATGAAACTTACCAAAATCTCGAAAGGGGGATTACAATGAAGAGAAATTTACTCTTTGCGGCTGTATTGTTTCTGGTTTCAGTTTATTCATATTCACAGCTTTCATGGAAATGGATGCATCCGACACCGCAGGGGAATACTCTAAGGTATACAAAAATGTTTTCTGTGACTGATTGGGTTGCTGTTGGATACGGCGGTACTTTTATGAAAACAACAAACGCCGGTGTTAACTGGTTTATCACTCATGATGCAGCGGGAGTGAAAACAACCTCACAGATATCTCTGTATAACGCGCATTTCTTTAACATGACAACGGGTATCGTATGCGGATCAAGCGGACAGATATGGAAAACTACAAATGGAGGACTGAATTTTGATTCAATTCCCTCCGGTGTTACTGCAACTCTTTACGGAATTCATTTTATAGATGCCAGTACCGGGTTTATTGGCGGTTCAAGCGGAACAGTTCTGAAAACCACTAATGCCGGAGCAAACTGGACTGCCTTAACAACAGGTGTTACATACACTATAAATAATATCTTTGCATTAAATAACAGGATTTACTGTCCGACAAGCACTGCTTCAATTCTGCTGACTTCTTATGATGGTGGTACTACATGGTTTAATGATACTACTGCTGCAACTTCAAATTCATTATATGATGTTGCGTTTAAAGATTCACTGACAGGTATTGTAAGCGGAGCTACTTCTACAGTAAGATATACAACAAATGCAGGATTGACATGGACACCATATACCACATTAGGCTCGGCTTCTTTCTGGAGCATATTATATAATTCCAGTACATGGTATCTTTCAGGAAGTTCTAACTATGTATACAGAAGCACCAATGATGGTGTTTCATGGGATTCAGTTCAGCATATGGGAAACCAATATTACACTTCAACATATTATTTCCTTGATAGAAACGGCACTAACCTTCTTACAGGCGGCGCATTTGGCCTGATTAATTCTACAACTAATAATGGAACTAACTGGACAGCTCATAACTATCTTGGTTATTCAAGTACTCTTAATGATATATGGTGTGATAATATGAACGGCAAAGTTATTGCTGTAGGTTCAGTAGCACCAACACCATTCCTGGTTTCTACAAACGGAGGAGCAAACTGGATATATGATATCGGAACCGGAATTTCAAATGCCATATATGGTTTGAAGATGATAAATTCAAATACCGGATATGCATCGGGGTCATCAGGGAAGGTATTTAAAACCACGAACGGAGGTATGAACTGGGATTCAGTATCATTTGTAGGAGCTACAAGTACTTTATACTGCCCTGATTTTATCAGTGTTGATACAGGATGGGTCAGTGGTTCCTCGGGGACAGTTTATAAAACCGTGAATGGAGGACTTAACTGGTCATTGCAGACAACAGGTGTTACCACAACATTATACAGAATTGATATGGTAAATGCACTTACCGGATATTTTATAGGATCATCCGGAACAGTTAAGAATACTACTGATGGCGGAACAACATGGAATACCCAAAACGCAAATTACACTTCCACTTTATACTGGATAAATATGATCAATGCCACATCCGGTTACCTGGGCGGTATTGGTGGAACCCTGAGAAGAACTACCAATGGCGGTGCTAACTGGGATACTGTAGTTACTCCAATTTCGGCTTCACAGTATTCAATATCATTCCCCACTATGAACACGGGTTATGTTGTAGGAGCTTCAGGATATACATTCAGAACTTCCAATGGCGGCGCAAGCTGGGAAATAAAGAACAGCGGTGCTTCGACACTAAATGCTGTATATAGCAAAGGATATGATTCCGCATTTATTGCAGGTTCAAGCGCAATGGTACTGAAATATCATAACCAACTGAATGGCGGAATTACCTGGCATAATCAGGTCCCGGAAAAATATACCCTGGAACAGAATTATCCGAATCCGTTTAATCCTGTTACAA
>JAUQWQ010000078.1 GCA_030835085.1 Ignavibacteria bacterium
GCGTCATTTGTTCCGCCATAAAATACTGATGGTGATATACCTTCAATTGCCGCAGTATCAGCACCTGATGCTGTGTTTATTCTTGCTTTGCCAAGTATAACAACGCCGCCCCAGTCACCTGCTGCTTTTGTGCCTACCGGCTGAGCGCTTGTGAATACAATTGGAGCACCTGCTGAACCGTTTGCATTGATTGTGCCGCCTCTTTCAATAACAAGTGTACCTTTAGAGTTCTTATCGCCAAAAATCTGTGTGCCTGCGGGAATATTAAGCGTTCCGCCTGATTTTACAAATACTGTACCCAGCATCAGGTATCTTTTTGTGTTCTGTAATGTAACATTTGAAGTAATACTTCCGGTCAATGTATCTGTCCACGTATTTGAAAATACAGATGAACCTAATACTATTACCGAAATAACAGCTAATAGAAATTGTTTAAGCATTTTAAATCCTTTCTCTGGAGTTTGCTTTATTTTCAGATTTTAAGTTTTGATATTGAACAAATTTAATGTAAAAGTGTTAGGCAGCCAATAAGGAATTGTTAATGTATTGTGAATATATCTTAACCGAAAATAATAAATCCCGCTGATTTAGCGGGATTTAAGTAATGCTCTTAATAGTTTCTTAACAAACCCAATATCTTAATACTTATATGAAAGACTTAATGAAAAACCCGTGCCGGCATTTATTTTTTTAAACATCTCTTCTTTACCTGCAACTGTTTGTGTGAAAAGATAATCCTGGGCGAGTATATCTTTCACTGTAAATTTAACTTCAAAGTTCTTGAAGAGTCTCTGCATTACAGAAAGATCAACTACATCCCTGCCGTTCTCTTCAATATCTGAAAGACCTTCAAGGCCTACTTCGGATATCCTTTTTCCGAAACGGTTATAGGATAAATTTACACTGGTGCCAAGATCTGAATTATCGTAGTACAGCCCCATGTTTATTGTATAGGGTGACTGTCCCTGCAGTCTTCTTTCAAGGTTGGTTACAGTTGAACCGATGCCGGAAAGATCAACCTTAGAATTTATAATTGAAATATTCGCGTTCAGTGAAAAATATTTCATGTGTTTTGTAATGAACCCCAGGTTCTTTCTTGCTTCAAGCTCTATGCCGTAATTATTTGCTCCGCCTTTGGCATTCTGGTATGATTTTACCCTGTTATCTGCGCCTGAGTTAGGTACAAACACTTCTTCAATAGGAGAATCGAATTTTTTATAGAACAGGCTCACTGAAATTATTTCACCGGCATACGGGAAGTACTCGAACCTTAGGTCATAATTCCTTATCAGGTTACGTTCAAGATCAGGATTACCGATCGTGAATATCTGCTCTGCGAAGTCATAGAAGCTGAACGGCGCTATTTCCCTGAATTCCGGTCTTGAAATAGACTGGTAATAACCTGCGCGTAAATTTATTTTTGGATTAAGCGCATAAGTTAAATTAACAGAGGGCAGTATATCATTTTTGTTGACATTTCTCTGTATCGGTTCGCCGATCTGGTCAAATGAGCTGAGCTTGCTTAAATTTGATTCCAGTCTTGCGCCGATAACAGTCCTTAATTTGCCTAATGGAACATCAACCATCATATATCCTGCAGCAAGATCTTCTGTGGCAACATATGAATCTGACTTCCTTGTCAGCTCATAATACAAAATCTTATTAGTATCAATATTTTCAGGCATAAACAGCGAATCAGGTGAAAGGTATATCAACGCGAAGTTATTCGCGTCAACAAGTTTCGGAGCAAAAAGCCTTGCGCTGAAATCCCTTGAACTGCGGTTAAAGAAAACACCGACCTTGGTTTTAACTTCTATCTTTTTTGCAGGTTTAAAATTGAACTCAAAATTGGATTCAACCGAACGGTTAATATCTTTTAACCATGAAAAGAACCTTCCGCCGCCAAGTGAATTAGGCTCACCGGTGCTGAGCGATGCGTAATATCTGCCTTCGGTGCCAATTTCTTTCTGGTAGCGTAATGTCTTATAATCAGGCTCGTCTCTATCTGCCTCAGAGTATGATGCGCGCCATGTTATCCTTAATTTACCAATCGAGCTTATGAAATGCTCACCTGAGAGCTGTGAAGAAAGCATATCACGCTCAACAAATTTTGTCGAGTAAAGTTTTCTATCCTGCGTTTGCGGATTGTTAAATCCTTCCTGGTAATCTGTTTCATCTTCAGAGTTGAATACATAAGTATTCTTAAAACTGAACTTGTTATTATCACCTGCCCTGAAGCTTACATTAAGCAAGCCGCCCCACAAAACAGCGTATTCTGACTGGCTGCCTGTATATTTTGACTCCTGCAAATTATCGGTAGAAAAACTCTGCCTTTCAATGCTTTTGGAGCTGAATGAATTGCTGTATGTGTATGCGCCAAAGAACCCAAGGCTGTTTGATTTTCCTATTGTGATGTTATTACCCAATGAAAGCTGGAAGCCGCCGTTAACAGGCGCGGTTGAATTTTCCTGTGCCCAGTTATTGGTAAGCGCCCGGCTGAATAATTTTACTTCCTGCACATTGTAGTTTGATGAAAGCACTGTCTGCCCGGGGAAAATTGAAGGAAGCTGCCTTGAGCCGTTATCCCTTCCGGAATTAAAGAACAGCAGTTTCTTTTCGCCGGCATTGTATGAAAGGAAATTTTTGCCGGTTGAAATTGTGTTGTATGATGATGATGTTGTAAAGTTCATTGAAAACTGGTCAGGGAAATCTTTGGTTGTTACCTGCACTAAACCACCTGAGAAATTGCCGATAAGATCAGGGGTATATGATTTTGAAATCACGATATTATCAAGCAGGTTGCTGGGGAAAAGATCGAATGAAAACGCTTTCTTTTCAGGATCAGTGCTGGGAAGTATAACACCATTAAGTGTGGTTGCACTGTACCGCTCGTTGGTACCTCTTACAAATACGAATTTATTATCGATTATAGAAACACCGACTATTCTTTTTAATACATCAGAGCTTGTAGCATCTGCGGTCCTTTTTATCTGCTGGCTTGAAATACCATCCTGGATATTTTCAGCCTTCTGCTGCTTAAGCAGCATCGATGCTTCATTGTTCTGGATCCTTGTAGCTTCAATTGTAACAGTATCGGTCAATGTACCTTCAGGCTGAAGCACAAAATCCAGGTTAACAACTTCACCTGATTTAACGTTCACTTTCACTATCTGCGAAACATAACCTACATATGATGCTCTTACGTTCACCTCACCTGAGGCAATATTATCAAATGTAAATTTTCCATCAAGATCTGAGGCTGTTCCTTTGTTTAAATTTTCAATCTTCAGGACTGCATCAGGCAGTACGCTGCCGTTTGCTCCATCCAGAACCTTTCCTGTAATTCTGCTATCCTGCGCAAATACATTAAGAGAGGACGCACAAATTAAGAGTGCTGTTAAAAGTAAGTACTTTATTTTCATTTTTTCGTTAAAATTCCTTATAATTATATTCTAATTATACAAAAATTGCGAAATTGGATTAATGTTATATAAAGGATATGTTTGGTTTAAATTAAGAAAAAACTCAAAAATTTAGCTGAAATGCGCTCTGCTTAATATCTATCTAACAGAATTATTGATGTCCTAATAATACTGGTACCCCTTTCTTAACAATTCAGTTATACTAAAATAAACGGCGGGTTATTTTAACCCGCCCGGTTTGTTAATTACTTTAATTAAGTTTAATATTGATGTACTAAATTACTGTACTGAGATCAATATCCTTATACTTGCCATCTCTGAAAAATATCAGAAGTTTTTTGAACTCATCGGTTTTAACATAACCGGGAATATTTTTCATCGGGTAATTATCATATTTAAATGATATCACCTTGCCGTCAGGCTCAAGAAATATCGTTGTCGGGAAGCTGAATACTTCGAAGTAATAAGAAAGCTCTTCTTCAGTATACTTCTTTCCGTTGTAAGTTAACTTCTCTTTACCTTCGGCATTAAGTTTGTAAACCACAAAATTATCTTCAAGTAATTTCTTCACCTCATCATTACTGTAAGCTTCGGCATCCATTTTTTTGCACCATCCGCACCAGTCAGTATAAACATCCACAACTACGCGCTTATTTTCCGCGGAGGCTTTCTTCAGGGCATCTTCAAAAGCATTCTGAGTGAAAATTGAATTAGCCGCCAACAACAATGCTGCTACAGCAAATAACCTTAATTTAAACAATTTTTTTTCCTTCTATTTTAACAACAATAATTAAACGAAGATATGCCGGCAATAAGTTCCCTATTACCTTTGTAATTTCATAAATGCCAGTAGTTTATCATATACTGTTTCAGAACTTAGCCCATTCATGCATTTATGCTCATTCGGACACTCGCTTAACTGAGTTAAATTACAGCCCAGGCAGTTAAGTGATCCATTTTTTATTACCAGCGAGTTTTTGCTCTGCGGACCCTGCAAGTGTGAATTAGTAGGTCCGAAGATTGCTGCCGTATTTGCGCCGCTTACCCAGGATACATGCATCGGACCCGTATCATTGGTAACAAACAAACTGCATTTCTTTATAAGTGCTGCCATGTATTTAAGATTTACTTCAGGAATGAGAACAGCGCTATCACCAATAGACTGCTTAATTCTTTCGGCAAGTTCTTTTTCTTTATCGTAACCCCAGAATAATAATATACGTGAATCTTTACTGAACATTTTACCCAGCTCAGCCCATTTTTCTTCGTTCCACACCTTTGTTGGCCAAGTACCGCTTGGATTGAATCCTATCACCTGTTTACCATGCAAATCATTCTTACTGAAAAACTCATCAGCAAATTCAGTGTGAACACCGTTCAGATAAATTTTCGGCTTATTTGAAATTACTTCAAGTCCCAGCGCTCTAACTGCATCAAGATTGAACTCTATATTATGTACTTCGCTGCTTCTGGGTTTAACCTTGATGTTATACGCAAGCGCTCTCCATTTAAACCTGAAACCCAGCCTGTAGCGCGCATCGCTGTTAAAGACTATTATAGCAGTTCTTGGGTTACCGAACAGGTCCATGATAAGATCATATTTCTGGTTATGGATATTCCTTATCAGGCAGTACGAACTATCACCCTTGCCGATATCGTATGTGAGCACCCTGTTCAGGTAAGGATTCCCTTCGAGCACTTCGCGGCAGTAACTCTGAGTTAAGAAATTGATCTCTGCATCGGGGAAGTGATGGCGCATATTTTCAATTACAGGGGTTGAAAGCAATACATCGCCTATTGCCTGCGGCTTAATTATCAATATTTTATTTACCCTGCCCTTATCGAAATGCATTTTACACGTGCTCTAATATTATGAAATTATTATCAACCGGTTCAGTTTTATTTTTCATCAATTCCTGCTTTTCAGCATAAAACTCTTTTTCCCTGAAACTGCACAAGTCATACAGCCTGCAGCTTCCGCAAAGCGGATTCTGCGAGCGGCAAATTTTCCTGCCGAACCTTATAAGCAGTGTATGCAGTAAAAATTTTTTTCCTTCGGGAATTTTATCCTTCACCTGCTCAAATGTCTTAACCGGTGTAACAGCATTTGCAATTCCAAGCCTGTTTGCCAGCCGATGAACATGTGTATCAACAGGAAACACATCCCTGCCTAGGCTGAAAGCCATAACGCATGAAATTGTCTTCAAACCAACACCATCGTACTGCAAAAGGTCTTCATAGATTTCTTCATCACTTAATTTGGTAAGATACTTTAGGCTCAATTTACCTTTTTTCTGCTTTAATTCTTTGAGTAGCTTTTTTATTGCAGCCGATTTCTGGTTAGTGAGTCCGCATACCCTGATGGCATTTTTTATTTTACTTAATGGAGCTTTTAATACTTCTTCCCAGGTGCCTATCTCATTTTTAAGGTTCATAAAAGCCCTGTAGCTGGTTTTATCTGTGGTATTTTGGGAGAGCATTGTGGCTATAATTATATCCAGCGAATCTGCCTTGCTTGGCTTAGGTTCAAGCCCCGGGAATTCTTCCCGTAAAAGCTCTATTATGTCATTAATTATATTCAATCAGCAGGTATGTTGCAACAGTTAAGGAAATGAAAATTGTTTTCAGAAATTCCTATTCAATGCTTTTTAGTTACAAACCGTTAAAACGGTTTGGACATCAGCATTTGATCATTATTCCCACGACTGAAGTCGTGGGCTTAAAAAAACTTTAACAGAAACTATATAACTTGAATCGCTCACTATAAGCAGGATATTTAAAACTTGATATCAAGCTGGAGTGAGAAGCGGTTTTTCAGGTCACCCATAATTTCATCGTTGCCTGAGCCGGTTGATTTCGCTCCTTCGATAATTGTTTCGGCATACTTTGCAGAAAGCTCCAGGAATTTATAAGGCTTGTACTTTAGCATTAAATACCACCTTCTGCCCTTACCATAAAGCCCCTGGTTTGAAACAACTCCATTTAGTTCGTTTTCATATTCATAGATGCGTGAATCGAATGAATCAGTCTGGAATATAATGAACCTGCCGTCAAGAACAATATCCCTGAACGGCAGCACCCTGAAATCTGAAAAGAACATTAACCCTTTTTCAGCGGTATGGTAGCCCTGGTAATCAACAAAAACATATTCAAAACGGCTGCGCACGCGGAAGGTTTTAAAAATATCGTAATCAAACTGCAGGCGGTAATTTGTCTGACCGCGCTCATAAATTTTATCTTCTTCAAATCCGCTGCTGTTTATAACAGAAGTTACATCTTCCTTAATTTCATTTTTGTATTTGGTGTAAAGTGTCAGGTTACGGCTTACATTCCATTGAGTGTATGTCATAAAATCCCTGCCTGTTGTTGGCACTGGATTATAGAATGTTGCATATGGAAATTTATACTGGTCATAATACGCATTAATGACAGCCAGTTTGCCGATCTTAAACCTGATACCTGAATAAATCCCGAACTCATTCTGCGATGTACCGCTTTGCTCGCCAAAACCGTATGAATGCAGGCTTATAAAGTTCTTGGGGTAGTTCCTTACCATGAATACAACATCAGCAAGCTTAAAGAAAAGGAATTTTACGCCTGTAACTCCTCCAACAATATCCGTGTAGCTTCTAGTCCACTCGCCAAAAACATTCACATTTTTGAAGACCATATCATAATCAACACCAATGGCGTTTGATTTAGTACCGTGGAAATCATACAGGCCCTTATACTCAAACGGTTTATCGTACTCGGAATTATAATAAGTTAAGCCAAGCTTGGTTGTACCAAAGAATTTGGATTCATAAAACAGCCTGCCGCCGAACAGTCTTTCCTTACCGGAATTTTTCCGGGCAATTTCTGACTCCGTGCGGTGGTAACCATCCTCATA
>JAUQWQ010000079.1 GCA_030835085.1 Ignavibacteria bacterium
CAACGCTGTAACGAGATTTGCTGAAAAAGCAATCACCGCTGCTTTGGGCAAATCAATCTTAAGTAGAATCTTTAATGGATAAACTTCAGCTAAAAATACAATAATTTCGGTAATTAAAAAATATATATTGAAATTATTATTTAATTCATATTTGAGTGATAATTCAGTATAGATATAAAAGGCTATAGGGTGGGTTAAACAGTTGATAATAATTGAATAAAATAATAATTTTACGGGATTTTTCCTGATAAAGAGGAAATACACACCTGATTCAACAGCAATTGTTAACAACAAAGCTGTAAAATAAGTTTGCATACTACTTTTTCATTTTTCTGATGAGAACAATGGAAACAATTGCTATGAGTGCAAGCACTGGAATAATTACTAACAGGTATGAGCTGTACTTCTCTCCGGGAGAAACGATATCATCTTTTACGCCGCTTTTGGAATCCTTAGCATCAATAATGTTCTTCTGAGTATCTTTGTAAAGTGTCTTAGTGGATCTGATTATCATCGTATCGGCATCAATACTTTCTACACGGAATAATTCCTGCACATAATAATACTTTGCATCTCTATCTGCAAAAGAACTGCAGTTAATTTTAAGAGAAGGAATAAATTTACCGTTTTTCATGAATTCACCCAGAAGTGAGCTGCGGGTATTATTATCAATTATTTGATTAAGTGAATCAAATCTGACAGCATTAAAATCTTCATTTTTGATAGCGTAAATTACGGGTGAACCAAATTTACAAGGAAGCTCAATATTCTTTGAGAATTTAAGAACACTTCCGAAAATCATTGGTATACCATTTGAAGTATTGATGGGGTAAGCTACAAAAGTGTAACCGGGGAATGAATCTAAATTGGTTACTTCAAAACTGTATGAAATTTTCTTCTTTCCGTCGGGAAGGAGGTCGGCTTTTACTGCAGAGCCTAAAACAAACAAAAGCAAAATTGAGATAATCAGATTGTTCATTTACCCTCCTTCACTTCAGGGAAAGATTTAATTTCAGTTTACGCTTGCGTCGTCAAAGCTCTCAAGCCAGTTATCAATAACTCCCATAAATGACTTCAGGCATCCGTCTTCAAACGGTGAAATAAGATTTGCGGTATTAACCAGTCCCAAAAATGACTGGCTGCCTCCGGCTTTGCAGAGCCTTAAGTAGTCTTCCAGAGCCTGTTCCCTGTTCTCATTGGATTTTTTCCAGAACTGGAATGCGCATATCTGTGCGAGGCAGTAATCTATATAATAAAACGGACTCAAATAAATATGTCTCTGCTGCTGCCATCTGCCGCCTTTTTCAAGAAATTCGTTATTATCATAATCTATGTACGGGAGGTATTTCTTTTCGATATCAAGCCATGCCTGTTTTCTTTCAGCAGGAGTGGCTTCGGGGTTATCGTAAACCCAGTGCTGGAACTCATCCACTGAAACTCCGTACGGTATGAATATAACAGAGCCTTTTAGATGCGAGTACTTGAATTTATCAGTCTGATCTTTAAAGAAACAGTTCATCCACGGCCACGTTAAGAATTCCATACTCATAGAGTGTATCTCACAAGCCTCAGAGGTTGGGAAGAAATATTCAGGAATTTCAAAGTTACGGCTGGAGTATGCCTGGAAAGCATGACCCGCTTCATGGGTCAATACTTCTATATCACCCATTGTACCGTTGAAGTTTGAAAATATAAAAGGTGATTTGTACTTTTCAATAAATGTACAGTAACCGCCTGTATCTTTGCCTTTTTTGTTAACAAGGTCCATCATTTCATTATCAAGCATGAAGTTGAAGAACTCGTTTGTTTCCGGCGATAGCTCTGAATACATATTTTTGGCGCAGCTTACAATCCAGTCAGGGGAACCGTGCGGCTTAGCATTGCCTGATTTGTAATCAAGCGGCTGATCGTAATACTTAAATGATTCAAGCCCAAGCCTCTTCTGCTGTTTCTGTTTAAGCTTAACAGCAATCGGCACAATTGTTTCAAGTACCTGGTCACGGAATTTCTTGACCATTTCCGAATTATAATCAGTTCTGCCCATTCTGTCATAACCCATCTGTACAAAATTTTTATAACCAAGCTTTTTGGCCATTCTTGCTCTTATTTTAACCAGCTCATCGTATAACCTGTCAAATTCTTCTTCGTTATCAGCAAAGAATTTCCATTTTGCTTCGTTGGCTGCTTTTCTCAGTTCCCTGTCAGTTGATTCCATATAAGGAATCAAACCCTGAAGGTTCTTTTCTTCTCCGTCAAAAAATATTTTAGCTGATGCAAGGAGTTTTGAGTAGTCTGTTCTTAATTCATTTTCCTTTTTCAGGTCTTCTAAAATTTCAGGTGAAAAGGTCTTTAAAGTAACTTCGGCAACATCAAAGAGCTGTTTGCCCCATTTCTTTTCTAGCTCAGGGCGGAATTTAGAATTAACTATTGCAGTATAATATTTATGAACAAGCCCGTCAAACACTGGTGAATTTGCATCATAAAAATTCTGTTCTTCTTCAAATTCCTTATCGTTGGTATCTATCGAGTATTTTATACTCGCAATGGTACCAAGGGTCTGGAACTCCATCCTGAGGTCATTGATATTCCTTATAAGCGCATCCTGTTCATCAAAGCTTTCGGCTTTCTGAAATAAGTTCACCAGGTGCTCAAATTTTTCTGATATAATTGAAACGTTCGGGCGTTTATATTCTATCTCACTGAATTTCATTTGTTTTGACTAGTATTAAATTTTTCAAAATAATAATCCCGTAATTTAATAAAGATTACAATTAATTTATACAGAAAAGTTAAGATTTTTTGTAGTATGTTTGGTTAATGTTAAGCCTTACCGCCTGACTGCCTTTTCTGGGCTGAAAGCAAGGACTTCCTTAACCTTATATTCTTTGGTGTAACTTCAACTATTTCATCATCATTAATAAACTCAATCGCTTTTTCAAGCGTCATTGGTGCAACAGGAGTCAGTATGATACTTTCATCCTTGCTTGATGCGCGCATGTTGGATAGTTTTTTAGGTTTGGTGGCGTTCACATTCAGGTCATTATCCCTGTTATGCTCACCCACGATCATACCTTCATAAACCGCTTCGCCGGGAGAGCAGAACAGCGTTCCGCGCGGCTCTAGGTTAAACAGCGCATAACCTGTGGTTTCGCCCTGCCTGTCGGATATAAGCGAACCTGTGGTTCTTATCGGGAAATCGCCGCGGTATTCTTCATAGCTTTCCAGGTATGAGTTCATTATACCGGTACCTTTGGTATCGGTCAAAAATTCATTCCTGTAGCCTATCAAACCGCGTGAAGGAATGGTAAATTCCAGCCTGACTCTGCCCGTTCCGTGGTTCACAAGATTCACCATTCTGCCTTTGCGCTGCGAAAGCTTATCGGTGACAACACCAACAAATGTCTCTTCGCAATCAATGAACAAATGTTCTATGGGTTCAACTTTCCTGCCGTCTTTTTCTTTATATATCACATGGGGTCTGCCCACTGACATTTCATAACCTTCCCTGCGCAGTGTTTCTATCAGAATAACCATCTGGAACTCACCCCTGCCTTTAACAATAAAAGTATCCGCATTTTCTGTAACTTCAACTTTCAGGGCAACATTCCTCAGGGTCTCCTTTATAAGCCTTTCTTTAAGCTTGGCTGACTGAACGTACTTTCCATCCTTGCCTGCAAACGGTGAAGTGTTGATACCAAACACCATTGAAATTGTAGGTTCATCAACCATTATCCTCTTCAAAGGTTTTGGATTATCCTTACTGCATATTGTATCGCCAATATGCACATCTTCAATTCCCGATAGAATCGCAATTTCACCGGGCTCAGCGTTTTCTACTTCTTTCAGTTTTAGCCCTTCATAAACCTGAAGTTTGGTGATCTTAAGCGGTTTCAGCTTACCATCATCACCTATACATACCAGTGAATCATTAATATGCGCATTACCGTTGGCAACCCTGCCGATGGCAAGCCTGCCAATATAATCTGAGTAATCAAGATCTGAAACAAGTATCTGAAGCGGCTCATTTTCATCATAAACCGGACCCGGGATCATTTCAATAATCTTATCGAACAGCGGAGCCAGGTCAGTTCCTTTTCCATCAAGCGTATTCTGCGCAATACCTTCCCTGCCTATAGCATAAAGTATCGGGAATTCTATCTGCTCTTCTGTAGCATCAAGATCCATAAATAAATTATAGATCTCATCAAGCACTTCTTTTGCGCGTGCGTCTTTCCTGTCTATTTTATTTATCAGGACAATAATTTTTTTATCTGAAGTTAACGCTTTCTTCAAAACAAACCTTGTCTGCGGAAGCGGCCCTTCGGATGCATCAACAAGAAGGATCGCACCATCGACCATCATTAATGCGCGCTCAACTTCGCCGCCAAAATCCGCGTGACCCGGTGTATCGAGTATGTTGATCTTAACGCCATTCCATAAAACCGAACAGTTCTTTGCTGAAATTGTGATGCCGCGCTCGCGCTCAAGGTCCATATTATCCATTACCCTGTCCGCTACTTCCTGGTTTTCGCGGAACATACCGCTTTGCCTGAACATGTGATCTACAAGTGTGGTTTTACCATGATCTACGTGTGCTATTATAGCAATATTGCGTATCTTATCATTGTGAACAAGTTTCTTCAAGTTATTTCCTGTTTCTTTGTTTAATTGAAAATTTTTGAGTGATTTTTGCGTCTAAATTGGGGAATTTCAGGTAAGAAAATCTATAATTTTTGACTCACAAAGATACTAATAAAATTCGTAAAAATACAGCCAAAAATCCCTATAATTCACTGTTTTTAAACTATTCCCTTGACATTTCAAAATTAACATATTATATTTATATAAGTGCTTATATATATTAGTTAATAAATATGGAATTTTTAAAACAATTGGGTGAAGTAGCCTTTGGTACCAGATTAAGACTCTTAACCGACCGGTTCATTCAGGACGGGGCTAAAATTTATCAGAAACAAAATATAGATTTTGAACCAAGGTGGTTCACTATGTTTTACCTCCTTAGCCAGAGATCGCCTCTTACAATTACAGAAATTACATCTGAGCTTGGATACACTCAGCCTGCAGTAACGCAGATTGCAAATATCCTTGTAAAAAAAGGATTGGTAAAAGTTATAAAAGATAAGTCAGATACCAGGAAACGGCTTCTTGCACTCTCGCCCAAAGGGCTTGATATGATCAGCGAGCTTAAACCAGTTTGGCGGGGATTCGAAAATGCGGTCAAAGATCTTTTTTCGGAAACCGGATTTGACATGATGTACATCATAAGCAAGCTGGAAAATGCTCTGGATGAGAAAGATATGTATCACAGGATAAGCGAAAAGATCAAACAGGAACAGTTCGAAGGGATTGAAATCCTGAAGTACCGGCCTGAATACAAGGACCTTTTCAGGGAACTGAACTATGAATGGCTGAACAAATATTTCACAATTGAAAACGAAGATAAAGTACTTTTGCTGAATCCTGAAGAAGAGATAATCAACAAAGGCGGAGAAGTAGTCTTTGCTTCGTATAAGGGAAATATTGTAGGCACTGCTGCTCTTTTAAAGTACAGCGAAGGCGAATATGAACTTGCAAAAATGGCAGTAACCGAAAAAGTCCAGGGGAAGCAAATAGGTAAAAAGCTTGCCGAAGAGATCATAAGACTTGCCAAAGAAAAGAATGCCAAAATTCTGTTCCTTGAGACAAATGTTAAACTTATCGCCGCAATGAAGTTATATAAAAAACTTGGTTTTATATTGACAGAAAATCATAATTCCAAGTATGCCCGTTCAACTATCAAAATGGAATTGAAACTGAGTTAACAATGCAACCTTATCAATTGATGGAACGTCATATTAATATAAAAATATACATAAGGAGTTATATAAATGCTTAAATTAAAGATATTCATCCTGTTTATCGGATTCATGATAGCTGCAAAGATATCATTTGCGCAGCAGGAGCCCGTAAATTTCACTTTTGATGCAAAAGTCAAGCAGCAAACCGTCAAAAAGATCTCTTCATTACTGGATGAGAACTATATCTTTCCGGATCTTGCAAAAAAAATGGGTGAACTCATCAAACAAAATCTTGCCGCAGGCAGTTACGATAGTATTGATGACCCGATGAAATTTGCTGAAACTCTAACCGCTGACCTGCAGTCTGTAAGTAAGGATAAACATATCAGGGTAAGGTTCTCACCCGAGGATGCGAAGCGGCTTATTGAGCAGGAAAAAAACGGCAGGGATCCGGATGATGAGAAACACTGGAATGAAATGCTGAAGAAGGAAAACTACGGGTTTAAAAAAGTGGAAAGACTGCCGGGCAACATTGGGTATGTTGATTTCAGGAATTTCGCTTCACCTGATTATTCAAAAGAGACAGTTGCTTCAGTAATGAAATTCCTTGAAAACACAGATGCTATAATATTTGACCTGCGATTGAACGGCGGCGGTGATCCCGCAGGTGTTCAGCTGATTTGCAGCTATTTATTCACTGAGACTCCCGTGCATTTGAATGATCTTTATTACCGTCCCACTGATGAAACTAAAGAATACTGGACACTTCGTAAAATTGACGGAAAAAGAATGCCTGATGTACCGGTATATGTGCTTACCAGCAAGTTCACTTTTTCAGGCGCTGAAGAATTCTCATACAATTTAAAAAACCTTAAGCGTGCAACTATAGTGGGCGAAACTACAGGAGGCGGCGCACACCCGGGCGGAGTAAAAGCAATTAACGAGGGATTTGCAATTTTTGTACCAAACGGCAGAGCGATTAGTCCGGTTACAAAAACTAACTGGGAAGGCGTTGGCGTGGCTCCCGATGTGGAAGTTAAATCAGAGCTTGCGCTTGAGAAGGCGCAGATACTTGCGCTCGAGAAACTTGCAGGGAGTTCAAAGGATGAACAGCAAATCAATACTTACAGATGGATGGTTGAATCATTAAATGCCGTTTTAAACGCGCCGGCAGTTGATGAAACCACATTGAAGAGTTACGCAGGAACTTACGACGACAGGACCATCACTTATGAAGCAGGCAGACTCTATTACCAGCGCAAAGGCAGGCAAAAATATGCTATGATACCGATGTCAGAAGATACATTTATGTTCAAAGATCTTGAATACTTCAGGCTTAAGTTTGTTAAAGATGCATTGGGCAATGCTATTGAGGTGAATGGATTGTATGATGACGGACATCAGGATAGATCAAAGAGAACGAATTAAAGGAAATTTGGAGAGCATTAACTGAATTAATGCATTCATCAACATAGTTGATGGACTCCAGGGAAGAAAATCCCCATCGCAGATAAATCGTTATTTAAAATTTAAGATTAATTGAAACATATTTCAGGTTCGTAGATCATGTCCCCCTTTAAAAGGGGGATTTTTATCGTGTCGGGTTGCAAGACCCGACACGACCGGAACGGTGTCATGCTGAACTTGTTTCAGCATCTGTTTGCAAGAAATAAGGTTTAAGAATGCCAATCAGATTCTAAAAGAAGCACTTTTTATTTCGTAAATTTAGAAGTATGCAAGTAGACCCTGAAACAAGTTCAGGGTGACAAAAAAAATTACTCTCTCTTTTCTTTACTTATCTGTTTTCCGAGCTGTGAGATCTTCTTCCATTTTTTCTTTTCTTCAAGCTGCGCTTTTTTATCCTGCTTGCGCTCAAAGTAACTTACTTCACCCAGCAGTTTTTTGTAGCTTTTGAACCTTCCTTCATCAAGCTCGCCTTTTTCAATAGCGCCTTTTACGGCGCAGCCGGGCTCGGATTCATGCTTGCAGTCAGAGAACTTGCACTCAACTATCAGCTTTTCAATATCCCCGAAAAGTTCGCTGAGTCCCTCAGCACCTTCCCACATCTGTATTTCGCGCATACCCGGAGTGTCAATTATGAGTCCCCCGCCCGGCACAAGTGTCAGCTCACGGTGAGTGGTTGTATGCCTGCCCTTATCTTTGTACAGCCCAATTTCCGAAACATTCATTTTTTCCCAATCAAGCATGCTGTTTATCAGGGTTGATTTACCCACCCCCGATGAACCTATGACGGCAATTGTTTGGTTACCCTCAAAGTACTTCAGCAGTTCATCAATTCCCGCTTTTTGCAGCGCACTAACAATGTGCACATCAACTCCTGCAAAGCGCTGCTGCACTTCAACAAGTTTTGCAAAGACATCCTCACACAGATCAGCCTTGCTGAGCAGTACAACGGGCTTAACATTGTTATCCCATGCCAAAGCCATGTAGCGCTCTATACGGCGCATGTTTAGGTCCTGGTTAAGAGAGCTGATTATGAAAACTGTATCAACATTTGCCGCTACAATTTGTTCTTCTGTGGTTGAACCTGCCTTCTTCCTGGAAAACTTCGTTTTCCGTGGCAGCACATCGGTAATGAACGCTTTGTTCTCATCCGGAATGTGTTTAAAAACGACCCAGTCACCTACTGCCGGCAATAAGTTTGAATCATCCGTGCTGTAAAACAGCTTGCCTGATTTTTCCGCGGTAAGCTCGCCGAATTCAGAATACAACTCATAATAATTTCTGTGTTCAACTGCTACTCTAGCGGCATGTAATCCTTTTGCAGCATATTCAGCGAAATATGCTTCAAAAAAATCATTCCACCCGTAATTTTTCAATGTGTTTATATTTATCAATATTACAAATTTAAGTAGTTTTTAATAAAATCACTTGTTAATTTAAATTCATACCCATTCTTAAAGGGCTTAAAACCAAATTCTTCATTTATCCTGTACATATGTGTGTTCCAGGGCATAGTATCAGTTTCAATATTTGTAAAATCACTGTTTTCTTCAAGCAGCTTTAAATACATTTTCGCCTTCAGAAATTTCGCAAATCCTTTGCCTCTGTGTGCCCTTGCCACTGCTGTAAAACCGCCGCTATGCCTGATAGTTTCTTTGTTATCCTTATCAACATACAAAGAGCAATATGCGGCAATTTCATTTGCCGGGGTCACAAGCAAATACATCTGCATTTTCGCTCCGGATAACTTTTCTGATCTGTCTCTAAGCTGCCAATCCTCTTTTTCCATGCGTTTTCTATCCTGCTTCACAGGGTTTAAACCACGGTAGTCTTCAAGTATGTCATACATCAAGTTGGTAAAATTATCATAAAGCTCTTCTGGCAGTTCTTCATAAAACATCAGTCTATAGCCGTTTATATCTGTGGTTGTCACAATTTGTTTATAAAAATCAGGATCCATTTCATTCCTGTCGATCTTTGTATTTATCATCTCTTCCTGAATTTCGGTTCCAATGCTCTTTAATGCAGCAATTTTCCTGTTCACAAATGTCCAGTGATACATATCTTGTATATTATATTTCAGCATATAATCATAAACTTTTCCAAGCATTATCTTCAGAAAATCCGCAGGTATCACATCATGATTAGCTTCGAAATTAAAGCTCGCTGAGCGGCTATCAAGCATGAATCCGACCCAGCCGCGGGGAACATCATTAACAAATATTGCATACTGCTCAAATGATTTACCTTTATATGCCATAAAGTATTTGAACCATTCCCTGTTCATTTCTTCAGCAGTATTATCAGGATTGTAAATATCCCTGTAATGTTTCCTGCGGACTTCCTGCATCATATGGAAATACTTCTGCCACCCTTCGGACGGCAGTTCATCCAGCCTTATAGTTTCTATCTTAATTTCTTTTACGTTCTCCAAGGTTACAGTTCTAATTTATAAACAAATTCACCCTGCTCAATCCTGCCTGTATCTTTAAACCCAAACGATTCGTACAGTTTTTTGGCTGTATCGTTGCCGGGTACAAAACTAAGGAATATTTCATTTACAAAATTCCTGCTTTTTATATGTTCTACTACTTCCTTCAGTATTTCCCTGCCATATCCGTTACCCTGGAATTTTTCATCTATCATCATTCTGATTATCCACAAGGTATTATCATCATCATCAATTCCGTACATAGCAAATCCAATGGGTTCTTCACCGGCATAAGCCGCCAGGCAAACCCATGAAGGGTAAAATTTCGACTGCGCTACCGAATAAGCATTTGGAGCAACAAATTCCTGCTGGCTTTCCTTTACTTGAAGCTTCGAAATTTTGTTAAAATTCTCAGCAGTTACTTCTTTTAATTCTATTTTCATTTATTCAGATAACTTTTAAAAAAATCATCGTTAAGTTTAAAACTGCAGCCCCTTTTGTATGTCTTAAATCCAAATTCTTCATTTATTTTATACATGTATTTATTCCATGGCATTGTATCGGTAGTAACATGTTTAAAATCTTTGTTCTCTTCAAGTAATTTTAAATACATTTTAGCTTTCAGGTATTTAGCAATTCCTTTTCCTCTGTAGCCCGGGTTTACCGCTGTAAAACCTCCATTATGTCTTACAGTATTTTTCCTGTATGAATCAATACATACCCAGCAAAATCCTGCAATTTTACAGTTATCATCAAATAAGATCATAAATTCCGGATTTGTTCCCTGAGATTTTAGATTCTGCTTATCTTTATACCACGCCTCAGGAGTTAATGGCGGATAGTGATGACAATTTTTATTCAAGCTGTCTCTGTCTTCAAAACATTTGTTTATACTTTCAACAAATTCGGTAATGATTTCACCGGGAATTTCATTTAAACATTTGGTATTCCATTTTTTCAAATCACTTTTTTTGATAATCTCTTCATAAAGTGAAGTATCCATATTCTCACGGCTGAGCCTTGACAAATGGATATCTTCTATCACAGGCGTATCAATACTCTTCAGGTAATTTATCAAATTTTCTCTGTATGTAACCAGCTCTGTGTGAGAGCATTGTAAAACAGTATTTATTTCATAAAGCTTTTCAATTGCGGCCTTTAAAACATTTTCATCTACATCATCGGATAAATAATCAAATCCAGCATAGTGAACATCCTCCCATACAGAACTATCAAGCCATGCGGATGCCGTACCGCAATTCAGAATCAGAAAATCATTAAAAGACTCATCAATTTTAGACAGATTCATCATAAATTCTTTAAACTCTAAGAATTTATGATCAGGATCGTATCCTTCGGGATAATGTTTCTTAATGATATCACGGGATAAACTAAAGTATTTATCCCATAAGTTATCATCAAAATCTTTACGCGGAATGACTTTAATCATTATTTTTTCAGAACTAATATCTGATCACTCGATTTATTGCCTAATTCATCACGGTTAAAACTGCCGTAAATGTTTTCAATTGTAAATTTTGTACGTCCAACCAGATTTTCAAGCTCATACCTGAAATAATACCTTAAGGGAGTCGAAAACGTATCGGTTTTTTCAAGGCCGCCTTCTTCCCATATGAACTTGAATTTCAGGTCCATCTGCTGAATGATGTTATCATAACTGACTGAGGCGTACCGCTGCAATTTATGCCCCGGCAGGTACTCCCCGTCATGCTCTAATACATTTTCCACCGGTGTGGTAAGCCGTTTAAGATCCGGATTAAATACATCAAATATCAGCCTGCCGCCGGGCTCAAGTACATTATAGATCGAGTTCAATGCGCCAAGCTGGTCATCAATTGTCAACAGGTGCTGAAACACCCTGAAAGGCGATATTACCAGGCTGAATGAATCGCCTGTATCAAATTTTCTGATATCATCAAGCCATACCCTGTGATGTTCTTTAACCGGTAATTTGGATTTCAGAACATCAAGCATATTTTTGCTGTAATCGATCCCATAAATATCAGCCCCGCTGTTGAATGCAGGCATAAATATCCTGCCTGTACCAACTCCTGCTTCAAGCACCTTTCCTTTGGTATTTTTAATTTCATCAAGATAGAAATCAGCGCCCGATAAAAGATTCGGGAAATTATCATAAACCGCGTCATAAAACCTTGTTACCGTTTCATTGTAGTAATATTCATTTTCCATAAGCTGATTCCTTTCTGTTGACATTGAGTATTTTATTATGTTCTACAAAATTTTTAATTGTATCGTGATGTTTTGCCCAGGCATTCCACACACTGCGCGCCCATTTTTCAACCGCATGTTTGTGCTCATCAAGGTTCTTCGCTCCTGCAACATCAGCAATATTTACAGTCCCTTCAAAATCCGGCAGCGGATCAAGCCACACATACTGCTCTTTGAATTTTGAAATATTGAGCATAACATCATTTGCATGTTTGCCGTTCAGACCCTTTTCAAGCTGTAAATACAGCCTTGTTAAATGTATAAACACCGACTGAATTTCTTTTCTGCCCGGGTTTCCCGGGTGCTGTGCAGCGTATGTATCCACTGTAAGCCTGTGAGTTTGCCAAAGCTCATTATATTCCGTGTATTCTTTGGCAAGCACACTGCAGAAAATATCCCAGCAGCCTGCATCGGAGCCGATGTAGGCATGTTTGGGTCCCGTGATATTTTTGATCACTGCCTTACATCCGCAGCATTTTATTAATTTATTATTATTCATTTCAAATTTACTTTTTAACATGCCGCTCCTACCCCATAGGGGCTCCTTCGGAATGGAGCTTAAAAAACAAATGCCTTTTATCACTACAAACATTACGCTCCTACCGGAGCTGATAAGCTTGTGGTGGAACCTCACTCCATATAAGGAATGCTATTTGTTGAGCCATGTTTCTTGCGGCGAAACCTTACTCCGAAGGAGGAAGGCTCATTGTTGATTGATAATTGCACTACGCCGCATTTATCACTTCTTTTTCTCTTTGCTCCCTCAGCTGTCTTGTATAAAGCCTGTAGTACACGCCCTGCTTTTTCATCAGCTCATAATGACTGCCGTCTTCAACTATCCGCCCGCGGTTTATAACAAGTATCCTGTTGCAATACTTTATTGTGGAAAGCCTGTGAGCTATCACAATTGAAGTACGCCCTTCCATGATACCAGAGATCCCGCGCTGTATCTTGGCTTCGGTGATTGTATCAATTGATGATGTTGCTTCATCCATTATGAATATCCTGGGGTCAGCAAGCACAGCGCGCGCAAATGAGATAAGCTGCTTTTCACCCATTGAAAGATGCTCACCGCCTTCGCCCACCTGTTCATCAAGCCTTTCAATAAAATCCTCAGCGCCAACTACCCTTAATGCGTTCATTATCTCAATATCAGTTGCTTCATCCCTGCCGTACTTGATGTTTTCCTTAACAGTCCCGCTGAATAAATGCGGTGTCTGCAGTACAACGCCAAGCTGACTTCTTAAGCTTTGCATAGTTCTATCTTTATAATCAACACCGTCTATCTTAAGCACACCGCCTGTTGGTTCATAAAACCTGCAGATGAGGTTTATTATTGTTGATTTGCCGCCGCCTGTTTCACCAACAAGAGCGACTGATGTACCTTCTTCTATATGCAGGTTCAGATCTTTAAGAACCGTTTTGCCTTCATCATAGTGGAAGGAGACATTTTCAAACATAATATCACCGTATATCCTGCCATACTTTAAGGCACCGGGTTTATCGGTAATCATAGCTTCGGTATCTATCAGTGAAAATATCCTCTCACCCGCTGATATACTATTCTGCGCCTGTGAATAGAACCTTGAGATATCAAGTATCGGTTCAAATATCATTGTGGCGTAACCAAAGAATGCCGCAAGCGTACCAACGGTTATCGCGGCGGGAATTACAATTGCCATTGAACCGCCGTAGTATATCACAAAAGCTGCTGCAACAGAGCCGCCGAAAATTATCAGCGGCATGAATATTGCCTGGTAATAAGCCGCTTTGTATGATGATACCTTCATTTTTTCGCTGAGCGATTTAAAGTCATCGCTTACACGCTCTTCCTGAACAAGGCTTTTATTTACCTCAACGCCGTTTATATGCTCATTAAATCTTGCTGTCATTTCGCTGTTGTATTTTCTTGCTTCGCGTGAATACTTTAATATCAGCATCCTGAGTTTGAAAGATATTAACGTAAGCACCGGTATCGTCAATGTCACTATAAGCGCCAGCTTCCAGTTATAAATGAACATTGCAGTTACGCAGAAAATTATCATTCCGCCGCCCCAGACGACTTCTATCATCGACCATGAAATAAGCTCGGTTACTTTTGCTGTATCACTTGATATCCTGGAAAGCAGCCAGCCTACCGCGGATTTATCGAAAAATGAAAATGATAACTCCTGTAGTTTTATAAAAAGCTCCTGGCGGATATCATACATAACATATTCCTGTATTCTGCCGGCAAAGTTGATGAAACTGAACACACCAATGGAAAGTGTTATGCCGAGTCCGAGGAAAATGAGTCCGTAATTCCTTATCTGGTCTGAATCAATCGGCTGCAATACTCCTGTTGTTCTGTAATGCTCAACAGCGGGCACTATTACTTTATCAAGCAGGCTTAGCCATACAAGCGGGTAAACCGCTTCAACAAGCGCTACAAGGAGTACAAACCCCGTAAAACCCGCTACCCACTTGGGATAGCGAAAGCTGTACTTCAGCAGCCGCCGTAAAAACGGCCAAAGTGAGCCTTTTGTTTTAAATTGTTTATCTTTTAGTTTTGACATTTTTTATACTTTTTAAGATCCTTCCCCCAATTAAAGAGGGAAGGATAATTTTAATTACACGATTGTCTTATATTCTTTTTCACGTTTCACATTTGACGTTTCACGTTTCACATCAGATGCCTTATCAATATCTTCATTTATCTCATCTTCAATCGAAACCTGGATATCAAATATTTTCTTATAGAACCCGTTGTTTTCAATCAGCTCTTCATGCGTACCCTGCTCTATAACCCTGCCTTTATCAAGTACAATTATCCTGTCACAATCCTGCACAGATGTTATCCTGTGAGCGATGACAATTGTAGTTTTACTGGCGGTTACACCGCGAAGCGCTTTTTGAATTTCGAACTCGGTTTCGGTATCAACCGCTGAAGTTGAGTCATCAAGCACAAGTATATCGGGATTCTTAAGCAGCGTTCTTGCCAGCGTTACGCGTTGTTTCTGCCCGCCGGAAAGCGTTACACCCTTTTCACCAATTATGGTATCGTATGAATTCGGGAAGTTATCGCTTATGATATCGTGTATTTTTGCCACCTTAGCTGATTCAACGATCTCCTCAATATGCGTATCAGGATCCGAATATGCGATATTTTCCTTAATTGAGGTTGAAAACAAAAACGCCCTCTGCAGCACCACGCCAATTTTACTTCGTAAGAACGGTCTTGAGTATTCATTGATATCGCGTCCGTCAATTCTGATCATACCTTTATCAGGCTCATAGAATTTCATCAGTAGTGAAATTATGGTTGATTTACCTGCACCAGTTGGACCAAGCAGCGCAACCTTTTCACCCGGCTTTATCTTCATTGTTACACCGTTCAATATGTTTTCTTCTTCATCTTCGTATTTAAAATAAACGTTATCAAATTCTATTGAACCTTTTAGGTCCCTGCCATCGTTGTTGAACCCGGAGTAATCTTCACGGGGATGCTCGAGTATCGAGTATATCCTTTCAATTGCAACGCGTGTCATACCCATTTCGCTGACAAGCTGCGCAAGTCTGCGCATTGGCCATGTTACGTATGATGCATATGTAAAGAACGCTGTAAATTCACCAATTGTTATGCGTCCATCAAGCACAAAATATGAGCCGGCAAAAAGAGAAATTGCAAGCTGAGTATATACCAGCACATCGCTTCCGGGCCAGTAGATTGAGTGCAGCCTGAGAAGCTTCATTCCCCATTTGCGTTTTTCTTCGTTCTGCCTGGTGAATTTTTCTATTTCATAATTTTCCTTCGCAAATGCTTTTACCACACGAATTCCGCTTAGATTTTCCTGTACCATTGCCGTTAGTTTATCCTGCTCGGCTTCATGTTTGGTCCATATCTCCCCTTCTTTCCTGAAGAAGAAGAATGAAGCGGTTATCATTATGGGAAAAAGCATTATTGCAATAAACGCATATGTTGTATTTACAAGATACATCATTATGAAAGCGCCTATGAATATTGTCGCAAGCCTTATTGATTCAGTTACCTGCATTGTTGCGAACTTGCGGACCGTTTCGACATCACCCGTACAGCGCTGGATGAGCTCACCGGTGGGTGTTTTGCCGAAATACTTCATCGGCAGGTGCTGCAGGTGGCTGAATAAGCGGTCACGCAGCTTCTTCATAGCTTTTTCTGTTGATGCAGCCGATATTGTGCTGGATGAAAGCATTGTAACACCTCTCAGCAGCGCTATCATCAGGAATATCACCCCAAGATAAATGAGTATCATTCCTGAATTTTCAATTTTCAGCTCAGGCAGCACCCAATAGAAAAAATTTGTAATACTGTCATCTGCAGTAACCGTGTTGCCTTTGCCTGTTACAAAGAATGCAATGATCTTATCAACTGTCATCTGCAGTATCTTAGGCTCAAGCAGGCGGAAACCAACCGAAACTATGAGCAGCAGCGAAGCTGCAATGTACTCATACTTCCATTTTCCTAAAATTTCGAATAATTTCTTTAGACTTTTCATTTTATTATCATTTTTAACCGGAATAACTCAGCATCCGGCACATAATCATTATTTAATACTTCAGACCCCCTCGTCCCGCATTGCGGGATACTCTCCCCGGAAAGTAGGAGACTTAAAGAAGGTTTACTCCAAAAAAAAACCGCGAACATTTTTTATTTTGTCCGCGGTTAGCTTAAAACTTATATTAATTTGAGGTTCTATCCTAACAACCTCCGTTTATCGCTAACCAGCGGGCATAACATGTCCACAAAGAGCCCTGTAATAGGTGCTGAATTCTGGATCAGATATATTTTAATGCCGTTTTTCATTTTATATTTAGAGTCCTTTTACAAGCTCTGGTTAGTTATAAATATTTGTGAGTTAAA
>JAUQWQ010000080.1 GCA_030835085.1 Ignavibacteria bacterium
TACGATCTGCTGGGAAGGGAAGTTACTACACTTGTAAACGAAGAACTTAAGCCCGGTACATATGAGGTTGATTGGGACGGCTCGAATTTTTCAAGTGGCGTGTATTTTTATAAAATAATTACAAATGACTTCACCGAAACCAAGAAAATGGTTTTGATGAAGTAAATTTTTACGAAAATGAAAAAATTAAAACTTTTTGTAATATTGTTCAGTATGATAATTAGCTATGTATGCTATGCTCAAAGCGGTTGGTTTTGGCAGAATAACATACCGTCGGGTTTTTATCGAAAAATAATTTTTGTTAATGATAGTGTGGGATTTATTAATGGTGTTCATCCAAATGTTGCATGTTGGAAGACAATTGATAAAGGATTGACTTGGAATACTTTTGATATACCAGGTGCAGGGACTGGTACATACTGTATGTATTTTTTAAATGAAAATACAGGATGGATTTCAGGAAATGGGTTATTTAAAACAACAAATGGTGCACTTTCTTGGAATGTTCAAAACATACCCATCTCAACAGATGGAATTAGTACGGTTTATTTTTTGGATCAATTTACTGGTTTTGTAAGTATTATTCGTTTTTCTTCCCAAACGGAAGGAATATTATTTAGAACCTCCGATAGTGGACAAAATTGGATTAATATATATAATCAAATGTTTACAGAAGAAATAACATTTATTGATAGCAAAACAGGTTTTGCTTGTGGCTATGATATGAACAATGCTTATGGTATAGTTAGAAAAACTACAAACGCTGGAATTACATGGTATACTTCAGTTTACCCTGTTGGCATGACTTACACACCCTCAATTTTTTTTACTGGAGATACGGGATATTTGTGTAACAATGTAGGTAAGATATATCAAAGCAATGATACAGGTGAAACCTGGACATTGAGTTCTACTTTAGGTGGTTTTAGCCTACATGATATTTATTTTATTAATCCCGATACTGGTTGGACAGTTGGATATGGTGCAATTTGCAGAACTACAAATTCTGGTATAAATTGGCAAAATCAAATCGAAGGACCATCTTGGTTTAAGTGTTCTTCAGTTTATTTTTTGAATGCATTGACCGGATTTGTTATTAGTGAAAGCTGGCTTTTAAAAACAACTACTGGCGGAGGATTAATTACGGGTAACACAACTTCGATATTGTTACCAACAGTTTATTCTCTTTCCCAAAACTATCCCAACCCCTTCAATCCGCAAACTAAAATTAAGTTTGCAGTGCCGAAGGCATCATTCACGAAACTTATTGTTTATGATCTGCTGGGGGGGGAAGTTACGACACTTGTAAACGAAGAGCTGAGACCCGGTACGTATGAGGCTGACTGGGACGGCTCGAATTACTCCAGCGGTGTGTATTTTTATAAGCTGATGGCAAGCGATTTTTCTGAAACAAAGAAAATGGTTTTGATGAAGTAAGATCGCAGATTCATCAGATTGATCAGATTAACAGATTTACAGTGTGTTCAGATTAACAGATTTCCAAGATTAATATGAAATGAAAAAAACCTGACAGGTTTTCAAAACCTGTCAGGTTTGCTGTTTGTACTCTGCGCCTTCACGCCTCTGCGGTTAAAAGATTCCTGCTTTCGCCCCAAAGGGGTAAACAAGGAATGACAAGCTATTTAAATCCCGGCTCAAATATTCTTTTTATTCCAACTGACTTACCTGTATTCACATCAATGTTCACAACTACTGCGCTGATCTTTACATCACCGGTTGCGACATCTGTTTTGTGGGGTGTCTGGTAGTAAAACCTGGCGATTGAGGCATCCTTATTGCCGCCAATAACGCCGTCAAACGCGCCGGTCATGCCAACATCTGTTATGAATCCCGTGCCGTTAGGCAGTATGCGTTCATCTGCTGTCTGTACATGTGTGTGGGTTCCAACAACCGCGCTTACTTTCCCATCCATATACCACCCGAAAGCAATTTTCTCAGCGGTAGCTTCACCGTGGAAATCGACAAATATTAAATTGGTATCCTTTTTAACGCGTTCAACAATTTTGTTCGTGGTTCTGAATGGACAATTTAAGGTTGATAAGTAAACTCTGCCCATAACGTTAATTACACAAAGATTAAACAGCCCGCCTTCGATAGATACCGGGTAAAGCTGGTAGCCCCTGCCGTAAACATCATCGTGGTGATTCGCGGGTCTCAACATCCTTGCGTCATCTTTCAGTATGTTAACCGATTGCAGCTTGCTGAATGTGTGGTTGCCGCCTGTCATGCAATGAATGCCCGCATCATATGCGCGCTTTACATCCTTATCAAGGAATCCTTTGCCGCCAGATAAGTTCTCGCCGTTAGCGATTACAAAATGTATGCTGTTTTTTTCAACGATCTTCTTCAGATTCTCTTCAACATACTTCAGGCCGGGCTCGCCTATTATATCGCCTATGAATAATATATTTAAATTCATTATTTTTTCGCCATTCCTTGTTTACCCCTTTGGGGCGAAAGCGGGAATCTCTATTTAAAATTTAAAAAAAGTCTTAGACCCGATTTATCAGGGCAATGAAAGCAGGGAAACCATAAAAAGAGACCCTTCGTTCATGCCTTCGGCATTCTCTCAGGGTAAAGCTAGTAGCTTTCTTTCCTGTCAGGAAACTTCTTATGCTTAACGTCTTTAATGTAATTCTTAAATGCGTTCTTTGATTGCTCCGCAATGTTGAGATATTTCCTTACAAAACGGGGGTGGAACATCTCTGTCATGCCCAGCATATCGTGCGTTACCAGGATCTGTCCGTCGCAATTAACTCCCGCCCCGATACCTATTGTAGGTATCTTCAGCGAAGCAGTGACTTTTTTTGCAAGCGAAGCGGGAATTTTTTCCAGCACTACGCCAAAGCAGCCGGCTTGTTCAAGTATCTTTGCATCCCTTTGGATCATACGCGCTTCTTTGGGGTCGGTACCGCGGGTAACATAGGTGCCGAAAATATTTATCGATTGGGGCGTTAAGCCTAAATGACCCATTACAGGTATGCCTACCTTAACAAGATGCTTAACTACTTCAGCAATCCTCTCGCCGCCTTCAAGCTTAACTGCATCAGCGCCGGTTTCTTTCATAACCCTGCCGCAATTGCGCACTGATTCACGCAGGTCAACATGGTAGCTCATAAACGGCAGATCTACCACAAGTAAAGCTGTTTTAACAGCTTTCTTAACAATTTTAGCGTGATATATTATTTCATCAAGTGTTACTGTAAGTGTTGTAGCGTTGCCCTGAATTACATTTCCAAGAGAGTCGCCAACTAAAATAAAATCAATTCCTGCTTCATCAAGATATCTTGCCATAAGGAAATCATACGCTGTAAGTGCGGTAATTTTCTCGCCGCGCTGTTTCATGGTAACCAGGGTTTTTGTGGTTATCTTTTTTCTTTCTTTCTGAACTTTAACTATCCCGCCTTCAGTCATACCAAGTAATATTAGTTAATTCATTGTGAACCGTGTCTTCATTCGCGGTTCAATAAATTCTGCAACCCTGTTAATGCTTTTAAAATCCAGCCCGAACGTAGTTTTGAATCCGTTAAACACCGCTTCGGCTGTATCTTTATATTCAATATTCCTGCCTGTTATATTATTCAGGCATTCGGTTTTTTCTTCAATTTCACGCAGCATTTTAACGCGCTCTTCGCCGGTGATATTAAGGTAGTTGACAATATTTTTATGGTGAGAGCCTATTAATATAGAGCCGTGCTGCAAAACTATATCGCCAAACTTGCGCTGAGCGCTTCCGACAAGTTTTTTGCCCTTAAAATTTATTTCGTTTTTTATTGCGCTGTTGAAACAAAGGTTATACATGCCTGTACGTATCAGTTTCAGCAGGTCAGGGGTATCCTTTGTAAATGAAAGTTTTTCAAGTTTGGTATCAAGCTGCTTTAACCCGTTTACTATTGCAACGGAAATATCCCTGTACAGCTCATGGATATGTTTTTGGGAGCGGAATATTACCGAATAAGTCAGTTCTTCGGAATGCAGAACTGCTCTGCCGCCCGTCGGGCGTGTAACAATATCCATTCCTTCAGAGCGAACTTTATTAGTATCAATATACGCTTCTTTTGAAAGTCTGGACTGGTTATAGCCTAAAGAAATTGCGTAGGGTCTCCAACGGTAGAATCTGAGAAAGGCAGTATCTTCTCTTTTGCAGCGCTCAACAAGCTTCATGTCAAGCTCCATATTAAACACACCTGACCTTACGCCTGTATCAAGGAACTCCCATTTTTTATTTTCAGCAAGCGGTATTACCGCCGGGTTTCCGTTAGCTGAATTATTTTCTGATGATCCCGCGCTCACTTTGCTCAATGAATGAGATTATAGTTTTAACTTCTTCAGTCATTTCAACAGTATCTTTTACTGCCTTAATTGCATCGCTTATATTGTACTCCGGACCGTAAATAAGGTTGTAAGTATTTTTAATATTTTTGATCTGTTCATCTGTAAAACCGCGGCGTTTTAAGCCAACCACATTAAGACCCTTGTAGCCAAGAGGCGAGCCGCCTGCCAGAATATACGGCGGTACATCCATTGTTACTCTTGCGCTGAAAGCTATAAAACAGTGCGCGCCTATATGTACGAACTGGTGGATACCTACCATTCCGCCGATAATTGCCCAGTCATCAACAACCACATGGCCGCCCATGTTAATAGCGTTTGAAAGTATTATATGGTTGCCAATTATGGAATCATGAGGAATGTGAACATAGCTCATAATATAACAATCTGATCCTATTACAGTAGTGTTCCTTGCTTTCGTACCCCTGCTTATGGTGGCAAATTCCCTTATGACAGTATTTTCACCAATAGATACTGTGGTTTTTTCGCCGGTAAATTTCAGGTCCTGCGGTTCATTGCCAATTATCGCGCTGTGGAATATCCTTACTCCTTTAGCGAGCGATGTGCCGGAATGTATGAGCACGTTTGAATGAACCTGGGCATTATCCGCTATGTTCACGTCATCTTCAATAATTGAAAACGGTCCTATGGAAACATTTTTTCCGATAGATGCCTTTGGTGATACTATTGCCTTATCGCTGATATTGCTCATAAAATTAAAACAGGGCTGAAATTATTATTGATAAAATAAATATTACTGTTTAAAGATGTAATGCTTAAATTGAAATTAATTTGCCGGGGATAAATTTACGATCCCAGTCCCAGGGTTTTATCTATAATCACGTTATCGTTCTCTACGGAAGTTTTGGTTATCATCTCACCTATCAAGCCTATAGAAAAGAACTGAACACCTACAATGGCCATGAGTATACCAACGAAGAAAAGCGGCCTGCCGCTGATAGGCGTAGATTCGAAGAACTTTAATATTGTTAAGTATAACAAAATGCCTGTGCCTGCCATAAAACTTAGCACACCAATAAAACCGAACAAATGAAGCGGGCGTTTAATGTATTTGGTTGTGAAAAGTACTGTGATCAGATCAAACAAACCGTTAAAAAACCTTGATAAGCCGTATTTTGTTTTACCGTATTTGCGTTCATGATGGGTAACAGCCATTTCAGTCACACGGAAGCCTGATAAGTGGGCAAGTGCGGGGATGTAACGGTGCATTTCACCGTAAACTTTTACATTCTTAACAACATCACGCACATACGCCTTTAAGCCGCAATTGTAGTCGTGCAGCTTTAAGCCAACCATCATGCTTGTAACACCGTTAAAGATCTTGGATGTATGTTTTTTGATAAACGGGTCATGGCGTACTTTTTTCCACCCGGAAACGAGGTCAAATCCTTCGTTAAGTTTTGCAATTAATGCGGGAATTTCTTCCGGGTCATCCTGCAAATCAGCATCCATTGTGATAACATAATCGCCTTTGGCGGCTCTAAAGCCTTCCTGGAGCGCGGAAGATTTGCCGTAATTGCGTTTGAACTTCAGGCATTTGAACTTGCTGTTCACCCTGTGAATTTCCTGAAGCTTCTGGTATGATGAATCTGTTGAACCGTCATCAATGAATAAAACTTCCCAGCTGCAACGCATGTTATCTAAAACTTTTTTTAATGCAACCGATAGCTCTACGAGTGAATCTTCTTCATTGTAAAGAGGTACAACAACACTTATCATTTTGCCTGAAAGATTCAGCTGCTGTGACTGGTTTTGATTTCTATCACGGTTGAAAAAACGCCTTTGGTTGGGATTTTTCCTGAAGTACTTTTTATTTTGCGGTTTTTGTTCCTGCGTAGTTTCTTTCGTTTGCTGGTTTACAGATACTTTTTTACCGTTTCCGTTGTGATTACCGTTGCCGTTACCGGCTATTACCTCAGGTGTGTTTAATAAACTTTCTGACTGGACCTTGCTGCTGCCTGAGTTTTTATGATTTCTGTTTTTGCTGTATTTTTTACCGTTAGTGTTATGCTTATTAGCCGGTTTAATAGTGCCGTTATTTATCTCATTTGGTGCAGTTACAACTGAATCCTGTAATGGTTTTTCTCCCGTTTTCACGGTTTGATGAAGCTCTTCCACGAAATCCTTTCAAATTTAAAGTATTCATTAAAATATCATACAAAATTAACCATTATTGTTTGCAAAAACAATTGTAAATGGAAAATATGCCCGAAAACGCCATAATAGCCTCAAAATCTTAATTATTTTGTTGTAATTCTTTATAATTTCAGGTTTCCCCGGAATTTTTGCAATTTCAGCAAATTAGATATGTTCTTTTTGTCTGGACATCCCGCATATAGTGCGGGACAGGTGCCAAGAACCAAAAAAGTAAAGGCTGTTTAAAAATTGACTAAAATTATTCTCACTTCTGTGTAGGAAAAAAACTCATCCTGCAGCTTCCGGCTTCAGACAATTTTTTTTGCCACCTTCGTTCGAACAATTTCTTTACGTCAATTTTTAAAAGGCCGGTATTGCTAATAACATTTATTCATATATTGAAAAAAAACGAATAATAAAAAAGCCGCTATGTAATTTGGGTTACTATAGCGGCAAAAGAGGATATTGGTGAGATTGAAGAATTGTGTTACACTTATATTATTTTCCAGTTTCAGTGTCTTATGTATTACACTTTTGCTGTACCGGTTTTGTTCCCGGCTAAAAAATTTTATTTTGCATTAATATACTGAACGCGTAAATGTGATCCTGCTATAATTGATGCAATGAACATTACTGAGTACATAAATAGCTCTGCTGCATCAAAAAAAGGTTTGGTTACTATTGCCTGAATTTTCATTGTTCTGTTTTCTTTTTTCATAATTTTATCTGTACAAACATACTATTAAGATTGTAATAGGGTTTGTATGAATTGTAACAAGTTGTAAAAGGAGAAACGTCAAATGTCAAAGGTCAAATGTCAAAGGTCAAACATCAAACGTCAAACAATCCCTCGCTAATAGCATGTAGGGCAAGCATGAGTGGAAAAGAAAGTGAATAAAAAAACCCCTCTGAATTAGAGGGGGTTTATAAATAAGTATAAATATATAATAAATAAAACTTTATATGGCGTACTTGACCAATACGAAACCACCAATCAATAGGGCTGTGAATACAAGTGCAAGGATATTGAAGTACTTATCAATGAAATTCCTTATTTTTTCGCCGAATTTCCATATAAGGAAAGCTACTAAAAAGAATCTTGCGCCGCGGCTGACAACAGAAGCAATTATGAACATCGGTATATTGATATTGAATATCCCCGAAGTGATGGTGAATAATTTATATGGAATTGGTGTGAATCCTGCAGTAAAGATGATCCAGAAATCCCATTTTTTATACTGTGTTTCAATTTCAGCAAATGCATTCTGAGTAAACCCGGGGATATGATCAAAAAAGAAATTGGCTATCCATGTGAACTGACCAGCGGAATTATACCATAAGTAATGTCCTATGGCGTATCCGCCCATTGCACCGAGCACTGAGGCAATTGTGCAGTACAACGCGAATTTAAACGATAGCTTTCTGCTTCCCAAACATAATGCTATTAACAGCGCATCAGGCGGTATGGGGAAAAATGATGATTCAATGAATGATAATATAAATAATGCAGCTACTCCATAAGGGGTTTCAGCCCAGTGCAGGACCCAGTCATATAACTTTCTTAATGGTTTCAAATATTTCTGTGTGTGATTGTATTTTCAAAATTTTTTGTTATGCATCCAACAATAATATAAAATTAAATCATAATATGTAAGTTATCATTCATTGCGGGTACAGTATTATATTCGTATTTTTGCGTCTTATATTGGAATTCATAAAAGAAATACTTCATCAGATATACGATGTTAAAGCGCTTGTTGTCTGGGCGGGTTATGTTGGGATGGCTATTATTATATTCTCAGAAACGGGATTATTGGCTGGCTTTTTCCTGCCGGGTGATTCATTGCTGGTAACAGCCGGGTTATTTGCCGCAACTCCAGATCCGGTTACAGGTCAGCCTTTGCTCAATATCTGGTACTTAAATCTCATTTTAATTCCCTGCGCAATTATCGGCGATGCCGTTGGTTACTGGATAGGCGCTAAAACCGGACCCAGGCTTTTCAAAAAGGAAAAATCATTCTTTTTCAGGAAGGATTACCTGATGAAGACACATGATTTCTACGAAAAACATGGCGGGATTACAATAATAATTGCAAGATTCATGCCAATTATCAGGACATTTGCGCCAACAGTTGCGGGAATTGCCCAAATGAATTACTGGAAATTTGCTCAATATAACATAGTTGGCGGTATTTTATGGGTTTTAAGCATGACAATGATTGGATTCTACCTCGGCAGACTGATACCGGGAATTGAAAATCATATAGATAAGGTCATTATAGTAATAGTATTCCTTTCAATTTCACCCGGTATTTACAAGTACATCAAACACCTCATTCAGAAGCGCAAA
>JAUQWQ010000081.1 GCA_030835085.1 Ignavibacteria bacterium
TTCATCACCGCATGAAGAATATAGAAAAACCATACTTACAAGCATTATAGCATAAAGAATTATTTTCAATTCTTTTTTCAATTATATAGTTACCTTTTCCTTTGAAAGCAGATGATCTTTTATCACTTCTGAAATACCTGCAGCATCAAGCTTCAGGTCACGGAAGAGTTCATCAGGTGTGCCATGCTCAACAAATTTATCCGGCAGGCCGTGCACAAGTACATCAATTCCCGTAATTTTATTCTGGTTCATGAATTCAAGTATTGCGGAACCGAATCCGCCTGTAATTACATTATCTTCAAGTGTTATAACTTTTTTATGCCTGCTCAAAACATCCTTCAGCAGTTCGCCGTCTAGCGGCTTTACAAATCTTGCGTTAACAACTTCAATATCTATATTATCCTTTGCCAGCTCAGCCCTAACCTTCATGCCAACATCAACCATATTACCAATTGCTATAATAGCAGCATCATTTCCCTTTTCAATTATTTCACCTTTGCCAATTGGTATCTGTGAGAAAGGCTTAATTTCCACACCAAGTGCGTTCCCGCGCGGGTACCTTATGGCAATGGGTCCCTTTTTATACAGGGTAGCTGTGAACAACATATCACGCAATTCCTGTTCATCCTTAGGCGCCATTAATACAACGCCCTGTATTGCCCTGAAAAAGCTCAGGTCAAGTGAGCCGTGGTGTGTGGGACCATCAGCTCCCACAATGCCTGCTCTATCCATAACAAATATCACGGGTAATTTCTGTATTGCGCAATCATGTACTATCTGGTCAAACGCTCTTTGTATGAATGATGAGTATATAGCGCATACCGGTGTGAATCCTTCAGTCGCCATACCTGCTGCAAATGTTACGGCATGCTGCTCTGCAATACCAACATCAAAATAACGCTCAGGCATTGCTTTCTGCAGTATATCAAGCCCGGTGCCGTCAGGCATTGCTGCTGTTATGCCAACAACCTTTTCGTTTTCTTTACATATCTCCACCAGCGCATCACCAAATATCTTTGTATATGCAGGTGAGCCGCCTGATTTTTTGATTGCCAGACCTGTATCTTTATCCCACGGTGTTGATGCGTGGAATTTCTGGTAATGATTCTTTGCCGGTTTGTAGCCGTGTCCTTTTTCTGTCACAACATGCACAAGCAAGGGACCCGAGAAATCTTTTATCTCTTCAAATATCTTAACTACATTTACAATATTGTGTCCGTTTATGGGACCAAAATACCTGAAGCCAAGGGCTTCAAATAGCATACCCGGCGTAACAACACCCTTTAAACCACCTTCAACTTTTGCGGCAAAGTTACGCAGGCGGTCGCCGATCTTTGGATCCAGTTTACCGGTTGCATCCCATACGTAATTCCTGAACTTATTATATGAAGGGTTTGAAAGAAATTCATTAAAATAATTATGCAGGCTCCATACATTAGGAGCAATTGACATTTTATTATCATTGAGTACAACAATAATATCTTTCTTTAAGAGACCTATATTATTCATTGCCTCATATGCCATACCGCCTGTCATAGAGCCGTCGCCGATTATACCAACCACTTTATTTTTCTTTTTCAAAAAGTCACGGGCCGTTGCGACACCTAATGCAGCGCTGAGCGAAGTGCTTGCATGTCCCGCGCCGAATACATCGTATTCGCTTTCAGAACGTTTCAAAAAGCCGCTGATGCCGCCATACTGCCTGATAGTTTTAAGCTGGTCTTTTCTGCCTGTTAATATTTTATGTATGTATCCCTGGTGTCCTACATCCCATATTAACCTGTCATCGGGTGTATTAAATACATAATGCAGAGCCACAGTTAATTCAGCTACGCCAAGTGATGCGCCTAAATGACCACCGATTTTTGATATTGTGTCAACCAAAAACTCCCTGATCTCATCTACCAGAACTTTAAGCTCGGTTAAGTTAAGTTTTTTGAGATCTTCAGGGGTGTTTACGGAATTGAGATACTTATATTCTGTTTCCAATATATTATTATTAATTTATTTCAATCCTGAGCGTAGCGCCTGCCTGCCGTAACGGCAGTTCAGGCAGGAAGGATCTGTTTTTATAATCTACGATTTGTAATCTTTCACTTCAACACTACTCTTAGAAGCTTTACTAATTTCTTTTATACGTAATTCAGCGTTATTCAGCTTATCATAGCATACCTTTGTTAATCCAAGCCCTTCTTCATAAAGCTTGATTGTATCTTCAAGCGTGCATTCATCACTTTCAAGCTGTTCAAGAATTTTTTCCAGCCTGGTAAATGAATCTTCGAATGTGCTTTCACTTTTTATTTTCTTCTGCGCCATTAAAGCTAAATTATCCTTGCGTTCTTTTTATTATCGTAAAATTTGATTTCAACTTCTTCATCCTTTTTCAGATTCGAAGCGCGCGTTACAATTTTATCGAAATCAAAATGCAGCCTCATTTCATCAATATCAACTTTTTTCTTAATTATGGCATAACCTTTTTTAAGATTATTATCAGGTGATATATGATGTAACGTTTTTTTGTAAAATTTTATCTCATTTTTCAATCCGTTAACCCTGTTATTGGTAATATTGGTTATACTTTTTGAAAAATCATCAAGTTTCTGGTAAAAATTATAGATAATATCCTTCGGGCGGTTAAAATAATAACTGCCTTCAATTTCCTTTATGGAATTTCTATAACCATCCAGCTTTGCTTGGACAAAACTTCTACAAAAATACGAAAATTTGTCAAGATTTTCAATTAACTCTCTGATATCCGGAGTTATTATCTCAGCGGCAGCTGAAGGGGTGGGAGCCCTTAAATCCGCCACAAAATCGCAAATAGTGAAGTCAACTTCATGTCCAACAGCGCTCACGACCGGTATTTTGCTCTCAAACACCGCCCTGGCAAGCATTTCATCATTAAACGGCCAAAGATCCTCAATTGATCCCCCGCCTCGAGCTATGACTATTATATCAATTTCAGGCAGCTTTTTGCTTTTAACCAGCCTGGGAATTTCGCTTAACGCCTCAATCACCGAGCTTGCCGCGGATATACCCTGCACACTCACGGGATACAAATAAATATTCAGTAACGGATATCTGCGCTTTGTGATGTTAATAAAATCCTGCAGCACAGCTCCCGTTTTTGATGTAATCATCACAACATTTTGCGGATATTTTGGCAAAGGCTTTTTGTGTTCCTCGTCAAACAAGCCTTCTTCAAACAATTTTTGTTTTAGCTGTTCAAATCTGTACTGAAGCTCGCCAGCTCCCTGCGGTTTAATTTCCCATACATCAACCTGGTAATTGCCCCGTGCGGGATATACCGTTACCCTGCCTTTGACCACAACCTGCATTCCGTCTTCGGGAGTGAAGAGCAATGACTGATTGCGGGTCTTCCACATCACCGCATTTATCTGTGAGCTTTCATCCTTGATGGTAAAGTAATAATGACCAGACTGTGTATGAATTTTAAAATTGGATATTTCACCAATTAAATGCACGAACTTAAAATTCTCTTCAATTAATATCTTTATATATGAATTAAGCTCTGATACCGTCAATATTTCAGGCAGATTTGCTTGCATTACCTCACAAAATTAATGTTCACATTTTCAACTACCCAGCCGCCTTTGATATTAACAGGAGTTGGATAGTATACAAAGGGCTCTGAATAATCAAACGGCAATGGGTTGCCGTAGTCGTAGGATGAGCTATTGTTCTTATCAATATATGAAAACAAACTATAAGATGCTTCGAGGATATTTTTATACGCAAAAACCGTGTCGCGTGATTCAAAACTGTATTTCAATAACGGAATAAGTGTTGGCGCAGTCAGCTCGATCTTTACCGGCTGATCGGTGATAACAAACTCAGTGTATTCACTGCTCACCCTGCCCTTTAGCTCACCAAATGAATTCACGCTTACCGTTCTGAAAGGCAATGAAAAATTGTAAACTGAATCATTATCAGCCTTTAATGGGAAAGTTATATTATACTTCCTGTTTGACGCAAAACGGTTAGCAGAAAACACTTCAACAAGAGAATCATTCTTCCAGTTGTACACAACCCTTTCTGGGGTGCCGTTCTCATCAGTAATTTTTAATTTTTGCGTAAAATTCTCGCGGGTCGGTTTGTATCTTGAAAAGAAAATAAAAATGCTCTGCTCAGGAAGCACGGTAAGTGAATTATATTCAATAGACGTATACACTATGCTAAGTGAATCCTTAAAATACTTTGTTACATCAAGCTCAGGCTGGATGGTTTCAACCGTGCCGATCAATTTCATGTTCAGATCAGCACTGGTCTTTGTAGCTGAATCAAGCACATCAACATCGTAAGGCAATACGCCGTAGCTCTCACGCTCGCCCGTATAAAGAAGGTTGCGGTCATCATCAATCACAGCAAGCACCCTATACCTGCCGGTTGCCATATTGGTTAGAGTGTAGCTTCCTTCTGCATTGGTTTCAGTTGAATAATCAGGCAGATTTAAAGTCGGGTCATAGCTTTTGGTAAGGTCATACGCAAAAATTGAAGTTACATTCTTTCCTGCGCCAAATACTTTTCCCGAAATTGCCCCCATATCAATTCTGCTTCCGGTAGAAAAAGCAAAGCTGAAAGGTTCTGTAATTGCGTTGCCCCTGATATCTTTTAAAGCGGAGCTAACCGTCACAACAAAAGTTTTGTTAGCGTCAATTTTATCAAAGTCTTTGGGGAATTTTACTTCCACATCCTTAGTGCCCCACGAAAACTCTATATCACCCTTAACCTGAGGCGAAGTACGGAATGCATCCTGGAAGCTGCGCCTGTCAATGTATTCGTTGAATTCAAAGGAAATTGTATTACCACGGAAATTTACAGAATTTGGTTTTGGGGAAATGATCTTTACTTTCGGTGGGATTTTATCCTCATCTCCGCCCCCGGGTGGCTGCTGGTTTGCACATGAGTAAAATACCGCACATGCTGTTAGAAACACCAGGCCAATAATGCAAATTCTAACGTTTAGTATGGATTGAATTATTTTCAATACACCAAATATAGCAAAAATTTAAAAATATTCATAAATATATCTTATGGCGGGAATATCACTTATACCGTGTATTGGAAAACCCCCTCCATGATACCATATTTGTAGTAGAGTATATGACGATAAATGGCATTAGTGTGAGTTAGTTACTCTACCGTCTTTAAGGTATAATTAATAGTTACATGAAAAGGTCAATTAAACAAAAAATATCGAAAGCCCCTTTACTTGCTGCAATGTTTTTTGCAATGACCTTGCAGGTAAACTCACAGAATGTATCTGTGAATAACAACGAGATAAGTACTTCAAACGATAACGGGACGAATGTTATAATCCTTGAAGACAATTCAACCGAGAATAAGACGACCGAAACCAAAAGTACTGAACAGAACACAAAAGAAACAACTTTAGAAACAGAGAAATTTATTCCTGAGGAGCTTGAAGGCGGTAACTGGGTTTTAACAGGAGTAGAGACAAAGAGTTACAACCTGATGAATATTACGAAGTGGAATACGAATGAAACAGGAATTAAGGCAACATGCTCGTGGAAAGATAAGATTGAGATTATTCATACAGTAGAATCAGGGTTTAAATGGCAGGACCCTCCCAAAAGTATGCAGCCGGGCGCTTATTTGAACTTAGAAGCGGTTTACACGAATATTGATTACAGCACTACTGCAAATATAAACACCGGTATTAAAATGTTCTTTGGACGTGCAGGCAGTGACTATAAGAATCCCGAGGCAAATTCAATAGAGGTATTGAAGCTGAATAAGGATAACAAGCAGTACGCGAATGAAGTTAAAAAAGGTTTTTACTACGCACCAAATATGCTTTTTGATGCAACTAATATGTGCCAGTTTATTGTTGATTGTTATGTAGGTAAAGACCATTACGTTACAACATACACATATACGTACCAGAAGTAAAAAATTATATGATTTTCTGCTATACCAGCTAACGCTGATAGTATTCCCTACTAATTAGCAGATGAACCGGGGCTTACATTGTAAGCCCTTTTTTTTATTCCCGCGATAGCGGGAACCTCTATCTTGATAATGTGCTGTATTCCGGCAAACCTGAATACTTATACTTATGAAAACACCCCGGAAGGTTGATTAAGTAAAACTATTTTCAGGTTTTTTATGTTTATTAAATTATGCAAAAACAGTTAAACATTTTAAAAATAATGAGAAACTTATCTGTTATTCTGATTTTTTTCGTTATAATTTCTTCTCCTATTGCCCAGGAACATACAATTATAAACGGATACAGGGGCAATATAAACACAATTGCATTTTCGCCTGACGGCAAAACTATTGCCGGAGGTGATGAGAACGGTAACCTGATCTTTACGGATATCTCAACAATGACGAAAATTCATTCACTTGAAACCGGCTCGAACATAACATGTATCAATTACTCATCCGCTTCACTTGATGTGGTGGCATATACTACTTATGATGGCGAAGTAAACGTTCTGAAAGCTTCGAGCAAAGAAGTTTTAAGGAACTTTAAGAAAGACGGCAATATATATTGCGCCGTATTTTCTCCTGACGGAAAACAGCTTGCAATTGCATATACCAGGGAGCCTACGGAAAAAGAGCAGGATAAAGGTATAAGGCTGAATTTTATTGTTGACCTGCATGAAACCGGAAAATTTGAAAAAACGAAAACATTAAGATTAAGCAAACCACATGACCCTGACGGAGAGTTATTTGGTGCGAAGCTTTTTGAATCATACCGCTATAATTCTTTCAGCTGTGATTACAACAATACAGCATCATACCTTGCCTCAGGCAGTATGGGCAAAAATATTGCAATATATAGTTTTGAGTATGGAAAGTTCGCTCCGGTATATAAAGGACACTCGGGCAGGGTTACATTTGTAACATTTTCACCGGATGGGAACTACCTGTGCAGTACAAGTAAGGATGAAACTGCGAAATTATGGAATATAAATTCAGGCGGTTCTATAATAACATTAAAGGGTCATACCGGCACAATTAACTCAGCATCATTTTCACCGGATAGCAAATATGTTGCTACTGTTAGCAACGATGAAACCGTAAAGATATGGGATGTAAAAACTTCAGCGCTGATAAAAACACTAAACGGGTTAAATGGTGAAGTTATCACAGTCAAATTCTCACCAGATGGAACATACCTTGCTGCTTCCGGTACAAATGAAAAAATACTGCTCTGGAAAACCTCTGAGATATTACCATAACCCAATAAAAAATGAAGGGTCCTGTTTGGTCAGGACCCTTCGGGTTAATGGAGGAGGCTTTAAATTGGGGAAAAGCTGAGGTAGAGATCTTGTAGTAGACAGTAAAAAGGTCCCGGCACGAGTCCGGTACGAAGCCAGGCCGCAACCGTAGTGAAGGCAGAGCACATATAAGATACCTTCTTCTGCAGGCCAGCTTCGTGACGTCAACCCTTATACTTTGCGTTTACCACGTTTATCCATAGTGGGACAGTACTTTTTTTATATTTATTAAATTGTTTATTTATTTAGAATTTTACTTTTACAGCCTGAATAAGTATACTTACACTTAATCAGTCCATCTGCCTTCTTAAGAAAGCCGGTTTATCATCGTTGGAGATCTTGAAATCATCTGAATTGAAATCGAAATCTTCAATGTCCATTTCTTCATTCCTTGATCTTATTTTATTCAGATCTTCCGCACTCAAAAGGTCTTTTCTGCGTATAGTCGGGATATCCAGACCCTGCAGTTCCTGCTGTGTGCTTGGAATTTTAACAATGTTATCATCTGAATTCAGAAGCAGATTCCTTGATTTTACTTCTTCCTTTTCAGGGTATGAATTTGACTGCTTTGCCTGAACTGTAGTAAAACCTGTTGCAATAATAGTAACGATAACTTCATCTTCAAGCCTTTCATCTGAAACTACGCCCCAGATTAGCTTTCCGTAATTGCATCCCGCAGCCTGTTTTATAAGTTCTGTCATGCTCTTCAGATCAGATATCTTGAAGTTTGGATCAGCGATAATGTTAAGCAGTATCGATTTAGAGCCCGCAATTGATACACCTTCCAGTAACGGATTATCAATAGCTTCCTGTGTAGCCCTGAGCGCTTTGTTTTCGCCCTTGGCGTAACCAATACCCATTAAGGCATCACCCATATCGCGCATGATTGTCTTTACATCGGCAAAGTCAACATTAACTTTACCTTTTTTGGTTATGATATCGCTTATGCCGCGTGTAGCATTATAAAGAACGTCATCAACTTTCTTAAAGCTGTTTTCAAGTGTAACTTCTTCACCTAAAACAGTAAGCAGTCTTTCGTTCGGAATAACTATGCATGAATCAACTTCCTGTTTGAATCTTTTTAAACCTTCATCAGCTATTCTTAGCCTGTCATCACCTTCAAAATCGAACGGTTTGGTAACAATACCAACTACAAGCGCACCTGTAGCTTTAGCAATTCTTGCTACTGCAGGCGCTCCGCCCGTTCCGGTACCGCCGCCCATACCTGCTGTAATAAAGACCATATCGCATCCTCTTACAACCTGTTCAATTTCATCGCGGCTTTCTTCAACCGCCTTCGCGCCTTTGGTTTCATCCATACCGGCACCAAGCCCAAGCGTTGTGTTTCTGCCAATCTGAATCTTGATCTCCGCTTTACTGCGCTCAAGATCCTGAATATCGGTATTCAAAGCAATGAAGTCCACGCTATCAAGACCCTTTTCTATCATATTATTGATAGCGTTGCCTCCTGCGCCTCCTACACCAATAACCTTGATTTTTGCTCCATACGCAGCATCAGTAACAAGTGAAATTGCCATTTTAGTTGTCTCCTTCTCTTTCCCCATGAAAGAAATTTAAGTTTAAATTATTTATTAAATTCTTATTCAATTATTTATGTAAAATTATAATTCGTCGAACCAGTGTTTTATTCTTTCGAATACATTCTTTAATCCAGGGTGTTTTTTACCCTTCAACGATTTTGCACTCTTTTTGTGGCTGAGATATTTCAGCCTGTGCAGAATGAGTCCAATGCCTGTTGCGTAAATCGGACTTTCAACTTCCTTTATCAATCCCCCGCCGATATCCATCGGCACGCCAAGATTAACTTCAGAACCAAGCACCTGGTTAGCAAGCTCCCTGGTTCCCCGTAATAATGATCCGCCGCCTGTTATAACGACGCCTGCCGGCAGATAGCTTTCTATTCCTGAGCGTTTAATTTCCTGACCTGCCAGAACAAACAGTTCTTCCATTCTTGCCTGGATTATTCTTGAAATTATGCTCTTCTCGATCTTTAACGGTTTTCTTCCTTTTATTCCCTGAATGGTTATGATATCATCGTTGATGATTTCACTAACCATTGCATAGCCAAATTCTTTCTTTACTCTTTCTGCTTCTTTTTCATCTATACCCAATGTCTCAGAAATATCATTTGTGACCTGGCTGCCTGCAATACCTATTCCCGCAGTATGTTTTATAACACCCTTTTTAAATACGGCTATATCAGTTGTGCCGCCGCCGATATCAATCATTGCAACACCGACCTTTTTTTCTGATTCATTTAATACCGCATAAGATGAAGCAAGCGGCTCGAGTACAATATCATCAATATCAACGCCGCAGCTTTGCACGCAGTTTGATAGGTCATCTATCTGTGAAACCAGTCCCGTTAATATGTTAACCTTGGCTTCCATTCTTAACCCGAACATACCAATCGGCAGATCGAAAATTCCGTCTTTGCTATCGATTATAAATTCCTGGGGAATCACATCAATTATCTTTTCATCTTTGCTCAGTTTCAGGCTCTTGGCGCTTTCATACAGTCTTTCAATATCATCTTCTGTGATTATCCTGTCCGGATGTGAAATAGCCACAATTCCTTCTGACTGGATGCAGCGTATATGCGGACCCGCGATACCGACAGTCACAGATTTAATATCATATCCTGAGCGCTCTTCGGCTTCCTTCACTGATGCTTTGATGGATTCCAGAGTTTTGCCGGGGTTAACAACCATACCGCGTGAAAGACCTGTTGAGGGGGCTTTACCCACACCAAGAATATTAAGCCTTCCGTCATCCCTAACC
>JAUQWQ010000082.1 GCA_030835085.1 Ignavibacteria bacterium
GGTGGTCTGGAAGGCGCGCTACGAAGGCTTCGGCAAGGCGACGCTCACGCATCCCACGACCACGGGCTACGGCAACCTGGTCCTCGACACGCGCTTCCCGGGCCAGATCTTCGACGCCGAGACCGGCTACCACTACAACTACTTCAGAACGTATGACCCGAGCACCGGCCGTTACCTCGAAGCGGATCCCATCGGGCAGTCGGGCGGGATCAACGTCTACAGCTACGCGATGGGCAACCCGGCGAACGCCATCGATCCCGATGGGCTCTCGTCGATCGTCTTCAATCGAGACGCCGGGACGATCACCCTCCATCGGAACGATGGGTCCGTGGTAGGCACCTGGCCCGCCAACAACAACGTCACGAACTCCGCCAAGGGGGACTGGCCCGCGTGCGACCCGTGCCAGTACTCGCACTACAACCGGCACCCGAGCAGTGGGCCGAACGATGCTTACGGGAGCCACGGGATCTTCGTCTTCCACGTCTCCGGTCGTTCGGGCATGGGTGTTCACTCAGGCAGGGCGAACCGCGCTGGTCCCGACCAGCCAACGCTCGGCTGCATTCGCACGACGGACGATGCGATGAAGGCGATCAGCGACACGCACTTCGGCGGTCCTGACCCGACGCTGCCGATGTCTCGTCCCCCCGACCCGCTGACGCACATCTCCGTGCCGCCCGGCGGTCAGTCCTCCCTGCCGAAGAGACGGTAGGAGGCCACCGATGTCGCTTCGTGCTTCGCCCGCGGTTCGAGGTGCGGTTCTGGCCGCCGTCTGGATCATTTCCCTTCCGGTCCCGGTGTACGCCGGTGGGGATGCACCCGAGAGCACGGCCAGCAAACCGGAAGCTTTGCGCGAGATCTTGTCGGCCGATGAAGGAGCGCGGCGCGCCGGGCGCGTTGCCTTCTGCGCGCCGTCGGTCACCCGTGAGGCCGTGGAGTACTTCCCGTGCGCGCTTTCGGAGTTCCTTGCGACGGGCGACGAGAAGAGATTTCTCGACAAGATTCCGCTCGCCGGCGCCGACGTGTCTTCGGTCTGGAAAGTCGACGAGGTTCTCTCTCGTGAGAAGCCGGAGCAGGGCAGCCCCAGTGCTGTCCTGGGGGAGCCGACCTTCATTCGGGCGTTGATCCGTGCGCTCGGCGACCTCGCGAAGCGCGGAAGCGCCGGCGCGCTGGAGCGCATGCTGCTGCTGCAAGAGGCTGCCGACGGCTGGATGGCAGAGGAGGCCGCCCAAGCCAACCTGGATGTCTTCTCGCGCTTCCCGTCGGTTCTTGTGGACAACTGGACCACGGTCGAGAAGCACGGGGCTCGAGTCGGGTTCGGCACCACGGACTTCGCGGATCAGCGAAGCGAGATCGAGCAGCGCTACAAGACGTACTGCGCGGACTCAAAACGGCGCGCGTCGGACTGCGAGCAGGCCGTGCGCTTCCTCGCCCGCGACTGAGGTCGGATCGCCGGCGAGAGGCTCGCGCGTTTCTGCGCGCCGGCGCGCTTGGATCGCAGGCGCGCCGAGGAACGCCGCTCGCTCCGCTCGCATCGCCTCGTTCAGCAGCAGCTCCAGGGTTTTCCCCATACCCTCGAGCCCTTCCTCGCTCTGAGGTGCCCTGGGTTCCGTGGACGGTTATGCGCTTTCGGGAGTTTCCCGTAGGCGGCTCGACTCTTGTCCTGTCCCACGCTCCTTCTCTCGTCCCGGGGGTGCGGGGGCGGAGCCCCC
>JAUQWQ010000083.1 GCA_030835085.1 Ignavibacteria bacterium
TCCAGGTAGTCGGGAACCTCGACTGGTGCAACGCTCACCGAAACCGGGTTCGCTCCCTGCCCTGCCGCCGGCTTCGCTTCTTGATGTTCGAGGGAGCTGAGCGTGTACATACGCGCCGGCTGCGTGCTGCCGCACCCGGCACCGAGTGCTGCAACCGCTCCAAGGAAAAGAATTCCTGCCAGTGAATATCCCTTCAGCATCTCATTCTCCTTACTCGCCGGCCTTGCCTTTCAGCAGTGCCTCGGGATGCCGTTCTAGATAATCGGAGAGCTGTCGGAGCGACCGGGTCGTCATGGAGAGCTCCCGCAGGGTCTTGTTCAGGTCGACAACCAGCCGCGAATCCTCTCCGTACGCCTGCAGAGTATGCTCGGACTGCTTCAGGGCCGACTGGGCCGAAACAAGGGTTAGCTGCGCACCATCGAGGACCTTCTGGGTGTCGCTCCGGACGGTAACCATCGTTTCCCTGGTTTCCACGAGGGCCGCATCGGCCGAACGGGCAGCCTGGGCAATGTTATCGGCTACGGGGGCGATCTTGCTGTTTATGTTCTGCACCAATGCCTGGGTATCCTTGAAGGCCGACTCTATCGCTTCCGTCGTCTTTTTCGCATCGACCGAGTTGACGAGCCGCTCGACTCCTGCGAGGGTGTGATTGAGGTTCTCGACGATTTCCTTGAACGGCAAGTCCTCAAGAGTTTTCTGCAACTGCTCCAGGGGGGTGGGAATACTCGGAATCTCAGTGTATTCCTTGTACAGCCCCACATAATTGGCCGGCTTGTCGGGGAAAAAGTCGAGGGCCATCATCAACTGGCCGGTGACGAAACTCTGGGTCACGAGCTGGGTCCTCAAACCCATTGTTTCGACGGCCTTTTGGACGAACTTGGAATCCCGTCTAAATTCGGCCCTGGTCCCCACGAATTTCTCAGGCTCCAGGGTGAAAATCACCGGAATCTTCAACTCACGCTTCGCGGGATCGGCGATGATGCTGATATCGGTCACTGAACCGACCTTCACCCCCCGGAATGTAACGGGCGATCCCACGTTCAGCCCTTTCACGGAGCCGTCGAAGTACGTGACGTAGACAAACTCCTTCTTGAAGAACTTGCCGGCGCCAAGGACGAGCACCCCGGCAACCAGCAGGGCAATGGCACCAAGCACGAACGCTCCGATCGCTGTCTTGTTCACTTTAGTGCTCATCTGGGTCTCCGCTTCCGGGTTACTGCTGGCACAGTCAGCGTTGCCGCGCCCCTTCACCCCGCGTCAGGAAGTTGATTACCTTCGGGTCCGGCGACTCCCTGAGGAGCAGTTTCGGGTCGCCGGCGGCGGTCATGGTCTTTACGTCGGGATCGAGAAAGACCGAGTTGGTGCCGATGGCGAATATGCTCGCCAGTTCGTGGGTCACCACCACCACCGTGGTTCCGAGGCTCTCGCTCAGCTCGATGATCAGGTCATCCAGCAGCCGGGCGCTGATGGGGTCCAGGCCGGCCGACGGCTCATCGAAAAAGAGGAGGTCCGGGTCCAGGGCCATGGCCCGGGCAAGCCCTGCCCGTTTCTTCATGCCGCCGCTGATCTCCGAGGGATAGAACTCCTCGAATCCGCCGAGCCCCACCAGTGCCAGCTTGAACGACACCAGCTCCCGGATCTGCCCCGGCGTAAGGCTGGTGTACTGCTCCAGGGGCATGGCGACGTTCTCCGCCAGGGTCATGGAGCTCCAGAGGGCGCCGCTCTGGAAGAGGATCCCGAAGCGACGCTTGAGCCACTCCTGCTCTTCTGGTTCAGCCTCCCAGTAACTGACGCCATCATAGAGAATCTGCCCCTTGGCGGGCTGCTTGAGTCCCACCAGGTGCTTCAGCAGAGTGCTCTTGCCGCAGCCGCTCCCCCCCATGATGATGAAGATGTCGCCCCGGTTGATGGTGAAATTGAGGTCGCGCATCAGCAC
>JAUQWQ010000084.1 GCA_030835085.1 Ignavibacteria bacterium
CCGTTCGAGACGACGCCACGAGGCGCCGGCCGTCGATCCCGGCGTCGCCGCCGAGCCGCGCGGCGCGGCCGACCTCGACCCGATCGAGAACGAGACCCGCGCTCGGCACCCCGCGCAGCCCGAGGTTCTTCTCGAGGGGCGAGATCTCGAGCCCGTGTGCGTCGCGCGGAACGATGAAGGCGTCGAGGCCCGCGAAGCCCTCCCGCGCCGTGCTCCTCGCCACGACGAGGAAATGGCTCGCACGGTCTGCGAGCGGGACGAACGACTTGCGGCCCGAGAGGACGAATCCGTCGCCCTTGGGCTCGGCGACCGTCCGCAGGTCGAGGGCATCGAAGACGGGGCTCGGCTCGACGAGCGCGAGCGATGCGGCGTGGAAGCGCTCTCCCGTGAAGAGCGGGAGGTACGTCTTTTTCTGCTCGTCGGTGCCCATGTCGAGGATCGGCATCGCGAAACCGGCGGGAGAGAGCGCCGCGATCGCGAGCGCTGCGTCGCCGAAGGCGAGCTCTTCGAGCGCGAGCACGTTCGTGATCGGAGAGCGCGGCTCGCCGCCGCCGCCGTACACCTCGGGAATCTGGGTCGACACCAGGCCGAGCTGCCACGCCGCGTCGAGAATCGCGTCCGGCACCGTCGCGGTCTCGTCGCACTCGCGAGCGAGGGGCCGGATCTCCTTGCTCGCGAACTCGCGCAGCGTGTCGCGAACCATCGCCTGCTCTTCCGTCGGTCCGAACGAGATCATCCGCTTCTCCTTCGCTTGCGGGACGGAAGCTCCGCCCGCTTCGGCTTCTCGGCCGGGTCCGCCTGCGCGGGTCGTCCGACCTGGTGGAAGTAGTGATCGAGCGCCTCGGGCCCGCCTTCCTTGGCGAGAAGCCCGCGGCGGACGGCCTCACGAGGGTCGACCCGGCCGAGCGCGACGCCACACCAGGTCCTGGCGTCGGCCGTGTACCGGACGTCGGCGCGCTCGGCGAAGCCCGGCGAAACCGTGCAATGCCCATCGTCGATCCGAACCGTCCACACACCGCCGCCGCGGCCCGTGAGCCGCACCTCGAAGACGATCCGCACGCCCCGCGAGCGCTCCTCGCGGAGCAGGAAGGGGAGCGACTCGAGGATCGATTGCGCCGAGGTCTCGGTGAACTCGAGCGGCGTCGCTCCGGGCTCGCCCATCGCGTGCTCGACCCACCAGCGCGCCACCGCCGCGACGATCGGCTCGAGCGTGCGGCCGCGTTCGGTGAGCGCGTAGAGCGAGCGAGCGCCTTCGGCAACCGGCTCGACGAGGCCTGCGCCAACGAGATCGCGCAGCCGCCCCGAGAGAACCCGCGGGGCGATCCCGGTTCGCATGCGCAGATCCTGGAAGCCTCTCGGCGCCGCGAGCAGATGGCGGACGAGCACGAGGGTCCAGCGGTCGCCGACGCGATCGAGCGCGCGTCCGACCGGATCGAAGACCTCGCCGGGGCGGGGCACGCCGAGCGATTCGGTACTCCGAGTCACTTCCTGCATGGACATCGGTCTAGTATCTTACGGATACTTTCGATAGTGTCAATCATGAAGGGCGGCCACTCGGGCCGGCCGGGATCGGGTGTATGCTCTGCGGACGTACCGAGGCGCGCCCGCCCTTTAAGGAGACCTCATGGCTCGCGAAGCCGTCATCGTCGACAGCGTCCGAACGGCGCTCACCAAGGCCCACCGTGGCTCGTTCAACCTGACCTCTCCGGTCGACCAGCTCGCGCACACCTTCCGCACGCTGGTCGAGCGCAACCCGAAGCTCGATCCCGAGGAGATCCAGGACGTCATCACCGGCTGCGGCATGCCGGAGGGTTGCCAGGGAATGAACATGTCGCGAATCGCGGCGATGGCCGCGGGACTCCCGGTCACGGTCGCCGCCACGACGGTGAACCGCTTCTGCTCGTCGGGCTCGCAGTCCGTGATGATGGCGGCGCACGCGATCCTGCACGAAGGCGTCGACGTGGCGATCGGCGCCGGCGTCGAGACGATCACGATGATGCAGGACGGGACGCAGAACGTTCATCGACTCGTGAACGAGACCGCGAAGAAGCGCTTCCCGGGGCTCTACTTCCCGATGGGAATCACCGCCGAGGTCGTCGCCGAGCGCTACAAGGTCTCGCGCGAGGATCAGGACGTCTACGCGCTCCAGAGCCAGCAGCGCTACGCGAAGGCGGCCTCCGCGGGGTACATCGCCGAGGAGATCGCCCCGATGAAGGTCCGCCGCAAGGTCCAGAAGAAGGGAGAAGAGCCGTACGAGGAAGACTTCGTCGCCGAACGCGACGAGTGCAACCGCCCCGACACGACGCTCGAGGGCCTCGCGAAGCTTCCCCCGGCGTTCAAGCCCGAGGGGACCGTGACGGCCGGCAACGCGTCGCAGCTCTCCGACGGTGCGGCCGCGTGTCTGCTCATGTCGTCCGACCGTGCGAAGCAGCTCGGCGTGCCGGTGCTCGGCGTCTACCGAGGCTCGGCGGTGGCCGGCTGCCAGCCCGACGAAATGGGAATCGGTCCGATCTATGCGGTGCCGAAGCTCCTCAAGAAGCACGGCCTCACGATGAACGACATCGATCTCGTCGAGCTGAACGAGGCCTTCGCCTCGCAGGTGCTGCAGGTCCAGCGCGTACTCGAGATCCCGAACGAGAAGCTGAACGTGAACGGCGGCTCGATCTCGATCGGGCACCCCTTCGGCATGACGGGGTCTCGGCTCACGGGTGTCCTGCTGCGCGAGATGAAGCGCCGCGGCAAGCGCTACGGAATCGTGACGATGTGCATCGGAGGCGGCCAGGGCTTCGCGTCGCTGTTCGAGCGCGCCTAGGAGCTCGACCCGACACGGGTCGGGTCGGTCTCCCGGGCGAGTTCCACGGGCCGGCTCGGATCGCGCTCTGCTAGCTTCCGTCGCGGAGGTGGACGGAGGATCGCCGGTGGTCTGCGCTCGGCGCGGCCCGCGGGAGGAAAGTCCGGGCTCCACAGGGCAGGGAGGTCGCTAACGGCGACCCGGGGTGACCCGAGGGAAAGCGCAACAGAAAGCACACCGCCGATGGCCGTGGATCCGACGGAGCTCTGAGAGGGGCCCCGACGGGGAGGCACAGGCAAGGGTGAAAACGTGGGGTAAGAGCCCACGCGCGACGGCCGGGTGACCGGCGGCGCGGCAAGCCCCTCCCGGAGCAAGCTCGAATAGGGGTGCAGTCGAGGGTGGCCCGCCCGATCCGCCGCGAGGCGGCTGCTCCCGGGTCGGAGCGCTCGAGCGTCACAGCAATGTGTCGCCTAGACGAATGATCCTCGCCGTGACGGTTTCCGTCTCGGAACAGAACCCGGCTTACAGTCCACCCCGGCGCTGCGAGGCGCCGGGCTCCGGGGCGCGGCGCGAGTCGGCCCCGGGGCTCCCCTCGACGTCGGAGGGCGCCGTCGCGGCCTCGAATGAGCGCCCCTCGAAGACGCGCAGCAGGTCCGCGACGAGCGACTCCGCACCGTCGATCGACTCGAGATCGGGAACCGTGAGCCCGAGCCGGACGACGACGAGCCGTGCCGACGGAACGACGACGACCCATTGCCCGCTGTGCCCTCGCGCGGCGAAGACCTCGGGCGGGAGCAGCGGCCAGGGGCGATCGTCGGGGTCGCCGGGGGTCCCCGCGTTCAACCACCAATGGGCGCCGTAGCTTCCCTGTGGCGCGGCCGGGGTCGGGGTGGTCGCAAACGCCACGTAGCCCTCGGGCAGGATGCGCCGCCCACCGGCCACCCCATCGCGACGGAAGAGTTCGCCGAAGCGCGCCCAATCGCGAGCGGTCATGAAGGCGAACGACGAGCCGACGAAGGTCCCCGACGCATCGGGCTCGAAGACCGCGCTCGTGATCGACGCGGGGTCGAAGAGCGCTTCGTTCGCGAAACGCGCCATCGCCGCGACGTCACCTCCGAACTCGTCACGAACGATCCGCGCGACGATGTTCGAGGTGCCGCTCGAGTAGGACCAGTGCGTGTCCGGTGCGAAGGCGAGCGGCTCGTTCGCGGCGTACGCACCCGTGTCGGCATGCGCGAACAGCATGCGCGGGAGGTCCGCCGTCGGTGACGTCCCCTCGTCGAAGGCGAGCCCGCTCGATTGACGGAGCAGATGGTCGAGCGTGATCGAGGCTCGAGGATCGCCGCCCGCGCTCCACTGCGGCACGGGCGCCGGAGCCTGGAGATCGAGGCGGCCCGCGCGGAGGAGCGTCCCGACGAGGGCCATCGTCACGCTCTTGGCCATCGACCACGACAGCATGGGCGTTGCGGCGTCGTAACCCGGGGCATAGCGCTCGGCGACGAGGCGTCCGTCGCGAGCGACGACCACGGCGGTCGTCTGGCGCCTGCCCTCCCCTCCCGGCTCTGCGAACGCCCGATCGATGGCCGCCTCGACGGCAGGGTCCCTCTCGACGGGAGGGGCGTCGCCCTCGGGCCAGGCGAGGTCCGGATCGAGCCGGCGCCGCTCGAGCGCGAGCAATTCGGGGACGGGCAAGGGCTCGCGGGCGTCGCCCGGAACCAGGATGCAGCCGAGGCCGGGGCGAAACTCCGCACGCGCGTGCAGGATTCCCCCGCTGACCCGCGCCAGGGCGCCGCTGCCGGAGACGTCGACCCGGAGAAACGGTCCGAGCGGCCAGACCTCCGACGCGACGTAGCGCTCGACGATCTGCTGCGGGTCCTGCCCCGAGAGATGCGCGAGCGAGCAGGTGACCTTGGCCGCGTAGCCCGCGCCGACGGTGGTCGCGCGAAGCAGCCATCCGACCGCGGCGGCGCCCCCGAGGAAGAGCGCCGCACCGGCGAGCCCGACCACGAGTCGCTTGCTCACGGGGTGAGTGTACGCGAGCGCGCAGCGGGCGCCTCGGGCAGGCCCTCGAGCCCTCCTTCCACACGCGGCGTTTCGCCGGCGTCGCACGCTTCGCTCGAGCGTATACTGCCGGCTCCATCGGAGGAGCCCATGCGAATCGAGACGACGATCCCCCACGCCGATTGGCGAGCGATCCCGGCGGCGGCCCGGTCCGCCGAGGAAGCCGGCTTCGACGCGATCATGACGAGCGAGATCCAGAACGATCTCTTCATCCCGCTCGCCTTTGCCGCCACGGCGACCGAGCGGATCGAGCTCGGAACGGCGATCGCAGTCTGCTTCTCGCGCAGTCCGATGGTGATGGCCAATCTGGCATGGGATCTCCAGACCAACTCGCGAGGCCGCTTCGTCCTCGGCCTCGGCACCCAGGTCAAGGGACACAATGAACGGCGCTTCAGCGTGCCCTGGGGGCCGCCGGTCCCGCGGCTCCGCGAATACGTGCAGTCGCTTCGTGCGATCTGGCGCTGCTTCGAGAAGGGCGAACCGCTCCGCTTCGAGGGAGAGCACTATCGCTTCACGCTGATGACGCCCGAGTTCTCGCCGCCGCCGTCCGGCCAGCCGCCGATCCCCGTCATGATCGCGGCCGTCGGCCCGGACATGATGCGGCTCGCCGGTCGCGTCTGCGACGGCGTCCGGCTCCATGGCTTCTGCACGCGCCGCTATCTCGAAGAGGTCGCGATTCCGAACGTCGAGGCCGGGCTCGAGAAGGCCGGACGCTCGCGCGAGAGCTTCCAGATCTGGGGAGGGGGCTTCGTCGCCACGGGACCCGACATGGACGCCGTACGTCAGCAGATGGAGTGGGTGCGCTATCGGCTCGCGTTCTACGGCTCGACCCGGACGTACTCCCCCGTGCTCGACCTGCACGGCTGGCACGATCTCTCCGAGAAGCTCCATCGCATGTCGAAGGAGGGGCGTTGGAAGGAGATGGCTCGCGAGGTGCCCGACGAGGTCGTCCACGAGTTCACGGCCTGCGCCACCTGGCGGGACCTCGCCCCGGCGCTCGAGAAGCGCTTCGGCGGCCTCTCCGACGCGATCGCGATCGGCTTCCCGGACGGGACGCCGGCGGCCGCCATCCGCGACGTGCTCGCCGATGCGAAGCGGGTCGCTTCGCGCTTCGAGGGCTTCCCGAAGCAGTGGTGATGGCGCGGGCCTGCCGTCCACGCGGCAGGCCCGGCGTCGGATCGGCCTCAGTCCCCGCCGAGGTCGTGGCGGAAGCAGCGGACCCTCGCCCGTCGCTCGGCGTCGTAGCCGCGCCACTTCGAGGCGGGGACCTGCTCGCGCGAAACCTCGCGGAAGCCCTGCCGCGAGAAGAACGCTCCGACCCGCTCCATCGTCGTGCAAGCGAAGACCGCGACCATCCCGAGCGCCTTCGCACGCTCGAGCGCGTGGGCCACGAGATGCCCCCCGACCCCTTCCCCGAGAAAGCGCGTGAGCGTGTAAAGCGACGCCACCTCCGCCATCCGCGAGGGTGCGTCGACGACGAGCGCGCCGATCCCTGCGAGATGGGTCCCCTCGACGAAGGCTCCGAAGCCGCTCGCGAGCACCTCGTCGATCTCGGAGTCCGATCGCGGAGCGAGGTAGCCCTCCTCGACACCACGCCGGAGCAGATCGTGCGCGGCGTCGAAATCGTCGATCCCGAGCGACCGCACGCGCATGTAGCGCTCCCGTGTGAAGAGCGTCCCCGATCCGGCGTAGGTGAAGAGCTCGTCGGCGAGCCCCTCGAGCGAACAGACGTTGACCGCCGGAATCCCTCCGACCAGCATGCGCTCGACCTCCCGGAGCAACGCGAGGCGGCGCGCCTTCGTGCCTTCGGTGGCGAGGTAGAGCTCGAGTTCCTCGAGATGCACGAACGAGAGCCTCGCTCCCGTCGGCCCGATCAACCCTCCGTCGCGATCGAGCCAGACGAGCTTTCGCACCCCGAGGCGGAGCGCGACATCGCGACAGGCTGGAGCAAACGCGAGAGAGCCGCCGATCACGAGGCCGACGGCGCCCGAACGCCGGAGCTCGCGCCAGACGGTGCCTTCGAGACGAGGCGTCGCCGCCGAGAGCACGCGGCCCTCGAGAAGCGCCTCGAGGTGCGCCCGCTCGGTCGAGAGGATGCACACCCGACCTCCGTGCGTGGCGAGTTCGGCGACCACGCTGCGCAACGGATCCGGCGTCCCGAGATCCGAGGCCTGCACCGCGATCGCGAGCGTCCGCCCCCGGAACTCCTGGATGAAGAAGCCCTTCTCCGAGAACGGCGTGGACGGCTGGATCTCGATCGGATCGCTCATTCGGAGGGCAGATGTAGACACAGATGCCGGCGCCGCGCATCCCGGACGAGAATCGATCGACTACGACTCGGGGCCCCCGGCGAGCACCTCGTCGAGGCCGACCTCACGGCCCTGCGCCGCGCTCCTCCCGGCGGCGATCGCGAACGCCAGCGTCTTTCGCGCCTCGCTGCCGTCGAGCGCCGGCTGCCGGCCTTCGAGGAGCGCGTCGACGAAGTCGATGCCCCCGTGCCGGAACGAGTCGGCCCAATCGGTCTCGAGGTCGTGGAAGGCACGCGTCTCACCGTCGCGATAGAGCACGAGCGACGGCTCGTCGAGGAGCTGCCCGGTGCAACGGTTCACCCAGAGGATCCCCTCGGTGCCGTGCACCTCCATGCGGTCGTCGCTCACGTAGTACTTCGAGCGCACGCGCATGCCGAGCGAAGCGATCACCTCCCACGAACCCATCCGCGGAGGGTCTCCTGCATAGCGCCACGAAATGAGCGCGGGGCCGTCGTAGTCGACGCCCGGAGCGAGCTTCGTCCAATGGATGAAGGCGTGAACGCGTTCGACCTCGGCGGGGATCATCATCCTCGCCATCTGGTAGCAGTGGAAGCCGTGGTCGAAGGTGGTGGCGCCCCCGCCGCAGAGCTCACGGCTCACGCGCCAGGCCATCGACGAGGCGTCGACCTTCCAGCCGTCGGTGAGCCGGCCGCCCGCGGTCTTGATCCGGATCGAGATCGGGGTCCCGATCGCGCCCGCATCGAGGAGCTCCTTCGCCTTGCGATGCGGCGGATAGTGCATGAAGTTCTCGAACACCCGGAGCACCCGCCCGCTGCGCGCCGCGGCTTCGAGGACGCGGTCGAGCTCGGCGACCGTTCGCGTCGGCGGCTTCTGGAGCGAGACGTGCTTGCCGGCCTCGAGGGCGGCGATCGCCTGCTCGGCGTGGAGATGGTGCGGGGTGAGGACGTCGATCGCGTCGATCTCGGGATCGGCGAGCAAGCGATCGAGCTCCGCGTAGACGCGATCGGCCCCCCAGGCGCTCGCGCGCTCGGCCGCTCGCCGCGCATCGACGTCGCAGACCGCGACCACGCGGGCTCGCGGATGTGCGAGGTAGCCCTGCACCTGCAGATCCGAGATCCGCCCGCAGCCGAGCACTCCGATCCGGACCGTATCGCCCATCGCGCGCCTCCTCGCCCCGATCCTACCGCGGGCGGCCGCCCGGGCGGTCTCGTAGCATCGGCTGCCCCGGAACCTGGAGCGACCCCATGGCCCGAATCGCGTACCCCGACCCCGCCGCCCTTCCCGAGGCCGCTCGAAGCCTCTACGACGCACTGGCCGTCAAGCTCAACATCTTCCGGATGGTCTTCCACGCCGAGACCTGCGTG
>JAUQWQ010000085.1 GCA_030835085.1 Ignavibacteria bacterium
GATGAAAAGAAAGTAACCAAAGAAAAATCGCCCGCTATCGAAAAATTGACTAAAATTATTCTCGCTTCGCTGCAGGAAAATAAACTTCCTCTGCTAAAGCAGATTAAGTCCTTCGGCTCGTCCGGCAGTTGCCGGATTCAAACAGCTTTTCCTGCTACGCTTGCTCGAACAATTTCTTAACGCCAATTTTTCTGAGGCGGGAAAGAAGATTTGATTTGTTTATGTTGTTTTTCATAGGCCGGTTTAGAATCATAAGATCGATATTTCTGCTGCATACTTGTTTTTACTCATCTATTGATTTTTGAATTCAGCCCATTATGACTCATAGGCTTGATATAATTTGAATAAACCGCTATTTTTAATGATAAATCTTTCAACTTTCAATAAAAATAAATTTAAAATGAAAATAAATTACAGATCATCACTTCTGATTCTGCTATTGGGTGTAGTGTTAATAAATATAAATTCAGCAAACGCGCAGGGACTGCGCAACGATACACTTTATTTCTGCGAAGAGTATAAAGACAGCAAGGAGATCGGCAATGCGGATGAATTCTACCTCCCTGAAAAAGGCGGCGCTATTACCGTAATGCTTCGCACTAAAAAACCTGTAGGGGTGGAAAAAATAATTATTCAAATTGAAAAAGACATTGCGGGAATGAAAGATAAAATATCCACCGAGCCTTTTGACGTGCAGGCAGGCTGGGATTACATTTTCTTCGCGGATATATTTTTCCCGGAACCAGGTAAATACAGGGTTATGGCAGTTAAGAATAATGGTGATATCATAGCATCAGGTTATTTAAGGATGCTTAAGAATCAGTAGCACCGTATTTGTACAATTTTTAATAATAGCGGATATAAAATTTTTATATCCGCTTTTTCTATCCCTTAATTGAAAAATAAGCTGTATAAACTGTTCCCGGCAATAATGCATGGATCACCTGAAACAAACGGTTGATTTTTTCCGTGTATTATAGTGATTTATAGATTGGCAGATGATTTATGTTTGAGTATCTTTGTATAACTAAAACATTAAATTTACAGAAATATATGAAAAGAAGTTCAGTTTTAATGATTTTTGCAATAATTTGTATCACATTTTCAGGCGGGCTGTTAAGCCAGACCATTAACCAGAAGCTTATTACGGGTATTCCCGCAACTTTCGGGCAGGTTGATGCATATTCGCTTAAGTATGATGCTGCTACAGGCGGATGGGCTTATGCAGCATATGATACCACTACATCAAAGTTCACAATTATTACTCCAAAAGGAAACTCAAAACCATTTACTTACGCAATGACCTACAATGCCGTATTTGACGCTGAAGGTAATTCATACATTATAGGAAGTGAAAATATCACCGATACTGTTTACAGGTATTCAGTTCTGAAAAATAACGAAGTGATTGCCGAATACGATTATATAGCTGATGGCTGGGTGATGAAGGATAATGTATTGTACTATGCAGCCCAGGATGGCGGAAAACATTATATGGTCCGGAATGATACCAAAACCGGTAATGTAACCAAAAGCAAAGCATATGATGAGATAAGGCTTGCGTATACTCCTCAGGGTTACTCTGAAGGTGAGCCTGTTGGATATGTCGGATTCACAAAAACAGGAAACGTGTATTACATTGCCTCGCTTGCAAATGAAACATTTTTGGTAATTGGCGATACAGAGCAGAAGCATTACAGCGATATTACATGGTATGACCTGAAGTTCAACCCGCAGGATGAACCGTGCTATATTGCAAAATCACAGGGTAAATTTTATGAACAAAGAGGCAATACATTTGTTGTAAAAGGTACAGAAGAGTATAAAATGTTTGACTGGATCTACGGTCCGCTTGATTTTGATAACAGCGGCAACCCTCTTTACGTTGGGCAGGATTCAACCGGTGAATATAAATACCGCTCAACACTTATGCGCGGCGCAGAAGCTATAAATACCATAGAAGGCAGTATATATAATTTTGCATTTACACCCCAGGGAAAACTTTATTACATAGCTTCAGGTGAAAAGACCGGCAAAAACGGTGAAACAACATGGCACAGCAGCCTGGTCATTGACGGCAAAAAGGGTAAGGAATATTCATCGGTAAGCAGCCCGGTATTTGGCAGCAAAAGTGAATTAATGTTTGTCGCTTCTGATAAAAACAACAAATACTTTGTTGTAGAAAATAATGAAATTATTTCAGGACTTTATGATTACATAAGTGAGGCTAAATTTTTACCTAACGGTAAAATTGCATATATCGGGGTTAAATACGGAAATTACGATAAAAACATTCCTGATAAAAGTTATGTAATTATTGATGATGAAGAATTCGGTCCGTATAATACTGTAAATACCGCTGACTGGAAGAGTAACTCTATTATCTTAACCGATGATAAAGGTAATTACGCTTACATGGCAGGTGATCTGACCGATAATAAAAATTATATTTACATATACAAAGTATACTCAAACAAAGCTGAAAGCAGGGAATTTGATAATATCAGCGACCTTAAATATGTGAACGGCAAGCTTGTTTATTTTGCGGGCAACATGAAAGAAAAAGGAACTTATCTTTATGATTATTCTTTATATGTTGAAAACAAAAAACTTGGTGATACTTATTCTGCTTATACCGATGCAGTTGTAAAAGACGGTATTATGACATTCATAGCATCTAAAGGCAATGAAATTTATTATGTTGAAGCCAGGCCGTAGAATTAAAGGTATAAGGCATACCGCTGAAGAAGAGATGCTGGACTGAGCAAAACGCAGAAAGGCAAAAAGCAAAAAAGAACAGGCAGCAGTGTTTAATATAAGACGGGTTTAAAGCCCGTCTTTTTTATTTCAGATGTTTTGTATCATACAATGATACCCCTTCAAAAAATTTAAATACTATATTACTTTGATCATATGTCAAAGTATAAAAGTGACCATAATAATATTCTATTGCCGGAGTATGCACCGCCGGGCAGACGCTGTATGAACTGTAAATTTTATTACAGGCTTATGCCCGGGTACGGCGCAGCAGCTATTATCCGCAATTTTGAATCAGAGGGTATTTACCTCAGATATGAATACGGCCAGAAGTTCTGCATTAAGAACAATTATTTTACATATTTCAATAATTACTGTACCCTGCATATAGAAACAGAATAAATATCCTGTAATTCAATTAAAATCTGCAAAAAAACATACCCGCGATAAAAATCATAAAAATTTATGACCCTACTCATTTTGCATAATGCTGTGAATTATTAACTTGTACCTGTATTTTCCCGTAATACCGGGTAAACTTTTATGAAGTTATATGGATCAAACTAAGAAGCTTCTAAACTCCAATCCATTCAGGCAATCTTCAAAAATAAGCTTAATATATTTTTTCATAAGCGCTGTCTGGATAGTTGTATCAGACCTTGTTAATGCCGTTTACCAGAATGACGGGTACAGGGAGTTCTTAATTGAAACAGGAAAGGGATTGCTGTTTGTTGCCATAACTTCGGTAATAATGTTTTTACTGTTAAAAAAATATTTAATAAAGCATCAAACCAGCAGCAAAGAAATAATTGAACGTGAATCAGAATACAGGTCATTAACCGAACGCCTGAAGGTGGGAATAATAAGGGGTACCCCGGACGGTAAATATATATTAATGAACAATGCCGCAAGAAACATGCTGAAGGATTACCTGAAGATAAAACCCGGAGAAGATATTACGGGGTTGAGACCGGAAGATATCTATTCTGACCAGGAACTGGTTGAACGCGTTAAAAAGACCATAGACTTTATTTCTGAGACCGGTGAGGGCATTGTAAGAAAAGCAACATACGGCGACAGGTATCTTCAGGTTCATTCTTATCCCGAGCTCAATGAAAAGGGTGATTTTGTTTCGGTGCTTTCAATACTTACCGATGAAACAGATATCACAAGGAGCCTGCACAGGCTGGAAGAATCAGAAAAATTCAACTCTCACCTTGTAAATTCAAGCCATGTTGTGGTTTATGTGTTCGATCTTGTGAACAGGAAGCAAGTATACGCAAACAAAGCGCTTGAACGGCTGCTTGGCTATAACCTTGAAGAGTTCCGTGACCCCGGTATGGATATTATCAGGGACCTGATGCATCCGGAAGATGTGCAAAGGATGTTTGGATATATGATGAACAGTGTTATGCAGCTAAAAGACGGAGAAGTTGCTGAATTTGAATACAGGATGAAGCATAAAGAAGGGCATTACTGCTGGTTTAAGAGTCATGATTGTATTTTTAAGAGAGATGAAAACGGTGTGCCGCTTGAGATTCTTGGCAGCGCTATTGATATCACTGATCTTAAAAAAACACAGCATGAGGTTAAGAAAAAATCAGACTATCTTAACGCTGTTATTGAAGCTTCACCTATGAGTATTTTTGACTTAACACCCGAAGGCAGGATCCTGAGTATATGGAACAAAGCGTCTGAAAGAATGTTCGGCTGGAAGTCTGATGAATCGATCGGGAAAATGCTGCCGATAGTGCCGGAAGAAAAAAAGAATGAATTTGAAGAGAATCTGAAATTAATAATTAACAATAAATTTATAAACGGGAAAGAAATTATCAGGATCAAAAAGGACGGCACACCCGTAACACTAAAATTATATTCACGCCCGGTTTCGGAAATTGACGGAAGGGTAGATGCAATTATAGCTTTTACCGAAGATATAACACTGGAAAAAAAACTGAACGATACAATTATAAAAAGTGAAGAGTACCTGAGGATACTGTATGAAGCGACCTTAGCTGCCAATAATACAGTGGATACCAATGAAATATACAGGGTTTGTTTTGGGTATATAGAAAAAGTAATAAATGTAACAGGAATTATGGTCTCTTTGGTAACTGATGACAGGAAGAATGTAAAATATGATGCGCTGCGTGTGAACGGTGAAGATGTTGATGCCTCGCAGATACCGCTTATGAAACTGGATCCGCAGGGAAAAGGACCGCAGACCTATACTATATTAACCGGGAAACCGCAGATAGTTGGTGACCTTGAAAAAAGAGTGGAAAATTCAAACTACAAATTTTTTATAGATACATCCGGAAATCTGTGTGATATGGATAAAGGAATTGAAAACGTTTCAAAATCCGCGATCATGATACCGCTGAAATACGAAGACAGGGTTATTGGTGTTTTACAGGTACAAAGCAATAAAAAGGATATATATACAGACGAAGATCTTCATAAATTAGAGCCTTTTGCGTTTATTTTTGCCTCAGCGCTTCAGAGAGCCAGACTTTATAAAAAATTACAAAGCGAACTTTCCGAAAAAGCTGCAGCATTTGAACAGATAAGAAAATTCACCAAAGGAATAGAGAACAGCCCGAACAGTATATTGATTACTAATGCTAAATACGAGATTGAATATGTTAACCCTTACTTTACGGAACTGACAGGATATAAAGCAGAAGAAGTAATAGGCAGGAACCCCAACATCCTGAAATCCGGTGAAACGGCAAAGGAAGTATATGAAAGCCTTTGGAGCACTCTTGAGAGGGGTGAAATTTGGAATGGTGAATTTCTGAACGTGAAAAAGAACGGTGAATTATACTGGGAGTCGGCTTCTATTGGACCGATTACAGACAGCGAAGGAAAGATCACTCATTATATTGCCATAAAACAGGATATAACAGAAAAGAAAAAGAAGGATAAAGAGTTAAAGGATTCACTGGAAGAAAAAGAGGTAATGCTGAAGGAAATTCATCACAGGGTTAAGAACAATCTCCAGGTTATTTCCAGCCTTCTGAATATGCAGGTTGACCAGTATGAGCACCCCGAAGCTATTGACGCGATAAATTCCAGCCGTAACCGTGTAAAGGCAATGGCTCTGGTTCATGAAAATCTTTACCACAGCAGCAGCATCGGCAAAACATCACTGAGGGAATACCTTATAATGCTTGCAAAAAACATCTATTCATCTTACGGCGTATCATTTGAAAGAGTGAAATTTGAATGCGAAACAAACGGTATAGAATTCGGGCTGGATACAATTATACCTCTGGGTTTGATACTGAACGAGGGAATATCCAATTCACTTAAGCATGCTTTCCCGGAGAATTCCGCAGGAGAAATAAATGTAAAGCTTGAACACTGCATCAATACGGATATCGATATCAGCAAAGATGATCACAGGAATGAATGTTTCAGGTTAAGCATAAAGGATAACGGCAAAGGTTTACCCGCTGATTTTGATGTAAACAAAACCAATTCTCTGGGGGTAACCCTTCTTACCAGCCTTGCGGCTCAGCTTGATGGCGAAGCAAAGATAATGAACAAAGTAGGAACAGAGATCATTATAAAATTTAAAGAATTAAGATACAACAAAAGAGTACAGGCTTAATACCCGCTTACGCACAGGGCATTTATCGAAGTTGAGGTGATAGTTACCGGAACGGGCTCGCCGGGTAAAAAATAATAATCGGGCGAAGTGATATAAAAATCAGGATGAAGGTTCTTTGTTGTTTCTTCCAGTACCCTGCTTTGCTGGGAGAGAGAAGTTTGGAAGAAGAGCATTAAAAATATTGGCATCAGAAAGGCTGTAAAGCAAGAGAGCTTTTTCAAATTAACCTCCGTAGAAAGAATTGTGAAACTTACAACTTAAATCTAAGCATAAATTCCGATAAAACATAGTTCTAAATCAGATTTTATTATTTTTGACTTTCCTTGGGAAGTTTCCTTTTTCGAAATTGCTGCTTTATGTATCCCTCACCCCCCAGCCCCCTCTCCCAAAGGGAGAGGGGAGAAGTAGCCTAAGAATTTTGGTGTTTTCTGATTATTGATTCGGAAAAGGGATTTGATTTTATGTATACATTATTTTTGTATGCTCATAGTTCTATTACTTTAGATAAGCGTGAATATTTTTTATTGGATTTTCATCCCCAAAACGGCGAACATTCTGCCTGATGCTGTTTTATCCCTGCGGTAGGAGTGCAGATTCGGCGTATCATATGTGCAGCCCGGGAATTGTTCAATATTTTTTGCCGGCACGCCGGCTGAAAGCAGGCTTTGATAAACCATCCGGCCTGTATCAACTATGAATTTTCCTTCGCTGTCTGGTTTTGGTGAAACGTATTCAGCGGGGAACAAATCAGCAACATCCCTATCAACTTCAAAATTAGGTTTGCTTATAGCGGGTCCCATAAATACCAGAAGCTCAGCGGGTTTTGAGTGAAAATCAGTTTTCATTATTGAAATTGTTTTGACTGCAATATTTTTCTGCGTACCGCGCCAGCCGGAGTGAATGTTCGCAATTACCCCGTTTGTTTTATCATATATCATAACCGGCATACAGTCTGCAACTGAGATAACAAGATTCAGCCCTTTTTGTGAAGTGATAAGCGCATCTGTATTGGGATAAAGTCCGGGTTTGGTTACGATTGATACACCATCGCTGTGCACCTGGTTTGCGTGGACAAGCGATGCTTCGGCGATACCCAGCGACCCGAAAAACCGCGCGCGGTTTTTGGAAATATTTTCCGGGTCATCACCAACGTGTTTGCTTAGATTGTTATAAAATGGCGGCTCATCAGCAAATCGTGTTGATATGCCGTGAATGAGTTCCGGGTGTGTGGATAGTATTTTGGATGTGATTATCAACTTGTTGAGTTTAATTTTATTGGAATCCCGCGATCATACACTTTATGTTACTTTCTTTTGAGCGATCAAAAGAAAGTAACCAAAGAAAAATCGCCCGCTGATGAAAATTGCCTGAAATTATTTTCGCCTTACGGGAAAAGAACTCGTCCGGCAACTGCCGGACTCAAACAGCTTTTCCAGTGTGGTATCTGCTCAAATAATTTCTGACACGGCAATTTTCATAGGCGGGGTTTTAATTGAGTATTGAATAACATAAACATACCCACACTTATGAAAGAAGGGGAGCTGTCACAAACTAGTTTTCACTCCAGCAGTTTCATTAATTCTGATATGTAATAATTGAAACGCCATGGTTCAAACAGTCTATGTTTTGCCTGGAGCGTTTCATCAACTGAACGGAGATATTTATCATCGGTTGCATTGTTATTATTAACATTCCAGTTCTGTACGCTGTCAAGAAACAGGTCATTTTTATTCTGAGGATAGATGTAATAACGTTTATCTTTAATTATCAAATACCCCGCGCCGTTTTGGGGAATTATATCACCTGCCCATTTGCTTAAGCTTACCGGTTTGGTTTGAGTGGAGGGGTCAATTACAATAGTATCATTTGCGGTAATTATAACCGGCGCAACATGATATACCCAGTTTGTACATTTGCCGGGAAGGTTTAACAATACTGCAGGTTTATATCTGTAATATTCGGTCTTAGAGCTTCTTTTGCAATCCGCAACCAGCCATACTTTAGCGGGAATTACCGCCGGGAAATATTTTTCTATTATACGTGTTATTATATGCGCGCGTGATTTGCAGATATTGCAGTCATCAAGATCGATAAGGTGTTTGTTTGATACTATGAAATTGAAAATGGAATCAGCCTGAGATGACGAGAGGCTGGTGTGAGGTATGGTATCGCTGTAAAGGGAGTATTCCATACGCGGATTTTGGGCGTAGAGGTTTGAAGAGACCAGTAAAATTGATAAGATTGATATGTGAATTTTAGTTTTCAGAAGAATTAGTCTTGTTATGAAATATTGCGCCCTTTCAGGACTTAATTTTTTTTGCTAATCTTCGATGGGCTTTGCCCATCGCTAGTGTGTTGCATCACTTCGTACCAAGCAGAAGGCATGGTCGGGGCTAATTTTGTAAAACGACTTGACTACCCCATCGCGCCTGCGGTCACGCAGAGGCCTGATAAACAGTGATTCCCCCTCCTTAAGAAAGGACGGGAGCTTTTCATGTTTCAATACTTGCCTATAAGTACTGCAGATACATTCCATGCGCTGAAGCTTGTGCCTTCCGGTTTGCCCATTGGAATGTATACTGAAAACGTATGTCTGCCCGGTTTCAATCCTGTTACGGGAATATCAACCGGCACAGATGTTGAGCCCGGGCACCAGCCCGAGCGGCTGAAATCACTGGATGACATGCCGTTTGGAAAATTCCCCGAAGCGGGATTGTACTTTCTGTACATTCCGCAGTCATCACGCCAGGGGATAAAGCTGTACACGGGTTTACCATCTGCGAAAATGTAATTCATTTTCTTGTTAAACTCATCCCCCGAGCCCCAGCCGCCGTGTCCGGTCGAGATGTATCTTAAAGTGAGCTCTTTAATGCCTTCGGGTATATCAACATCAGCAGTGAGGGTATCAGTTTCAAAAAGGGTTGAGTATTCCTGTGAGCTTGCTTCCATGATATTGGAAGTAAACATTAACGGCTGAATAAAGCCTTTAGTTACGGGCTGTACTTCCTGCGGCACTTCATCCGGGTAGTATTTCAGTCTAAGGCTCACTTCATGTCCGCCTTTATCATAACAGCCTATGAATACACCGAACCATACTTCACCCTCAAGAGCAGGCAGCAAAGCTGTAATATCCTGTTTGTATGTGACGGAATCTTCCCAGGTAATACCGTAAACCTGCACCTGGCTGTTATAATGACCGATGCCGAACGGTGTTATAAAACGCATAAGCTCAATTGGCGGAGTGTACTTACCGGTCAGAGTAAATCCGCGGTAATCTTTTTTATTTTTCGCTTCATATAAAGGCAGTGCCTTTATGCCGTTTATGAATGCATCAATAAATGTCAGGGAAGTATCTTTTGTGATATCGGGAATAATGAACAATGACCCTGTCCTGTCATATGCATCACCGGCTGAGCGTTCGGTAAGCTCCGCAACCACTGTGTGCATTCCCATATTTTCAGGCAGCTTAACTTTCCGTAAAATTACAGTACCTTCAGAAAAGCGGTAAGTGATATCAGGTGAATTTGTTAAAAGATTTACAGGCTTATCTCCGAAATTAATTTTTTCATTTTGGAAAACATTAACAGTAGTGTAGTTCTGCGCTGTGACAAGGTACCTGTAAAGAGGAAGCTCAACAATTTTGCCAAGTGAATAAGGAAGAGTGATCATTTTTGTGCTTAGCGCCAGATCCTCAGCGATAATTTCAAAATTTCCGTTTCGCACAATTTTGAGCACCAGTCCCAGCGAAGGGCCAATATTAATTGAGGGTGTCCCTTTAAATTCCGTTTGTGCAGTGTACCATATATCAATATGATTGGAGCGGATAACAACGTGTGCCTTTTTGCACAGGTAACCCAGAATTGTCATAGTATCGCTTGAGAGCTCAGGTACAGGGTAATTGCTGATACTCTCTTCATCGGTGATAACCTCGCCGCTTTTTAGTGTTGTGGTTTGGTATGTTTTTTGTGAGGGGTGATCGATATAGAACGTTTCACCGGAAGCATTCATATATTTTGAAATTACCGATGATGCTTCAAGCACTAAAGGCGGGGTACCCGCCGGCAAGCCGTTGGAATAAAAATTATATGTTATTATGGCTGATTGCTGTGCGTACAGGATGGGTGATAAAAGCAACAGGAGAATTAATATCTTTTTCATCTGCAAAAATACGAATAAAATATTGCGGAATTTGGGAAGATACAAATCCCCACGGGGATTAATTAAGAAAATAGAGAATATATAAATAAGTTTGTCTTATTACACGAAATGCACTTTCTTGTTGTTAATAGGAGGTAAGTTTGTGAGTCGATTATTATATTGTTAACTGAAAATAATAAGTTTATTTTATAAAATATAAGATAATAGCTTACAAAAACTAGTCTTTTCAAAAACAACCTAAATAGAATATGCATAATAGTGATAAACCCATAAACAATTTAAAACTTGATGTATTAAATCGCGCTGATTTCAGTGTTAAATTGGCAAAAGCAATAATAAAGTACAACTATCAAGATAGTTTAACTGTTGGTTTAGTAGGTGAATGGGGAACAGGTAAAAGCTCCGTAATAAATATGATGCTTGACCATATTAATAATTTCGTTGATGATGAAGAAAAACCAGTTATCATATATTTCAATCCTTGGAATTATTCAGAACAATATACTTTGATTCATCACTTTTTTGATTCATTATTAAAGGGTCTTAAAAAAAATAAAGTGAAAAGAATAAGAGAAATTGGGGATAATCTATATGCATATTCAAATTTTTTGAGGCCTGCCAAATACATACCGGGTATAGGTCAATTTGTTGACACTGGGCTAGATTTAGCTCAAGCTATTGGAAGCACAGCACAAAAACAAGACAAACGAGATTTAGAAGATTTCAGGGAACGCTTAAATAAACTTTTATCAAAAGTAAAGAGTAAAATTCTAATTGTTATCGACGATATTGATAGATTATCTTCACTAGAAATAAAACAAATATTTCAACTTGTTAAGAAGTTGGCTGATTTTCCAAATACAATTTATCTTTTATCTTTTTCTATGAAAATTGTAGTAGGTTCATTGAAAGAAATACAAGTTGACGATGGCTATGATTACTTAAAAAAAATCGTTCAACTACAATTTAACATACCTGCTGCAAATCCCGAGGATATAGAACGTTATTTGTTTAATGGTTTAAATGAAATTCTCGAAAAAGTAGAAAAAGATTTTGATAAAACATACTGGGGTCTTGTTTATACGAAAAGCATAAAATATTTTTTTAAAACTTTAAGAGATGTCAATAGATTTCTAAATATATTTAGATTTAAGATAGAATTGCTGAAAGGTGAAGTAAATCCTATTGACTTAATTGCTATTACTGTTGTTGAGGTATTTGCACCAACACTATTTCAATATATGCAAAGCAACAAAGAAAAATTTGCAGAAGATGAAATAAATCAATCTATAATTTTGGGCGCTGAGGTATATAAAAAAAATCTGAAGACTGATTTTGATGCTTTATTGATAAATGAAAATATTATTACATTAGAATATAGGGAAGTAATTAAAAAGTTACTTATATCTATTTTTCCTAAATGGGATGTTGCATTTGAGACTTACTACGCTCATTCTCAAGCAAATCAAGGGTTAATTGATAAGAAATGTCGTGTTGCAAGTGCGAAGTTTTATGATAGATATTTTTACCTTTCCGTTCCGATAAGCCAATTAAGCAAAACAGAATTTGAAAGCATCATTTCCGATTTAAAAGATAGCAGGATAATTGAAAACAAGTTGCTGAATATAAGTAATCGTGCATTATTCAAGGAGTTTCTTTATAGGCTAGAAATTGATACCGAAATGATTGATTTGGAAAATATAGCGAACATAATAGATGTCATAATTAATAAGAGTGATCAGTTTCAATTTAAAAATGAATTTGGGTTAGCATTTCTCCCCAACGATCTAATATTGCTAATCGCTATCAATAATTTACTAAGATTAATTGATGACAAAGAGAAACGATTTGAAATAATATACAAATCAATTGACGAAAGTAAAGATAGCATATACATTCCAATAAAGTATATAATTGACTGTAGTTTGCAACATGGGAGGTTTACTGATGATGCACCAATAGTGGAGAATAAACAAATATTAGATTTGAATCACGTTTTAAAGTTAGAAGCATTAGGTGCTAAAAAATTGCAAGAATTTGCGGATTCAGGAAAGTTAATAAACTCAGGCAATTTGCCTTGGTTGCTTTATAGATGGGAGAGGTTTGCCGATAAAAATGATATACAAAAATTCGTATCCGTTACTATTGTAGATAATAAAAACCTAGCAAGTTTCATAAAAGGTTTTAGATACAGTATAGATTCGAATTTAACCGGTATAGTTACAAGATCCTATAGTTTACATTACAATGATCTAAAATATTTTGTAGAAGTTGAAAAGGTTGAACCACAAATCAGAATAATTTATACCTCTAGAGATACAATATTAACTGATGAAGAAATAGATGCGTTAAGATTATTCTTAGACTTTTATGACGGTAAAATAAGTGAAAGAGATTATTAATTTAGTTAGAGTTTTGCTAATAAATCGTTACTTTCAATTATACATTTGTCTTAAATACGAAAACAAATGTATATTTATTTATCTAAAATTATGAACGGGAGTTTTATTTGTATAAACCATAATGTAAGTTTCTGTTATATGCAAATTATTTTCTACAAAAAGTAATAAGGTTACCGCTTTCTCGTCCAGCAACTGTGGGTCTGTAATATCTTAAAATAAAATTAAGCTAGATGAAAACGTGCTACACCAAAGTTATCTTCGTAATTTCCGGGGGACAGTTTATGCGGATAGGCAAACCAACTGAGCCAATTCCCCGGCTGACATACATGTTTGATTTTCCTATTTTGTAAATTCCTTCAATATATTTACTTACGGTTGCGGCAAATGACAAGTTGAATGTCCCGAATTTTATGGGAACAACCTGCCCCCCATGCGTGTGGCCGGAGAGTACCAGGTCAATTTCCTTTGAAGCCAGTGCGTCAAATCCATACGGCTTATGACATAAAAGTATTTTAGGCGCTGAATTGAATTCAGGATCATTTTGTTTTACTTTTTGTTCAAGCCCTGAATAATAATCAAGGACAGTATCCATATTAGAGCCGGAACCCCGGGTATCATCCACGCCCAGCATGAAGAGCTTTTTACCGTTGATATTTATTGAACGGTGATCGTTACGGAGAAGCTGTACGGGTGATTCGTTAACAAGAGCCTTTGCAACGTAGTCAGCATCCTGGAAGAAATCGTGATTGCCAAGCGAGCCGTAAATGCCGTGCTTTGCTTTTATATCGCGGAAAGCGTTTGTCAGCATGTGCACATCCCTTGATTCAAAATTCACAAAGTCACCGGGAATACATACAATATCGCTTTCAAGTGAGTTTATAACATCGGCGTATTCACGCATTTCCTTTTCATTCATATACTGACCCGCGTGAATATCGCTTAAAAGCGTAATAGTTGTTCCGCGTAATTCAGGCGGCAGATTTTCTATTGAAATATTTTTATAGTCAATTTCATAGGAGTCATGCTTAAGCATTCCGTAGGTCGCGCCGGCGAATGCATATGTTGATATTCCCATTGTAGCATACCGCACAAATTTCCTGCGCGAGAGATCAACGGTTTTAACAACTTTTTTTTCCTTTGCTGAATTTATCTTTTGGCGAAGCGGCTTGAATATTTTAGCTATCCATATAGGTATCTGGAACGGAAGCTTTATCACTTTACCGATTAACAGCCAAACTGAAATAAAAAATGTCGCTGCCATCCATACGTAGAACGGGTATAAGCCGATAATTTTGAACCATTCCGGCGGTGAAAATTTCCTGCCCCAGATAAGCGATACCGTCAGAAACGATAAATTAAACAGTAAAAAGGGAGCAAGGGACCACCATCTGTGTGAGGGCTTATAGAAACGCGTGGTTTTCCAATACCTTACAAACGTATAATATACAAGAGCTTGCAGTGATAAAAAGATTGCTATGAACAAAAAAATACTCCATCCCATAAATTGTTAAATATTCCCCATAATTGTGTTTACACTATTTTATAACTGCTTCTATTATATAAAACGTTTCAAAAGGCTTTTTATTGGTTTGTAAAATTTTGTAATCATAACCGGCTGTTTTTATCCTGCTATACATATCATCCAGATCCATATCAGATGAAACCAGCAGGCAAAGCCTGCCTTCAGGAGCGAGGAAATTCTTCGCATCATCCAGGAAACGGTTGATTACTTCGAGATTGGGTCCCCCTTTGAACGCGCGCTCAAAGTTGTTAGTTGGATTGCCCTTATAGTACGGCGGATTAAAGAAGATGATATCATATTTCGACTGGTAAATATTCCGTAATGACTCAAACAGGTCTGATTCAATTGCGGTAACCTCTCCGGAAAAATTATTATGCAAAGCGTTTTCTGTGATGCAGCGAATTGCTACGGGATTAATATCAGCCGCAACGCACTCCGCACCTTTTGATGCCGCTATGATACTGACTACCCCGGAACCTGAGCCCATATCAAGTATGAGTTTTCCAGCCAGATCAAGAGTTTTGATATAGGAAATGAACACTTTGCTTGAAATGAAATCAGCCGGATTAAAAACAGTCGGGCGTACGGTGAAAGTGAATCCCGCAAGCTTTTGACGTACAACTTTGCCCATTTTGGGTTTTACAATAAAATTGTACTTATAAAGATAGTTTATTTTCCTTAAGATGCTTTTTATGGCTGTTGTAAATAATTGATTTACAATGTAATTAAAGAAAACAATAGTTTAAATGGAAAACGGTTTGGTTTATGTTATTCATCCGATGACTCGAAGTTGTTATTTTTACAAATGCCATCAATGATTAGCCCCGCTCTTTAGAGCGGGGTTTGAGGATAACCCAAAATTGGGACTTTAGTCCCCGATTCATAAACCGTTAAAACGGTTCATGAGAAATCCGGGATTCTATCCCCACGGATAAATCCGTGGGCTATTAGGTAAAAATTACTAATAACGGCAGTGTGTAAACCTCACCCCCCAGCCTTTCTCCTAAAAGGAGAGGGGAGAGAAGAATTGGAAACAAATAAAGATCGAAAAAAAGAAGTTATTTTAAAATCTATCCATCAAGGCTGCGCGGGGTGAAGTAAATAATGTACATACACATTTTTTGCAGATGTCTGGTTCCATTATCTTCACGCTGCCGCGTGTCTTTAGAATTGATTCGGAATTAATAAGCTCCTTAAAACTATTTTCGCGGATGTTACCGTACTTCGGCAGGAAAAAACAAGGGTGAATATCACCTGTTGAAGTTATTACCGTGGATACCATCGGCGCGTTGCAGAAATTCTTAGGGAAAGTATCCTTACCGATTATAGCTGCATAGTAATACGCAATGTGATGGAGTTTTTCGGGTGATTCAGATATCAGCCCGCTTTCAAATTCATTTTTATATTTCACCGATGCACGGTAAATGATATCCTTCAGCTCCAGCACTTCATCTTTGTTGAGCGCCATTGAGCTTTCAGATGCAACAGCGCCGCGGTTTGGATTGTTATCCCTGCCGTAAGCTTCGCTTGATACATCTGCTGCAAGAAATGAAATGCGGTTTACTCCGGTTTGTTTGGCAAGCTCAATGAGTCCATGAAGCTGCCGGAAGTTCTGCTTCTGCAGAACTGTGCGGATCGATATCTGCGGCGCAGCTTTTATGCTGCGGGCTTTTGCTATTCCTTCGAGTATCAGGTCAAATGAATTTACACCGCGAAGGCGGTTATGAGTTTCAGCATCAGCGCCATCAAGCGAAACTATAATTTCGCTGAATACCCCTTTAAATTCATCGGCACGTTTGGCAAGCAGCAGACCGTTGGTAAGCAGCGTTTGTTTTACTTTCAGTACGGTGAACAGGTTACAGATATCCCTGAAATCCCGCCTTAAGAGCGGTTCGCCCCCGGAATAGACTATATGTTTTAAGCCGAAAGCGGAGAGCTCACGGGCTAAATGTTTTAACTCATCGAAAGTCAGCTCACCCGGCATTGGCAGGCGGTATGAGCATGAGAGGCATTTCAGGTTGCAGCCTTCCGTGACGTATAGTATCACCACAGGCATGCAGTGCGCTTTTGTTGATACGGTATTGAAGAATGCTTTGTAGTTCACTTATGCAATATGATAAAATGAAACTCAAATGTCAAAAATTTTTTTAGAAAAAGAAATTTCACGCAAAGACGCTGAGGTGCAAATGAATTTTTTTCTCTTTCCCAATCCGTCGAGGCGGACCAGTTTGGGGATGCTATAAACCGTTGAAACGGTTTATGAGCTTTCCGGGATTTTTTACCACGGATAAATCCGCGGGCTAATAATTGAATGAATCCATATCTTGATCCAACAATTATCTTTTCTCTTACATTTATATGGCCTTATTTGATTAGCCCCGCTCTTTAGAGCGGGGGTTTGAGGATATCCTACTTCAAGGGACTTTAGTCCCCGATTTTCTCTCATTCCCAAACTCCAGATTGGGAATGCCATAAATGAAACCACCCCGAGCTAAATTTCCGGTGGAAATTTAGCTCTTCCCCCTCCTAAGATAGGAGGGGAGCTTTTGCTGTGCAAAAATCAAAACCATAACAGATAAAATTAATGCCCCATACAGCCTGGGATAAGCTAATATATACCACGGAAAAGCTGAGTCCTCAAGCTGCCTGAAAGGCAGCGGCAGCATCATAAGTAATAACGCAAGTGCGAATTCATAAATTTGCGGAGACCGGAAATTTATATCTTTAAACAAAATGCTGCCTGATAAAAATATCAATGGCAGGTAAAACAGTGAATGATAATCTTCCGCCGCAGGGGAGAAGACTACATTCAGCGCGAAGCTCATAACAAAAAATATTAAATATTTTTCACGGGTGAACTTATTTGATAAAAAGAATAAAACAACCAATCCTGTAATTTGTGTAAAGTAATAAATATAAAGTTTGGGAATGGATAATAGTGCATTAGTATTGACTGTTGAATTATAACTGAAAAGATGTCCCAATAAACTACCTATGGTTTGATATGCCGCATTTGAAGAATGCTCACCGTAGGCCACCACGGAATAAAATTTTGTGTAATACATCTGCCATGCAGATAAACCATACAAAGGGAGTGTTAATAGAAATATTGCCGTGGTTAATCCAATAGTAAGAATAAATATTTTGGGTTTTTTCGTAAGCAGCAAAGCTGCCAGGGGGTAGAACCCGTAGCCCTTTAGGATAATTATCAAAGCAATGGGAATTGCTGTAAGCAGTACGTTATCTTTCTTAAATCCGTATATGGAAACCGATGCCAGCAGCACCAGAAGCGCATACGCCTGCCCGAAAGCGATATTATAGTAGAACGGGTAGAATAGTAATGTGATTAAAATTAAAAGTAATCCCTGATTGCTGTATAATGGAATACCAAATGCTCTGAATAAGAGCAGAATCGAGATGAACAGGAAAATTATTCCCAGTATATTCCAAATGATTTTTGCTGTAACGGGTTCAAACTTGTATAATGGCAGCATTATAAATGAGCCCGTTGGCAGGTTTGAGAGATCTTTTACATTCCCGAAGCCATAGCTTTGCATTTTAGCGAAGTAGTATGTAGTATCATAAGCACGGGTCATATCGCTTCCGTCTATAAGCATCCTGGCCGAGGTATAATACGATGCGAAGCCGTGCGTAAGCACGGGTGATTTAAGCCATGTGTAATAAATGAGATGCATTAATGCGAGGGTGATGAGTGCAGTAAGTATTATTTTTGAGTATTTCAGATTAATTGATATTGATTTTTATAATCTTAACTTGTTTAGTCATTCAAGCAATTATTATGTACTTTTTGTCTTGATACAAAAAGTACCAAAAAAATCAAGGCTGCTGAAAATTTCCTGAAATTATTTTCGCTTCACGGGAAAAGAAACTTCCTCCGCTAAAGCGTTTTAAGTCCTTCGGCTCATCCCGCTTTGCGGGATTCAAACAGCTTTTCCCGTGTTGTATTTGCTCAAATAATTTCCGGGCGGAAATTTTCAGAGGCCGAATAAAATCAAAAGATACTTCTAAACCGTTGAAACGGTTTTTAATAAGCAATGCTGAATTCACGAT
>JAUQWQ010000086.1 GCA_030835085.1 Ignavibacteria bacterium
TATTCCTGCAAAGTTGTTGGCGCAAGGCTTATATTGGTTATGGGACACACAGAATGCGGTGCAATTAAAAGTACCATTGATGACGCGCAGCTTGGCAACATAACCCAGATGCTGGCAAAGATCAAGCCCGCTGTTGATAGAACCGTGTATGCCGGCGAGAAGTCATCGAAGGATTATGATTACGTTGATCTGGTTTCAAAAGAAAATGTATTGCTGGCGGTAGAGAACATTAAGCTTAACAGTCCGATACTTAAAGAAATGTACGACAAAGGTGAGATTGATATAGTTGGCTGTATGTATGACGTCCATGACGGCAAGGTAGTGTTTTATAAGTAGATCTTTCTGATATGGCATACAGCGAAAAACTTGCAGAAAGAATTACAGAGCTGCTTAAACCGCAAAAAAAACTCGTTATAAAGAAAATGTTCGGCGGTATATGTTATATGCTGAAAGATAAGATGATAGCGGGAATTGTGGAAAATAAGCTTATGATAAGATGCATGAAGGAAGACTATGATACTTTGCTTAAGAAACCTCATGCAGGTGAAATGACTTTCACCGGCAAGCCAATGAAGGGTTTTCTGTATGTTGCACCTTCGGGAATTCACACTGATAAGCAATTGCAAAAATGGCTGGATGTTGGAATTGAATTTGCATATAAGTCTCCCCCAAAGAAGAAAAAAGCAAAATAGTATAATTACTAATTGGTTTCCGTGTCAGGAGGAAACTCCTGACACTACACTGTGGTGTCAGGTCTTACGACCTGACGCAAATTGTTAAATGTTAATTGCAAATTGTTTATGACATATTTCGCATTCTTAAAAGGTGTAAACGTATCGGGTCACCGCATAATTAAAATGGCAGAACTTAAAGCCATGTTTGAAGATATGGGCTTTAAGAATGTTCGTACATTCATACAGAGCGGGAACGTTGTGTTTGAATCCCCTGCCAAAGCTGATGCGCTGAAGAAGAAGATCGAAGCAGGCCTGGCGAAATCACTGAGATACAACGTTAATGTTATTATACGCAGTAAAGATGAAATGGAGAAGATCGTGAAAGATTATCCGTTCACCAAGATCAAGGGTCATGATGAATGTAAAATTACTGTCGGATATCTTGATTCAGAACCCTCAAAAAATTCCGTAAAAGAGCTTGAAGCAATAAATACCGATACAGAAATGTTCAAAGTTAAAGGAAACAACCTGTATCATTTAGTGAGAGGAAACTTCTCTGACTCCATATTTTTCAAGAAAAATATAGTTGAAAAAACACTGAATGTCATATGCACTGCAAGGAACTGGAACACTACAAATAAAATTCTGAAGATTTGATAGCGCTTAAAAAGCAATATAAGCTAACACAGCAGGCAAGAGCGGAACTGCTGAACTACTGCGGGACGCTGAAACCGGAGGATCTACATAAAGAAATTGCAGTATTTAACAATTCCACAATAACAGGAATGCTGCTGCACATTGCGAACACATATCACTTCTGGCTAAAGCGCTTTGCCGGCAAACAGGAATTTGAATATTTCGACGAAAAGAATATTTCTGATATAAACGACGTGAAGAAAATATTTGAGCTTACAGATAAAGTTGTTATAAACTTTCTGGATTCATACCCCTATCACACCACAAGAATAAAAGGAGAAATTTTCTGGCTGAAAACCGATATGACCTTTAATGTGCTTGAATTATTCACGCATGTTTTAACTCATGAGTTTCACCACAAAGGACAGATAATGACTATGACAAGATTGCTCGGCTACACACCGATAGATGCGGATATAATCAGGTTCAATTGAAGTATAGCATTTATGGAACATTTTTTAATAATTTTGAATTGATTATATTGTAAAAATTTAAAATCATGGAAATTACAATTAAAATAGAAAAAGAAGATGAAATTTCTAAGCTTAAGGAAATTCTTGAAAATGGGAATATTCATATTTCAGGTATTGAAAACATCAGCACATTAGAAAAGCGTAAAGAATTGATCGATTTCTTAAAATCTCATACTATCAAGTTACCTGAGGGTTTTAAGTTTAATCGCGAAGAAGCTAATGAAAGATAAAGTTTTTTTAGATACTAATATATTAATATATTCATTTTCTATTGATAAGGGTGAAATTATACGAAAAATAATTGATACTACACCATACTTGCAGATAAGTACTCAGGTTTTAAATGAGTTTATTAATGCATCCCTGCGAAAAAACATCCTTACTGTTACGGAAGTCATTGAACACTGCAAAAAATATATGAACTCATATAATCTATCATTAATATTCCCTTCTACTATAAACTATGCTTTGGAAATCAAAAAGAAATATAAATTCTCGTATTATGATTCGTTGATAGTATCGACAGCTATAGAAAGTGACTGCGAAATTCTATATACAGAAGATCTGCAGCACAACCAGATAATTGAAGATAAATTAACTATTATAAATCCCTTTGCATAACAAATACTTCACTATTTTACCACTTAACCATTCCACAATTTGATAAATATCTGCATACACGGACATTTTTACCAGCCGCCCCGTGAAAATCCATGGACGGGCGAAATTGAAAAGCAGGATAGCGCCGAGCCGTATCATGACTGGAATGAACGCATACACCATGAGTGTTACAAAGCAAATTCAGAAGCGGAAATAATTGACGATAAGGGTAATGTAGTTTCAATTGTAAATAATTATGAGCTGCTGAATTTCAATTTCGGTCCAACACTGCTTGCGTGGATACATCATAAACACCCTGAAACTTACGATAAGATAATTGAAGCCGATAAAAACAGCATTCCTCAGCATAACGGCCACGGCAATGCAATTGCCATGTGTTACAACCACATGATAATGCCCTTGGCTAACCTTAATGATAAAATAACACAGATATTATGGGGACTCGCTGATTTTAAACATCACTTCGGGCGTGATTCCGAAGGAATATGGCTGCCGGAAACTGCCTGCAACATTGAAACTGTTGAAGTCCTGATAAATCTTGGGGTAAAGTACATTATACTCGATACCAGCCAGGCGGCTTTCTTCAGGAAAATGGATTCAACAGACTGGATTGATGTAAATGACGGCTCAATTAATCCCAAAAGGCCATACAGGTGTTACTCCGGAATTAAAGATAATAAGTACATTGATGTATTTTTTTATGATGGTCCCGTATCAAAATCGGTAGCATTTGATGACGTACTTGAAAGTTCGCAAAACCTGCTGAAAAAGATATTCAATGCTGAAGATCTGAATACTAAAGACAATCAGTTGATAAGTGTAGCGACCGACGGTGAAACTTTCGGTCACCACAAAAAGCATGCAGAAAGAACGCTTGCGTTCTTTATGAAATCGCTTGCCCCGCAGAATGCACTTAAAATTGTTAATTACGGCGAGTATCTTGAAGCAAATCCCCCGCAGTATGAAGTGAAGGTCAAGCCGGGAGATAACGGTGAAGGCACTTCGTGGAGCTGTGTGCACGGCGTTAAGCGGTGGAAGGAAGACTGCGGCTGCGGCGGAGGCGGAGGATGGGTCCAGCAGTGGCGCAAGCCTCTCAGGGAAACAATGGACTGGCTGCGTGACCAAATGATAATTATTTTTGAAAACATCGGTGGTATTATCTTTAATGATGTATGGAAATCCAGGAATGATTATATTTCTTTGCTGCTGAATAACACTTCTGAAGAGAAGGATAACTTCTTCAGGAATAATACAACTAAGCAGCTTTCAGAGAACGAAAAACAGATAGCGATAAAGCTGCTAGAAATGCAGCGATACTCAATGCTTATGTACACAAGCTGCGGATGGTTCTTCAGTGAGATATCGGGACTCGAAACAGTGAAGATACTTGAATATGCGGCGCGCGCTATGGAGATTGTTAATGAGCTTACCGGGATAAATATTGAGAATAATTTTAAACAGAGATTAAGCGAAGCAAAAAGTAACCTTCCCAAATACAAAACCGGCAAAGGGGTGTACGAAAAGCTTGTTATTCCACATAAACATCTCAACATAAACCAATTGTAATTGAATAATAACGAAAATAATGACGCGTATTTCCTGAACAGCCGGATGGCTGATAAATGGCGAAGGATCGGTACTAAACGCAGGGCAGGTGTGGCTCTTCCCCTTTACTCTGTTTATTCCGCTGAAAGCACAGGCGTTGGTGAATTAACCGATATCAAGCTTTTGGCTGAGTGGTGCTTAGCAACCGGGATTTCGATAATTCAGCTGTTACCGTTAAATGATGTTGGCGGTGATTTCGCGCCGTACAATTCTGTTTCTTCCTTTGCAATTGACCCGATGTACCTGACTATAAAAGATATTCTGAATGCCGATGTAACTCCTTTCCTGCAGGACCTGGAACGCATGAAAAAGAAGTACAAACCGCACTTCCGCAGGGTCAATTATAAAATTAAGCAGGCAAAAATTGATCTGTTGTGGGAGATTTATAAGTCAACCAAAACTGACGATATTGCGGAGTTCAATACATACAAAACCAGGAATGCTTATTGGCTGAATGATTATGCTGTTTATAAAGTGATATCTGAACAGAACCCCGACACAGGCTGGCAAAACTGGGAAGAGGAATTTAAGAACAGGGATATTTCTACTATCGATAATTTTCAGAAAGTGAATTTCGAGCGGATTGAGTTCCATAAATGGATACAATGGCAATTGTATGAACAGCTCAAAGAGGTCAAGCAATTTCTGGAATTCAGGAATATTCTGCTCCTGGGCGATCTCCCCTTCCTTGTATCGCGCGAAAGCGCTGATGTTTGGTCACACCCCGCATACTTTATGCTGCATTTATCTTCCGGTGCACCTCCAGATATGTACTTTGCGATGGGACAAAAATGGGGTATGCCGCCGTATGAATGGAACAATATCGCCAATGATGGCTTTGTTTATATAAAAGAAAAGCTAAAGTATGCTGAGAATTTTTACGATATGTACAGGATTGATCATTTTGTAGGATTATTCAGGGTTTGGGTGAGTCCGGTGGATGATTACACTACCCCCGGTTCATACATGCCGAAGGAAGAATACCTTTGGGAACCGCACGGAAGAAGGATCATTGAAGAGATGGTAAATGCTTCGGTCATGCTGCCATGCGCAGAGGATCTAGGCACGGTGCCGGGTTGTTCATTCCATGTTCTGTATGAGTATGGCATCCCGGGGATAGATTTCCAGCGTTATTACAAAAATCAGGGCGGATTCCGCCCGCCGCATGAATACAGGCTCAATTCCGCGGCAGTATGCTCTACCCATGATTCAAGCTTCTGGGTCAATTGGTGGCAGTTTGAAGCCGGTACAATTGATGAAAAACTGTTCGATATGTCCTGCGAAAAAGCCGGCATCCACCCCGGACATGTGAAGTACTGCAAGAAGATATTGTTCGATAAGAAAAGGTCCAACCACGGCAGGTTATACTGGAATGATGATATAAGTTCGCCGCAGCTAGTGGCTGAAATTCTTGGTGTATCACAGGATTCTGTTCATGGAATTATATATGCTTACTCTGAAAGTTACAGAGAAAAGGAAAAATTTCTGAATTACCTGGGGTTTGATTGCGATATTAACAGTATTTCAACAGAACTTGTTAAAAAATGCATGGAATCAGTAAATAGCTCCAATTCTATCTTCAGCATTCAGTTATTGCAGGATTATTTATCGCTTGATACAGAATTGCTCCAAAAGATCGGCAAGTATAATTACAGAATTAATACGCCGGGCAGTATAAGCAGAAACAACTGGTCCCAATTGCAGACAATTAGACTTGAGAATATGAAAACATTAGCCATAAACGAGACTATTTATCAGATACACTCTGACACCGGAAGAAAATAGAATTTTCTTTATTTACTTACCCTTATCTTCATTTAAAATAAGTGTTTTAGCCTCCTGAAGCTCCTGTTTTTCCTTCTCTGTTATAGTCGGGTATGCCAGGTCAAGTTTTTCCAGGGTACCCACAATGATATCTCCAACTACAGCCCTCATAAACCACTTCCTGTCTGCGGGGATAATGTACCATGGGGCGTAATCTGTTGCAGTATTTTCAATAGCCTGCTCAAAAGCATTCATGTATTTATCCCAAAGCTGCCTCTCTTTAACATCACTGGTAGAAAACTTCCAGTTTTTCTCGGGTTCATCTATTCTCGCCAGAAATCTTTTCTTCTGCTCCTCTTTGGATACATGCAGGAAGAATTTGAGTATTATGGTTCCGTTCTCATATGCCTGCTTTTCAAAATTATTAATGATCTCGTATCGTTTCTGCCAGAATTTTTTATC
>JAUQWQ010000087.1 GCA_030835085.1 Ignavibacteria bacterium
AACCGCTTTATCACCCGGGAATAATAATTTGTCGTTAAAAACCAGTTTATTGTTCGGGTCATCAATATTTAACTGAGCGAAGAGCTCCTTTTGCACCGTTCGTAATTTTTCGCCTTCGCCTTTGTAATCATGGCTGGCATATGTAATTTTGTTGTTCCTGTCAACAACATATACAAACGCGCCATCTGAAGCTGAACTCCATTTTGAAATACCGAATGAATTGGCCATATCCATGTTTACATCAGGAGCCATATCAAAATCATATCCACTATTGTTCAGGTATTCCCTTACAGTTGCCTGATCATTATTTGTAACTACAAGTACTTTTAAGCTTCCACGGTGGAGCTGCCACTCATACGGCTCGCCGAAAGCCATACCATCAGCAAAGTATGTTTCAAACGCAGATGTCATTACTTCAGCGTAATTGTTCTTAGAAGAGATCTCAGGCAAAAAAGCGATGAGAAGTATTTTATCTTCTTTGTAATTGTAAAGATGAGTTGTGGTTCTTAATCCTGCAGTCAGGTCATAATTGTTTTCGTATAAGAACTCAGGGTTTGGTGAAGTTTCTCCAACACTCAGTCCATTATTGCCGGAATATGAAACACCCGAAAGTAATAGGATTACCGAAACTGCCGCAAAAAAGCATGATTTTAAAGGAATTTTACTCATTTTACCTGATCTATAATGTTATGTGATATCAATTTATAAGGGTTTTACTGTTTGCAGCGTGAATTGTTCCCGAATGTAAATAACTATTACATCATTTTAAAAATATGTGAAAACTATATCAAGCATATGGTCACCCTGGTAGCGGTTCAGAAATGGCAGCATAAATCCGTTCCGTATAATTACCTGAGAAAGATCTGAAGACTTTTTCATCAGCGCGTTGTAGTTCACGTTTGGGAACATAGCAATTATCCTGCCTATGGGGTAATACGGGTCTTTTACAAAACGCTCCCTGTGCTGCTTGATCTTTTTTGTGAGCGTTGTTGAATCGATCTTTACGCTGTCGTTTTGCGTTACAAATTCATACTTGTGAATGTAAACGCTGTCGCCAATGTATACAGGAAGCTCATCTCTGGTTACTTCATCGTATACCGATAGATGCACATCATAAAGCCCGCTTTCAAACGGAGAAGACTTGAACTTAACGGAATAGTTCAGCATTGCAAACGGCTTAAGGATAAGGATATTTTTTATTTCTTCTGTATCAAAGAACTCCTCTACGTTCCGCTCCGAAAAAATATTTGCGTATGTATCAAATGCAGCGGTATCGTTATCAATCGGCGTCAGCTGCAGGTGGGTTTTGTATCTGCCGAATTCTTCAGATTCGGAATTCAGGCTATCCAGTATAGAAGCGTCAGCTATCTGCCATCTCAGTGTAATTGTCTGCGGATTCATACCGAAGTTTGAATTATCAATCCTGAACTCATTGAGCACAAGTTTTTTCCCGAAAGAAATTTCATCTGTTCCAAGCTGCTTACTGCCGTTGGATACCGGTACAATATGTTTGCCGGTTGAGTCTTTATCACCGCCGCGCCTGTAATATATTTTGCTATCGGATATATAGAAGATCCTATAGTCCCCTATGGTTTCTGATTTGTAGCTGAGCTTATTCAGTTTATCTATCAGAAGATCGCTTCTTACAATGAAGAGCTTTATCTTTTTTTCCTCAATGAATTTCCTTACTTCAAGTATGTTAAGTTTTAGCTGCTCTTCTTCCCGTTTCTTCTTGGACATTTTTTTTGATACTGGAGGATCAACTGCGAAAAAAGTGGGAATAGTATCACTGTTAAACCTTGCCGGGTCGTTGGATATTACCTGAAGCGGGTAAATATCATAGTAACCCTGTACCATTTCAAAATAAATTTTATCGCCGGGCTCAAGGTAATTTATATCTATCAGGCGGCGGGTAAGATCAGCTACTTCGTAGGTATCTTCACGGTAAGCCTGCTGGTAATAGAAGCTCCATATCATATTAACAACAATGATAACAATAGAACCTCCAACCAATATATACCTCCGCAGATCACTTAACTGCCAAATGGCAAACGGGAAGAACAGTATTGAATTAAGCACAATGTAGCGTGATATCATGTTGGTTCCTCCGGAACCAACGATACCAGAGAACATAAGCAGAACGAGCTCTATTATATTAAAGAGCAGAAATACCCGCAGCAGAGAAAAATTACCTTTGAACCCGTTATGTTTCTTGCGGATTGTACGAACTATTTTCCACAGGCCAAGTATTGTAGTAATGGGCGCTATATAGAAAATAAAGAACGGGTACTGAATGCTTCTCTGAATAAATCCGGCATTGCTTAAGCCCGCATAGATCTTTGTGGTCTCCTTGATGAAAAAGAACATATCACCGTAATCATGGTAATTCTGCCAAAGCCACCAGGCAATACTTATATACGAGATCATTGACCAGCCGAAGTTTATATACAGCTCTTTGTTCAGCCGGAACTTCCTATAGGAAAGTATGATGACCATTATCACAAATGCAATTGTGAAGAACCATCCTTCATAGCGGAGCAGGTTGGCAAGATTAAGCGATACTGCTGCGATGATTAGATAAACATGGCTTCCGCGCCGCATGTTCAGCCTATCGTACCACAAAATGAAATAGTAAAACGCAGCAGTCACGAAAAAGAAGAACGGAAACTCAGGCATAGCAGATGTGCTGAGCCATACCTGGAACGGAAACACTGCATAAATAAGACAGGATACAACTGCGATTTCTTTGGTGAATATTTTTTCAAGCAGGAGGTAAAGGTACACCAGTGTAAGAACTGAAAACAATGTACTTGAAAGTACCGGGGCAAGGGTAAGATCACGGAACAGCCAGATGAACATACCGTTCAGCCAGAAATGCGTGCTAAGCCACACCCCTGAGTAAATACGGGGAGATTGCAGCCAGTCCCATGAAATTACGGTCCTGCTGTAATCATCGGCTGTCAGCCACTTCAGTCCGCTGTTTATGACTATGAGCTGAAATACCAGTTTAAACAATACCAGGGTTGATATTACAAATATCTTCTCTTTAAAAAGCCGTGATATATATTCTGTGTATTTATTCAATTAATAATGGTACTGCTTCAGTTTGTATTGCTCCGCGTTGTTTTAAAGCTTCCTGTATTTAATGTTCTGCAAAATTATCAGTTCAGTTTACACTTATTCATTAATTTGTGATTGAGCTCAGTCTGTGCCGGAATTCAGCTTATGTTTCATGATCTTATTTTCTTTGTACAGCTCATCAAGCTTTTCGCCAAAGAACTCAAGGAACTTAAGCAGGGTTTTGTTGCCAAGCCTTGGTTCTTTTTTTACCAGCTCTTCAAAATCAGGCTTCGCGAAAACTATCAGACGGGTAATTTCACCGGCAACAGCGCTTACTGTGTGAGTTGTTTCACTGAAAAGATGCACCTCAGAAAAATACGCGCTTTCGGCAAGCTCTTTTAGCATAAGCTCTGAGCCGTTATTTTCTGAAATGATCTTTACAGAGCCCTTTACAATTATATAAAAACAGAGCCCTATTGTTCCGTGGGTGAATATCTTCTCATTTTCAGAGTAATCACGGATATGCGATATTTCGAGCAGCGATTTTATTTCGCTGCCTGAGAGCTCGCTGAACAAAGGACACTCCTTTATCCTTGTCTTCAGCAGGTTCTCTTCTGTATTATTTTTGCCGAACATAGTTGAAACAATTTATTTTTTGGAATTCACTAAAACACTCTGCAAACTCTACACACTTTATACATTTTGAGCCGAAGACGGGGTACCCCCTGGGTCAATCCCGGTTTGTCGGGACTTATCCAGCCTGATGCGGAACGTTGTTCCTTTGCCCGGCTCGGATTCCTTCACAAAAAGCTTTCCTTTGTGATATGTTTCTATGATACGTTTGGAAAGGCTCAAGCCCAGACCCCACCCGCGCAGCTTTGTGCTGTATCCGGGACGGAAGATATCTTTCTTAAAACGAAGATCTATACCTTTGCCGGTATCTGTTACATCAATAAATATATGGCTGCCTTTTTCTTCTATATCAAATGTTATGCTGCCCGCCATATTTTCAATGGCATCAAGCGCGTTCTTTGTGAGGTTCTCTATCACCCACTCAAACAGCTCGCGGTTAACAAGCGCGGTTGAAGTAGTAAGCCCTTTAATTTCCAGATCAATTTTCTTTTTTGAGTGACCCTCAAATGTACCCTTGCTGATGCTTGGTATCCTGATCTCGAAATACTTGACAACTTTTTCAATGATCTCGTGGATATTTTCGGGCTTCAGGTCAGGCTTTGAGCCTATCTTGCTGAAACGTGTTGCAATTTTGCTTAAGCGCTCTATATCGTTGGACATTTCATTGGCAAGCCCGGTAACCTTTGCGGGGTCGCCGGCTGCTGATTTTATCAGTTCGTTCCAACCCATAAGTGATGATAGCGGTGTGCCAAGCTGGTGCGCAGTTTCTTTGGATAGCCCCACCCAGATGTTGCTTTGCTCAGTGCGCTTGATATAATTAAAACCAAAGTACCCAAGGAAAATAAATATTCCCGCGACGGCGAACTGGATAATAGGCAGCTGCTTTAAGCGGTCAACAATTTTTGACTGCCCGTAATGCACATAGCTCAGAACAATTGAATCCTGGAAGGTAACTTTTATCGGGGGATTTATCCCGTCCATTTCCTCGATCAGTTCTTTTATCAGCTCAACCTGTTTTGCGCGCGGAAGGGTGCTGTCAATTTCAAGGTTCTTGGTGAAAGTAGGTTCCTTCGATTTCGCATCGGTAACTATAATAGGGAAGTTGATGGTGTTAGAGCTTACCACATTGCTGAGCACAAAGTTATACTCACCTGATTGCGACTCATCAGTGGCGATATACTCTATAGCCTTGGCATACAGATTTGCTATTTCGCGCTCACGCTCAAGGATATCGGATACCAGCACCTGCGTATAAATCAGCGTGGCTATGATAATTACCACACCAGTTACAAGCAGCGCTATTTTAATATTTGCCGAGCCGTAGCTTTTCATAATAATTAAGAAAAATAACAGTTAGCTATAAGAATAGAAATATAATTTTAGTTACCAATTTTGTGGGAAAATGAGCAATAATGTACAAAAGAGTTGAATTGCTTTGGTTTATGTTTTTACTGATGAGAACATAAAAAATTTACATGTGAAATTAACCCGTTCATATTAAGTACATTTAGTAGTATATATATTATTCCTTAATTTCTTTTCACAATATCTGCCCAAAATCTTGTAAAATGACTATTTTTAAGTATAATTTCTCTGATGGGGAGTAAAAAACTTTCACAAACTGATAATTTCTTCTTTGAACTGACAACCCTTCTTAAGTTAGCTTTGCATCATAGATAAATTTTATAATTTAACAGAGAGGGATTTACAAAATGAAGAAACTTCATTTATTACTGCTGATACTTTTTGTTCAGCAATTTACAGCCGGGAGGCAGGAAATTTTATCACAGGTCAGAGAGCATTATGCACTCAATTCACAATTAATAACTTTTAATTCAAACACAGGTTTACTTTTAGGACAGTCTGCAATAATATCAACCGCTGTTGGTGATTCAAGCTGCGCCGCATACAGTTATTCACTGAAATCACTAACATGCTTTGAAGGAGTTTTTTACCAGGCAGTTGGCACAAACCTGAATCAATCTGCAGTAAGCAACTGTTACCTGCGCAAAAGTACTGACGGAATAACCTGGAGCCCGCTGGTTAGAATTGATGATGCCCCGGTTGATAAAAGTTCTTATGCCGGAAACGTTTATGTATGGAGAAAAAACGGAGCCATTAATATTATTGTGGCATATTATGATAACCGGACAGCAAATCCCCAGCTTAGGGCATCGCTCAGCACAAACGGCGGAACCTCATTTTTACCAAGTATACAGGTAAGCTCGCATAACGATAACTTTACATTATTTAACGGGGGAATTTGCGGCAAGGGTGATACCATAATGGTGAACTGGGTAAGGCAGTATGCAGGTGATAGGTGCGACCAGACATGGTTCAGCCGCACAACTAATGGCGGCCTTAACTGGAGCGGTATGGCAGAAGCATTTGCAGGTAACCATTACAGCTTCCTTACAGATATGACCATGGATAACTTTGGAAACACGTGGAGCGTTACGGCGGATGACCAGTTCGCAAGGGTAAACCCTGTAATAAGGTTTACCAGCAATCTCGGCGTTTCATGGGAAACGAGGACACAGATAGTTAACATGGCTTCTCCCAATATAAATACAAATGTACAATTGAGAGCTGTAGGCACAAAGCTTTATGCTGTATGGACACACAGTAATTCGAGTATATTTGACTCAGTAAATTTCAGTGTCAGCACAAACGGAGGCAACTCTTGGTCAACAAAAAAGATCTCAGATGAAGATACGCTGAATTATTCAAACTTCTCAGGAAGTACTTTATTTGTGGTTCATCCTGCTTTAACAATAGGCCAGGGGGGCGTTATTTATGCTGTATGGCCTGATAGCCGTGAAAGGCATTTTGGTTCAAATATTGATAGCTGCAAAATGAACATTTATCTTACACGCTCAACAGATGGCGGCGCGACATGGAGCCCGAACATGAAACTAAGCGGAGTTTCAAATTATCCGAGGACCTCTAACTGGTATGTGAACATAGCATCAAAAACCGGTGCCGGTACAGACAGCGTAGTTGTTACATGGGCAATGCTGCGTAATATTGCAATTATAAACGGCATCAGCCAGATAGGAACTGAAATTCCGAAGGGTTACATACTTGAACAAAACTATCCAAACCCATTCAACCCGGTAACAAACATCAGGTTCAGCATTCCAAAAGCCGGAGTTGTTAAGCTTGCTGTTTATGATATTACGGGAAGGGAAGTTGAATCTTTGATTAGCGGAAAACTGAATGCAGGCATTTATAATGCGGATCTTGACGCATCATCCCTTTCGTCAGGGGTATATTTCTATAGACTTATTGTCCGTCAAGCCGGATCTTCGACAGATGGATATACTGACACAAAGAAAATGATCCTTGTAAAATGACCCGGGTAAAATAATTTTATCCTCTCTAAAGCGTACCTGCATTCAGTTGATATCCCCCGCAGGTACGGGATAATACAACAAAAAAAACCGGGCTTTTGCCCGGTTTTGCTATTTGGTGTTCATTATCTTTTCTGCAGTAATTTTACCTGAAAGAATCACCAGCGGTATACCGCCGCCCGGATGTGCTGAGCCGCCCGTGAAGTACAGATCTCTGTATTGTTTTGACATGTTCCGCTGGCGTAAAAAAGCCGCATTTCGGCTGTTGGATGATATTCCGTATATACTGCCCTTATAGCTGCCTGTCTGGTCTTCAATATCCTGCGGCGTCATTATGGATTCTGTTTCTAACTTTTCTTTTATATCATACCCGGTTAAGGCTTTTATTTTAGTGAGAATAATGTCTCTGATCTTCTCATTTGACATTTGAGCTTTGGCATTTGGGCTTGCGCAGTTAGGTGCGTTTATCATCACAAACCAGTTTTCTTTCCCGGCGGGCGCATCGCCCGGTGAAAATTTTGAAGAGATGTAAATGTAAATTGTCGGGTCAGTGGGATATTTTTTTTTATCAAAGAGCTCTTCAAATTCCTTTTTGTAATCGGCGGAAAACAGAATATTATGTGTATCGAGTTTTTGTGAAGTTACGTTTACTCCCCAATAGAACACAAGCGCTGATGAAGATGGCTCAAGCTTGTTGTACTTCTTTGCTGTGGAGCTTTTGGTATCATTTAACAATTTGCCATATGTCGAATACACATCGGCATTGGAAATTACCACATCACTTAGTATTTCTTTGCCGCCGGTGAGAATTCCATTAACACTTTTTCCTTCCGTAATAATTTTTTCAACGGGTGAACTGAAACAAAACTTTACGCCTTTTTTTAACGCGAGCCTGTAGAGGGCATCGGTTAATGAATACATCCCGCCAGAGGCATAATATCCCCCAATTGAGTACTCAACATGAGAAATTATATTTAATGTTGCCGGACATTTGTAGGGGTCACTGCCGTTATATGTGGCGTAGCGGTTAAAAAGCTGAATGATCTTTTTATCCTTAAAGAATGAACGGTTAGCTTCATTCATAGTACGGAATGAATCAATTTTAGGCAGCTTAAAAAGGGTTTTAAGCGCCTTAAGGTTTGAATAAGTTTTCGCGCTGTAGAGATCTTTAAATAAAAATATATCAGCAGTGAGCTCATAAATGGTTTTGCAGTAATCTAAGTACTTATAAAGCGCTTCGCGCTTTTCGGTTGTGTTAGCTTCAATTTCAGCCGCAAATTTTTCTTTATCTGAGTACGCATTTAATAATGTACCATCCGGGTAGAAGTATTTGCAGAGATTATCAAGTTTATTCAGTGTGAGCCAATCGGCGAGATTTTCACCAACTGATTCGAACAGTTCATTGATGACAAAGGGCATTGTGATAAGCGAAGGACCCGTATCAAACCTGAAGCCGTTTTGTTCCAATGAGCGGGCTTTGCCGCCGGGCGTTGGATTTTTTTCGTAAACAGTTACGTCACATCCCGCATGTGCAAGCCTTACGGCTGCCGATAGACCGCCGAGTCCGGAGCCGATGATGGAGATTGATTTATATTTATTTGAGGTTTGTTTCAATGTGGATTAACGGGAATTTGTTAGGTTGTTGGTCAACTTCCTCTGTTAAAACAGAGTAAGTCACACAAGACCAACAACGGGGTGAATTCAAATTTAATAATGCACAAACAGGCCTAAAGGTCTCACAAATGTCTGTGCTACCGGTTTATTTTACTTACATATCAAAATTCATATTGGGGTATAGTGAACGAAGGCGCTCGTGATGTTTTGAATCAGGCAGCCGCGAATATTTTCTGCGTTCGCTGCGGTTGATAAGATACAGTCCCGTCAGTTTCAGTTTTTCGGCTGTACTTACAAATCTTCTGTCGGAATAAACATCATAACCGTATGCTTCAATTTCGTTTAGTATGCGTGAGTAAATCTTATACATCAGCACAACAGTTGTGCGGGAGCCATCGTTTGTTAAGTAAGGAAAGCCGTGAGTGGAAAGTTCGTAATAAGCGCGGGCTCTATCAATATTAAAGCGCATCATCATCGCAAAGCTTTCGTTCATATTGCCGCGGGCAATATCACTTTCGGTGTATTCAAAACATTTCAGCTCTTCAGCGGGCAGGTAAATCCTTCCCATCCGGTAATCTTCTTTGATATCGCGCAGTATGTTTGTGAGCTGCATTGCCTTGCCAAGATAAACGGCATACGGCAGCGCAGCTTTATGCGTGTACCCGAAAATTTCCGTCATAATGAGTCCAACTACAGAGGCTACTTTGTAGCAGTAATTTTCCAATTCTGCGAAAGTATTGTATCGCTTATGTTCTGTATCCATGCAAACCCCTTCAATGAGATCGTTGAAGTATTTGCGGGGAATTTTGTATTTAACCACCGTCTGAGCGAATGCGGAGCGGCTGAGTTGACTTGGCAAAGCGGGTCTGATATCAATGGAATTACCGTTTCCATTCATTATGTGATATACTTCATCAAGAAAGGAATTAAGCTCACTGAATTTTTCACGGATGTTTTCAGCGGAAGCCATAACACTGCCATCAACTATATTATCAGCATAACGGCAGAAAGTATATATGGCATACGCGGCTGCGCGTTTTTCCTTAGGCAACAGAAATGACGAAAAGTAAAAACTTTTCGCGAAAATGCGCGTGTAATCTCTGCATTCATCAAAAGTGCAGCGCATCGGCGTTATGGAATCAACAGAGTGTAATATTTCCTTCATTCGTGATTAGTTATTTTAGATGTCCTTACCCCTCACCCCCCAGCCCCTCTCCCAAAGGGAGAGGGGAGAGTTATGCCGGAATTTCAGCAACATCACCCCTCTCCTTCCAGGAGAGGGGGAAGGGGGTGAGGTTATAATATTTTCAATTTATCAACTTTTCAACAATTTTTGCTGATGAAAGTACACCGGGCAGACCTGCTCCCGGATGAGTGCCTGCCCCTGCAAAATACAGGTTCTCAAAATCTTCGGAGCGGTTATGCGGACGGAACCATGCTGACTGTGTGAAGATAGGTTCCACCGAGAACGCCGAGCCAAGATAGCTATTAAGCGTACCTTCAAAATGCAGCGGATCGATGTAATGCTCCGCAATTATGTTCTCCTCCAAATCAGGCAGGTATGACTCCTGCAGGAACCGCATAATCTTATCCCTGTACGGTTTTGCTTCAGTCTTCCAGTCAATCCCCGATGCCTGGTGCGGAACAGGAGAAAGAACGTAAAATCCTTCGCAGCCATCGGGCGCTATGGAGCTATCCGTGATGGTTGGCATGTGCAAATATAATGAAAAATCTTCAGCTAAAATCTTCCGTTTAAATATATCATTTAGCAGCTCTTTATACCGGGGTCCAAGAATTATATTATGGTGTGCGATACTGCCATCATTATAGCGTTTTTTAGTGCCGAAATAGATAACAAAAAGCGACATGCTGTAGCGCATATTCTCGATCTTACGGTCAGAATATTTGCTGCGGTACTGTTTATCGATCATGCTGCGGTATGTATAGGCAACATCAGCGTTTGAAACAACAGCATCAGCGGGAAAAAAAGTATTATCAGCAAGTTTAATGCCCGAAACTTTTTTATCTTTTATGGTGATCTCTTTTACATCAACATTGTAATGAATCTTGCCGCCAAGCTCTTCGAAAAACTTTACGAGCCCCTGAACAACCGTTCCGGTTCCGCCCATGGCGTAGTGTATTCCCCATTCACGCTCAAGGTAATGAATAAGCGCATAAATTGACGTTGTATCAAACGGATTGCCGCCAACCAAAAGCGGGTGAAAAGAAAAACACTCACGCAGAAATTCATTCTTAATGAATTTGGAAGCGTATTGATAGACTGTTTTGTGTGATTTCAGCTTTATCATATCAGGAACTATCTTCAACATATCGCCAAATGTATTGAACGGTTTATCACCCAGCTCAACAAATCCCTTTTGGAAAATCGCCTTCGTTGTCTTTATGAAATCAAGGTAACCCTGTTTATCTTCAGGGCTGAATTTTTCTATCTGGCTGAGTGTAAAATCTGTATCTGAATTATAATCAAAAAATTCCTTTTTATGATTAAAAATTCTGTAGAATGGATCAAGCGGCTTAAGAGTGAAATAATCTTCCTTCTTTTTTCCGGCAAGCTCAAACAGTTCATCAAATAAAAATGGAGCCGTAATAACGGTCGGGCCTCCATCGAACTTAAAGCCGTTTTTTTCATAAACATAAGCCCTGCCGCCGGGTTTATCCAGTTTTTCGAAAATTTCCACATCATAGCCTTTGGCCGCTAGGCGTATTGCCGCGCCAAGTCCGCCAAAACCGCTTCCGATAACAATAATTTTTTTCTTCAAGATTGTTTAACAATATAATATTTGCGGCAGACCCCAAAGGGGTTTCTCAAGCCCTGCCGCCTACAGGATAATCAGGATTTTTTAAGTTTACGGGAAAAGAATTCCCATAAAGAAATGTTCATGGTAATAAGTGAAAAGCCGTAAATAAAATCTTCAACCGGGATCGTAAAAAGCCTGATGCCAAGGTAGAATCCCTCTCCGTATTGCACGATGGGTCTCCATGTAAGATACCCGTTCACAATAAATATCAGAACAAACATCACAGCCCAAAAAATCCAGAATTTTTTATTCACAAGAAGCTTTGTTCGCAGAAAAACATCAAATAATACAGCCAGTACTACGGATACAAATGCAAGAATTGTGTACTCCTTCATTTATCCTCCGCTTTCATGTTGCGGGTAAAGTATTTAACGCTTTCCCAGGTAAAGAGTCCGCAAAAGGGAATAATTATAAAGAACAGAATTTCCTCTATGGGTAAACCCAGTATTTTGAAACCGACCGTGTATAATGGGTTAAAACTCCAGTGCCCGCGCGCCGTTACAAACACATCCCATATTGTGAAGATTATAAAAGGAACGAGTATTGCAACAATCAGTCTTGATGGATATTTGTAGAAATCCATTTTTTTGCTGAAGCTTAAAACCAGCGGAGCAGCAACGCTCACGGCAAGTACGATGAAATATTCTGTCTGCAATATATTACTTAATTTGTCCCTGCGGGATCAATTGTATCAGTATGTTTTTTATCCTGAAATATCTTTACAAACACAATTATAATAACAAAATGAAGCAGCCCGAAAACATTAATTGTAACGTAACTGTTAAATATGTTTACGACAGAAAAATTGACAATATTTATAAGCAATATTAATACCGGGATTTTATATAATACTGAGCTGTAACCGGTATTTTTATGCCATTTTACAAGCTGCGAAAAAGTAAAAATGAATAACAGTCCAATAGCATACCAGCTTACAAAATTCTGCATGGGTATCGCAGAATCACTCCACAGCCAGAATTTATTCACAAACGCCGCAAACGGCTCAAGCAGTATATCAATGGCAAGTATGAACACGGAAGCGATCGCCATGGCCGAAATTTCAGAGCTTCCCTTTAACAGGAACCTTGCAGTCAATAGTGAGCAGGCAGCAAGCGTAAACCATGCGAACATTATGGCAAGCGGTACACCGCCTATGTGGGGAGCCAGTATGCCGCTGTACCGGTAATCACCGAACGGAAAGCCCGTGGTAACACCCCAGTATTCAATGAACCATGATGCCATAAAAATTACTGCTGTTGTTATAACAACCGAAAGAAGATCTGCCAGTTTGGATAGGATGATGAAGGTTATAAGAGCCTGCAGCCCGAGAAATATTGTTGTTGTCCACAAATATTGGCTGCCGAAATCAGTGAACATGATAATAAACCCAACAGGGAACATTACAATTAAGATCCCTGTAAGGATCTTTAATAATAAACCTGCTTCAATATTATTTTCCTGAAGTTCTGTTTGCAATATACATATCTTTTGTTGCTTTGGATATAAAGGTCTCCAGGTCGCCTTCCAGTTTATCTTTCATCTGTTCACTTAAGAATTTTTCACCCAGCACTCCTGCTAAAAAATGAATATCGCTGGCTTTTTCGCGAGTCATTGAAATTTTGAACAGGAAAACGATTTTTGTTTTGTTCTCAGCCGGCTGGCTTAATATACCCTGGCAAAAAAGGTAATCGTTGGTTTTATCTTTTGATTCAAACAGCAGTGTATCACCGGAGCTTTTATCTTCGAGTATAAAAGTTAAATTGTATGGTGTTGCAAGCGGAGCTTCAACTCTGTAAAGCCATTCGCTTTCTTTATCGTTGAGCTTACTTACGCTAACTATGTTCGGGAAGAACTTAGGGTATATCTGGAGATCTTTGATGTAATTTGCGACAAAGTCTTTATCCAGCCCAATAGATGTATTGCGTTCAACTTCGGCTGACATTGTGAATGATACGATTTCTGACTTTAGTGCTGAAACGTTTAATAAAAAAACAGAAACAAAGAGTATTATACTTTTCATAATAAAAATAAAATGACTGAATTTGTTAATTATTTTCTTCTGCGGGATTGTAAACGCGGCCTTTCCATTTTGCGCCTGCGCCGGCTTTTATCCACCGCCATGAATTCATGGCAATAACCGGAACGGAAAGAACACCAATGGGATGCAGAAGTGTTGAAATGAAACCAAGTTTAAATCTAGCTGAAATAATTGCCCTTGTGAAGTACAGTATAAGTACCTGAAAACCGGTCAAAACGAGCATTAAATTTAAGCTGAATTGCAAAGATAGCTGAATATAAAATAACAAAAAAGGAATAAAAAACAGCAAAAAATAGAGTAAATTCACTGAAAACAGTGCAGTTGAGGAAAATTCAAACCCGGCGAAAATGTTCTTGCTAAAGCCATTCCATATCTCGCCAAAACTGCGGTACATTCTTACACTCAACATATGCTGTCCGTCTTCAACTATCAGCTGCATGCCATGCTCTTTAATTTTTCTGGCAAGCCATACGTCTTCAACGATAGCGTTTTTTACTGAATCATGTCCCCCAATTGCCGCATAAGCTGACTTTTTGAAAAGCATAAATGGACCAATACCTATTGAGAATTTGACAAAACCTTTTTTATCAACAAAGTAAAACGGCAAAAGCAGCATTACCGTGAACCACAGCATCGGCATTATAAGTTTTTCAGCGAAGGTCACCATAGTCATTTTTGGAAAGAGTGTAACCATATCGGCATTTCTGTTTAACGCAATTGTTATTGAATCACGCAGTGAGTTGCTATTATGCAAAGTATCGGCATCGGTGAAAAGAATATATTCACCCGTGGAAGCATCATAAAGCTGTTTGCAGGCGAAACATTTTCCCGTCCAGCCTTTTTTAAGCGGCTTCCCGCTCAGTATTTTTAGTTCAGGATGCGATCTTTGGATCTCCATCAGAAGTTCGCCGGTTTTATCTTCCGAATTATCGTTAAGTACAATTACTTCGTAAGAAGGGTAATCCTGCACCAGCAATGAATTTACAATTTGTGAAATGTTGTGTTCTTCATTCCGTGCCGGTATTAATACTGATACAAAGGGGAGATCGCTATCCGGAATCTTCGGGTAATTTTTTCTGCGGAGGATGTAGAGATTCCATATGCAGATTAGCATTAATACAAAGAGTATTGCCGTAATTAGTATGTTGTAGTAAAGCAGTGGGATCCTTTATTTATTTTTTAAAACTGAATGAATTGAGAAGTCTGTTTGTAAAATGTTGCTGTGATTTTTAGAAAAACTTAACCACCCCTTGATCCGGCTACAACCGGATCTCTTCCCCTCATTAATCCCGCTTTCAGCGGGACTTCTATAACACTTCGTGTTATCTCGAAAGAAGGGGAGCTAAGCAAACATTAATTTAATCAAATGTTTTGTTGCGGGAATCTTTTCCGCGGAAGATGGTTTTGAAGTCTTTAAGATTTCCGGCGGTGATATCATCCCGTAATTTATCAAGCAGTGCTTCCAAATTAGACCTTAAGTGTTCTGTAAGATCGTATTCGGTTTTTCCGGTAAACAATTCCGGTTTGCCGATAGAAATAAATACTTCGGGCCGCTGTTCCATAAGATACTCATATCTGAAGCATACAGGAACAAGGTTAACCCAGCCCGTTTTTTCCGCGATCTTTGTTATGCCTGAAAAGAATTTTAACGGGCGTCTATCCTGCGGGGTCATATCACCCTGCGGGAAGATCCATAAATACCTGGCTGAATCTTTTAGCAACTCCGCTGCATAGTTAAGTGATATTATTGCTTCAGCCGGGACTTCCCGGTCCACAGAAAACACTCCAATATATTTAAAGAAAGAATACTTCCTCATCTGTTTTATATCCATCATAAGGTAATCATCTCTTTGCAGGTAACGGTTTGTCAAAAAGTATGCTATGAATCCATCCCACCAGTTTGAGTGGTTTGCATACATTATTACCGGCTGCGAACTATCTAATGATGCAAGGTTCTTTTCACCATCTAAATGGATTGCATAAAAATGCTTCTTTATCAGTCTTTTGTGATAAAAATCGAAAAGGCTACCGATTATTCTATTTTTCTTAGCGGGTATCATTCAGTCAGCAAAAATAAGTTTTCAATATTTCTTAAAAAATCCATAATTAATTGTTTGGGTAGTATGAATGAGCTACTAAACAAAATTAAAGTTTTTTTGCAAACTAAAGCTCTTAAAAATCAGCATTATATTCAGCCCTACCGAAAATCACCACAAAATAGCACTTGACAAACGGAAAATTATCTGCTATTATTGCCGTAGTTAAACATACGGCAATATTTAAGCATCAGAAAATCAGCAAATATTCAATAAAATCAACAAAAACTAAAGAATAATGAAATTCAAGTTAACAGCAGCTCTATTTTTTACATTTTTGGCAGTTTTTTCAATCAGTTCACAATCAGTAA
>JAUQWQ010000088.1 GCA_030835085.1 Ignavibacteria bacterium
ATGACAATGATTGGATTCTACCTCGGCAGACTGATACCGGGAATTGAAAATCATATAGATAAGGTCATTATAGTAATAGTATTCCTTTCAATTTCACCCGGTATTTACAAGTACATCAAACACCTCATTCAGAAGCGCAAAGCAAAAGCTTAAAAAAACGAATTACCCCTTTTAACTTAGTTTACTCCACACGAAAAAATCCAATATTACATTAGTAAGTAGTTATTTTCATATCATAACAATGATCTATTTTCAGAGTATTGCTGTTTTTATCCCTCACCCCCCAGCCCCTCTCCCATAGGGAGAGGGGGGAGAAACCCCAAAATTTCAGGACTTTTCCCCCTCTCCTTTTCCCAAAGGGACTCCTTTGGAGTAGGAGAGGGGATTAGGGGTGAGGTCGTAAACTAAATAATTATTTTATCTTAAATATTTATATTGATAAAACCCTTTAAAACTGGTAAATTTACTGAATTATTACTCAAAATTTCACATTATGCCTAAATTTTTTCTTGACGGAAAAGAACTTGATTATACACCGGGACAAACTATAATAGAAGCTGCAAAAGCAGCCGGAATAGATATACCCCATTTTTGCTGGCATCCTTCATTAAGCGTTGCGGGAAACTGCCGCGTATGTTTGGTTGAAGTTGAAAAAGCGCCTAAGGGAATGATAGCGTGCGCGACACAGGTAATGGACGGAATGGTTGTACATTCTGATTCACCCAAAGCTATACAGATGCGCAATGCTGTTATGGAATTCCTTTTGATCAATCATCCGCTTGACTGCCCAATCTGCGATGAAGCAGGTGAGTGCAAGCTTCAGGATTACGCTTACAAATACAGCATTGGTAAATCAAGGTTTGATGAAGAAAAGAATCATAAAGATAAACGCGTTGAACTGGGTCCGCATGTTATGTTTGACCAGGAGCGCTGCATAAGCTGCTCGCGGTGCATAAGATATTGCGAAGAAGTTGTGGGTGACCCGCAGTTAACATTTGTAAACCGCGGCGAAAAAGTTACCATAGAAACCTTCCCCGGCAAACAGCTTGATAACCCGTACTCAATGAATGTAATAGAGCTTTGTCCCGTTGGCGCGCTTACTTCCCGTGATTTCCGCTTCCGTGCAAGAGTGTGGGATATGAGCCATACTGATAGCGTTTGCACCGGCTGCGCCAGAGGATGCAACATGGAAATATGGGTAAGGGATAACATTGTAAAAAGATTGATCCCCCGTGAAAATATGGATGTGAACCAGTACTGGATGTGCGACTACGGCAGGCTGAATACATATAAGTTCATAAATGATGAAACCACGCGTGTAAAATCACCGATGATGCGTGAAGAAGATGTATCGCAGGATGCAGGCGGATTGAAAGAATGCGACTGGGATGATGCGATTGCAAGAGTAATTTCAGAAATTAAGAATTACAAAGGTGATGAAATTGCTTTTATAGCCTCAGCTTACTCAACACTTGAAGATAATTTTGTGCTTCAGCGCTTCGCAAAAGAAATTGTTGGTTCAGATAACATTGCATATATTCCGCATATTGAAGGTGAAGATGATAAACTGCTCTTAAGGGCTGATAAAACTCCAAACGCAAACGGATTAAAGCTGCTGGGAATTGATCCTATAAACGGAAAGTTCATTGATAAGATACTGAACAAACAGTTCAAAATGGTTTATATTATGAACGATAGTTTAGGCAGACTTGAAAGAACAGATGAAATTGCCAAATCAATTGAAATTGCCGTATTGCATATAAGTAATTTTTATGAGCAGAGCCACAAAGCAACGGTTGTACTTCCTTCTGCAACGTATGCAGAAATTAACGGTACATTTGTTAATTTCCAAAACAGGGTACAGCGCATAAAGCCTGCAGTTGCAACGCTTGAGCAGGAAAGACTGCCCGGTGATTTTGCGGTAAGCAGGTTAGATAAATTTGGCGCGCACAATGACAGGTGGACAAAAGGAACCCGTTTTAATGCCCGCCCGGCATGGAAGGTAATTTCTCAGATGGCAAAAGTGCTTGGAAGTGAGTTTGGTTACGATAATACCGAAGAAGTTTTCGATGATATGGCAGCCAAAATTCCCGCCTTAGCAGGTATGAGCTATGAAATCATTGGCACCCATGGCGCAGTTGTTGGGCAAAGCGAAGAAGTGGCTGTGTAATTTTTATATGCGGCACATAGCATAATTAAAAAGAATAATTGTAAGGGTTCAGTATTGAACCCTTCTTAATTTAAGAAGTTTGCAGAACCCCCGTTTGTGTTTTTGGGTTATTTTGAGTTTTGGATTAATCTTCGATTATTAAAATACTCAATATTATCGTCCCCCCTTTGACAAAGTGGGGATTAAAAGCCTGAATGATCTTAGAACTGATATTAATCATATTGCTATATATAAGAAAGAACAGCGATGGGGGTTTTTCAAAAAGAGAAAAAAATTGGATATAAAACAATACGTAACGGATAAGTTTAAAAATGCGCTTGGCACGCTAGGGGTTCAGGAACCCTCGGTAATACTTGAAAGACCGAAAGATGCAGCGCATGGTGATGTTTCATGCAATGCGGCAATGATGTACGCCAAGAAGCTTGGCAGAAATCCGAAGGATTTTGCAGAGGCTATAATTGAGCAGCTTGCACTGCCGGATGAATATATTACCAAGGCAACAGTTGCAGGACCCGGTTTTATAAATCTGTTTATTGCCGATAAATTTTACGCAGCAAAGCTTGCGGAAATAAATGAGCTAAAAGGTAATTTTGGCAGGTTGAATGATAATGCGGGTAAAACTGCGAATCTTGAATGGGTGAGCGCGAATCCTACGGGCGAGCTGCATACAGGTCACGGCAGGCAAACTGCGCTTGGTAAAGCTATTGCAAATCTGCTTGAGTGGACGGGGTACAAAGTTACACGTGAGTATTACTATAATAATGCCGGCAAACAGATGGATAACCTTGCAAAATCTGTTTATGCCCGCTACCGCCAGATATTTGAGCCTGAATATGAATTCCCGGAAGACGGTTACGCAGGTGATTATGTAAAAGAAATTGCCGCAATACTTGATAAGGAACACGGCGATGCGCTGATTGACGCAGATGATAAAATATTCCGTGAGGCAGGCGAGAACTGGTGTTTTAAATCGATAAGGCAGACACTGCATAATTTTGGCATCACGCATGATATATTTTTTAATGAAAGCTCATTGTATGAATCAGGAAAGATCACAGAGACACTTGAAGAATTCAAAAAACGGGGCCTCTCATACGAAAAAGACGGCGCAGTATGGCTTAAAACAAGTGAACTGCTTAAGAATAAAAAGGATGCCGCTGATAAGGTGATTGTCAAAGCAACCGGTGAGCCCACTTACAGGCTGCCTGATATGGCGTACCACATTGATAAAGTAAAACGCGGGTATGACCTGATAATAGATATCTTTGGCGCTGACCATGGTGATACATACAAAGAAGTTTTGGCGGGAATGGAAGGACTTGGATACGATACATCGAAAATTAAGGTGATAATTCACCAGATGGTGACCTTTGTGCAGGATGGCAAGCCCGTTAAAATGAGCAAGCGCGCTGATAATGTCTATACACTCAACGACCTGATAGAAGATATTGGCGTTGATGTTACACAGTTCTTTTTTGTGATGCGAAGTGCCAACACGCACCTGGAATTTGATATAGCGCTTGCACGCGAGCAGTCAGATAAGAATCCGGTGTTTTACCTGCAGTACGCGCATGCAAGGATTTGCAGTATTCTCCGCAACGCGGCGGAGGTATTTTCTGAATACAGCTCAGCAGGCAGCATTAATTACAGTTTGCTTAGCTCACCTGAAGCGATAAGTTTGATGAAGATACTTACTGTATTTCCTGAAACCGTGGCTTCAGCCGCGGCGACATATGAGCCGCATAAGATAATTACTTACCTTAACGAAGTAGCTGAAAATTATCACAGGTTCTACCACAACAACCGTGTAATTGATGCAGAGGCGAAGGAGCTATCATACGCAAGATTAAAGCTCTGCGAAGCCGCGCGAATAGTGCTTAAAAACGGGTTTGATATAATAGGGATTTCCGCGCCGGAGAGGATGTAGGGCGGAGGCAGGTTATCCCGCAAGCGGGATTTCAATCAGTTTTTCAAACTGATTTCAACAGGTTGCAGGTTACATGTTGAGTTGTCCAAATTGCGGATTTTGGATTGTCGATTTCTTGATTAAAATTATATATATGACTTTAAAAGAAGTAATACAATTTCCGGAAGATATAGAAGATAGGTCGAGTTATGGCAATGAAAGATTAGAGAAAGAAATAAAAGAAGTTTTGTTGAAAATTGAGTCTTTACAAAAACTCTGACATTATATAAGATAGCAAAAAGTATACATTCCCGCTTTCGCGGGGATTCTTTTTTTGAAATGATAAAGGGAGCCTGCGGCTCCCTTTTGTTTTGGGGTAATTAATGATGAGAACGAATGATGCTGTACTCTTTTTTAGTGGAGGTTATGTTGAAATTTGTGAACCGGGGTTAATAAAACACTTTACTCAGGCTGCTCGCCAAACCATTCAGTATCCATCACAGCTACGGGGTGAATGTTCACAGTCCTGAGCATTTTATCTGTTTTATTGGTGAACTCATGCCATTTGCCGGCCGGTACTACCATTATATTGCCTTCTTTTACAGTGTAAGTTTTACCTTCAACAATTGCTTCCATTTCTCCTTCAAGCACTATGAAAGTCTCTTCGTACGGATGGCGGTGCTTTTTAGGACCAACGCCAGGCGAAAAATCACACAGGAAGAACGATACATTAGCGTTATTTTCAAACCCGTTAAATACTGCCAGTTCTTTGCCGTAAGGCATAATGTTTTTTACTTCAACGAAAGTTACATCTTTGATATTTTTATATGGAAAACCCGTTTTTGCTTCCTTGTATGATTCTTTAAAAACTTCAGTTAATTGGTTATTCATTTTTTCTGTTTTTTAAAGCGGCGCGTTCAAAGCGCCGCAATGTTATTAATAAGTTGTTTAGAAATCCACGTTGTTGGTGTTTTTCACCAACAACGTATTTAAGAATTAAAAGTTTATTGTCGCACCTGCTTTTATCGGCAGGTAATTTGCTGTTCCTTCACCGAAGATGATGTTGAAGCTGGTTTCACCGAAGAGTGAAAGTTTTGGTGATACTTTGAATGCAACTCCGCCGCCGAATTTCATTCCGAAATTGGTTTCGCTATCACCGCGGTAATATGTTACACCCTGGTATTTCATATCGCTAACGCTGTTTAAATAAAGACCCATACCAACAAGTCCGTATGGCTTTATATCAGCATCCTTATCAAACTTGCCAACCATGATATCACCCATAATTGAAGTTGATTTCAGGCTGTAACCTGTGTAATCGCCGGTTTCTTTGTATGGAAATGTATTATACTGCAGGTCGACCCTTGCGGCTACATTTTCATGGAATACATATCCCGCATTGCCGTGAATGTTGAAACCAACGCCCCATGCGTCTGAAATATCACCAACAGGGATTGAAATAACGCCGCCCAGCGATGCAAATGATTTCTGGTAGGTCTGTGAATAAGATGTGATACCGATAAATAATAATGCTGCTAAAAATAAAAGCTTTTTCATTTTTGTTTCCTTTGTTTTGATTGAGTTAGTTAATTGTTCATTTAATTTCAATGATGCAATTTAGCTTTCAATTACCCAACGGAAAAAACGAATTTTGCCATAAATTAACACTGGAAGGGTGTTTTGGTCAACAAAAAAGCTGAAAATTCTCTGAATTTTCAGCTTTTAGTCATTTTGTAACCAATATTAAATTAAAACCAGATGCCTTATAAAAATACTATTATTTTTTACAAAGATCGATAATACGCTCCAGATCCTCGGCAGTGTAGTATTCAATAACAATACTGCCGGTAGTTGGTGATGACGGGCTTAGCCTTACCCTTGTGCCGAAATGCTCCATGAATTTTTCTTCAAGGAATTTTATCGCCGCTTTATTCTGGTCGGTTATTTCGTATATCTTTTTTTCGCGTTTATCCTGTTTGTTCTTTTTCTTTTTAGTAAGCTCTTCGGCTTTCCTTACGCTTAAGCTTTCAGAAGTAATGCGCTTCCATAACAGAAGCTTATCAACATCGTTATCCATTGCCAGGATCGAGCGCGCATGACCTTCGGAAATTTCGCCGCGTTTTATACTGAGCTTAATTTCTTCGGGGAGAGTTAACAGTCTTAATGTATTTGCTACCGCACTTCTTGATTTCCCGACTTTTGCCGCAATTTCTTCCTGCTTCAGGCTGCATTCATCAATCAGTCTTTTGTAGCCTTCGGCTACTTCAAGCGAGTTCAGGTCAGAGCGCTGTATATTTTCAATAAGCGCAATTTCAAGCAGGTCTTCCTTTGAGCTTACATCAAGCACAAATGCGGGAATCTTTTCCAATCCGGCAAGTTTTGATGCGCGAAGCCTTCTTTCACCTGAAATTAATTCATAGCTGCCGTCATCAATTTTCCTTACGGTTATTGCCTGGATGATGCCTTTTTGTTTAATGGATTCCGCAAGGTCATTAAGCTCTGAGTTATCAAATTCTTTCCTTGGCTGGTAGGGATTGGCTTTTATCAGGTCAAGTTCTATGAAGAGTATCTGTTCATCGCTTTTGGGATTTAGCTCCGTAATATTCTTATGGAACTCAGGAATATTATTACTCTGCTCTGCGGCTTCAGAGCCGCCGAAGAGGACATCGAGTCCTTTGCCAAGTCCGCCTTTTGGTTTATCTTTTGACATTATTGCCTGCCTGTTTGATTGATATTACTTCCTTCCTTTTCAGGGGGGATATCTTTGTTCACAACTTCAAATTTAGGTGCATCGTATGTAAGGATATTATCGAACTTCTGCAGATGTTCTTTGCCGTTGCGGCGCAGGAATTCATTTGCAAGCTCTGTGTAATTTTTAGCGCCTACAGATAGCGGGTCAAACACCACTACAGGTTTCCCGAAAGAAGGTGATTCGCTTATCTTAACATTGCGCATTACTTTTACGGGATATAATTTATCCTGGAAATATTTTTCAAGCTCGGTAGCCACCTGGTTAGAGAGCCTTAGCCTTGCATCGAACATTGTAAGCAGGTAGCCTTCAATTTCAATGTGCGGGTTAAGCCTTGATTTTATCATTTTGATGGTGTTCAGCAGCATTGTCAAGCCCTCAAGTGCGTAGTACTCGCTTTGCACGGGAATCAAAACTGAATCGGAGGCGACAAGTGAATTAAGCGTGATAAGACTGAGTGATGGGGGGCAATCGATAAATATAAAATCAAAATAGTCCTTTATTCCATCAAGTCTTTTTTTAAGAATGAACTCACGCTCAGGCATTGAGACAATTTCGATTTCAATACCAACCAGGTTGATATTAGAACGGATCATGAAAAGGTTTGGCACCTCAGTCTGCGTAATGCACTCTTTTGGAGCTGTAACTCCGGTCAAAAGTTCATATACAGAACCCTGCATTGAAGTTGTAGGGAACCCGAGTCCTGATGTTGCGTTTGACTGCGGGTCAATATCCACCAGCAGTACTTTGCAGCCGCAGGCGGCAAGCGCAGCGCACAGGTTAACAGCGGTAGTGGTTTTACCAACTCCGCCTTTTTGATTAGCTATTGAAATTATCTTTGACAAAATTATTTATTTGAAGGGAAATACATCCCCTTGTTCTTTCTTCTTAAAATTTCAGATCTCTATTGCTTCACCATACGGCATAATAACACATTTTTTACCAATGGATTCAACTTTGCGTTTGAATTCTTCGGGGTTTGTATCAATTACGTCAAATGTTCCGTAATGCATGGGCACTACTGTTTTGCAGTTCAGGAATTCAACCGCTTTTACTGCGTCATCAATACCCATAGTATAGTTATCGCCTATAGGAAGTAAAGCCAGATCAATATTGAACATTTCCCCGATGAGTTTCATATCGAGGAATAGCCCTGTATCACCTGCATGGTATATGGTTTTATCGCCAATTGTCAGAATTATCCCTGCCGGCTCACCCATATACAGGTTTTCTGATTCAAGCGAAGAGCTGTGATGCGCGATTGTTAATTTCACCTTGCCGAAGGGAAATTCACGCTGACCGCCGATACCCATTCCATGGGATTTGTACCCTTTGGAAATCATGTACTCGGATAGTTCATGCACTGCTATTATAGTTGTATCGTTTTTTTTAGCAATTTCCATGGTATCACCAATGTGATCGCCATGGGCATGCGATAAAATTATATAATCAGCTTTAACATCAGCCGGTTTTACTCCGGCATTTTTGTTATTGGTAAAAAACGGGTCTATTAGAATTGAATGATCGCCTGTAGTGATTTCAAAGGCAGAATGCCCATGATAAGTAATTTTAATCATTTTTTCGGTTTTAATAGGAAATTAAGCAAAGTTAGGGTATTTAAAATTGTAATTCAATTTAATAAAAAAGGCTGCCTAAAAGTAAACTTTTGAGCAGCCTTATTTGAGAAAAACCCGGATTATTTGCCTGTCAGGCTAACAACTTCAACTTTTTTGCTGCGGTAACCGATCTTCCTGTTCCCGTCATATATTACAATTCTCATCTTAAAACTGCCTGATCTATCAGGAGCTGTAACCGTATACTGCAATTCTTTGCTTTGTCCGGGTTCAAGTTTCCACTCGCCTGACCATTCTTTTGTAATTTCAAAAACACTTAATTCATGCGAATAAATATTTTCATTGGACCATGTAGTTTTGCCGGTATTTGTAATTGTTACAGTCACTTTTGCACTTTTTCCGGCTTCCATCTGGTCAGGCATATCACTGATGGTTGCTTTAACCTTGCCAGGGTTTTGAGCAAGTAAACTGCCCGAAACCAGTAAAACCACAATAAATACAGTAATAATCGATGAAAATTTGAACATTTTTTAATTTCTCCTTTAGAATTTAAAAGTTATATGAAAATTAGACATTCAGTACTGAAAAAAGTTTAACAGCTAATTTAAGATCTTTAAGAATTGATAGTTCAGCATAGTGAATACATAAATAATTATTCCCGCTGAAGATACTCCGATATGAAACAGACCGCCTTTTCTGCCTGCAGGCAGTATCAGTATAAGCAAAAATGAAACCGAGTATAGCAGGAATTTATTGGATAAAAAATTCAGATCAATAATTAAAATAAATAGTGCGGCTGCCAAAATGAAGAACATTATGGTATGTATTACCTTTGATAATTTTAAAACTTTGAAGTAGAGCAGCCATCCCGTTAGGTAATTGATACAAAAGAGTATTAAACCGGTAACAGTAAGTAAACTGGTGATATCTGTATTCATTTTAATTCATTTCCCCAGGTATCTTTAAATGAAAGTTCATTAATTGGTTTTCTTTGTGATGAGCGCCAGTCAATAGTTGGTCGTTTAATTGCCGGATCAACGTATCCCATTCTGAATATCGCGCACATTTCGTAATCATCAGGAATTTTCAGCATGCCTGAGATCCTGTTCCAGTTTTCGGGAATTTCTCCGGGGGTTGAAATGAACTGCATTCCCATTCCAAGGGAGGTTGTTACAAGCCATAGAGTCTGAATAACGGCACCCATGGAAATCACAGAATAGAAACCCGATAGCTCTTCTTTTTTATATTCATCTTTGGTTAAACATATTACGAACAGCAGGGGAGAAGACGCCACGAGTTTTTCTTCATCATTGCCAAGTATGCGCGGCACTTTGAATTTTGCCATAACTTTACCCCCGGTTTCGGAAAATATTGTTCTTACGAAGGGCTTCAAAACTGCAGGCAGGTGATCTATATGAATGCCGTCTTTGGTTTTTTCCATTTCTTCCTCGCTGAAGCGGAAATACTTTCTGTACTGCTTCCAGAACCTGCCGTCATTCATAAGCTGAACCATGGAGTCACCCGCAACTTTTGCTATTTTACCTATTATGTCTTCATCGGTAATGGCAATAAAGCGCCATGGCTGGCTGTTAAAATGACTGGGGCAGTGTGATGACATTTTTATGAGCAGTTCAATATGCTCATCGTTAACTTTCCTTTCGGCAAATTTTGAATTTGCAGTTTTTCGGTTTACAATTGCTTCAAGAAGATCCATATGACCCCACCTAACCCTCCCCCCGAAGAGGAGGGGATACTATTTCGTTTATTTTCAATTAACTTTGATAACAATAATATTATAACAATAAATAAAAAAGGCAGGTCGTAAGACCTGCCTCATTAATAAAATCATTTGAATCTATTGGAGGTATTTCAGTAACACTGCAAATATCATGTAACTTAAAGTAAAATGTTCTACCGTGAATCAGGTAAAATTATCTTAAGTGCTTCTATTTAATCAATATCATGCGTTTAGTATCTGAAAAATCACCTGAGGATAGTTTATAAAAATATACACCGCTCGGGAATTGAGATGCGTTCCATTCAGCTTCATATATTCCGGGTTTAAGTTCTTCATTTACAAGTATGGCAACTTCACGTCCTGTTATATCATACACAGAAAGGAAGGTCTGCGCAGCTGATGAACCGCTGATCTCAAATCCTATCTTAGTTGCAGGGTTGAACGGATTTGGATAGTTTTGAGAAAGTGAAAAGTTATCCGGAGTTTCGTTCGATGCTTTGATTATCCCTATTGTTCCGGGCGCCAATTTGATCGTGCACATATTGTTAAATCCGCCAACATTGCTCCCGCCGGTAACATAAATGTTACCTGTGGCGTCTGATCCTATGCAATTACCGAAATCGTTAAAGTTCCCTGAGCCGTTATGAGTTGCGCGCCACTGTGTTGTGCTTCCGGTATTGATCTTTTCTGCCAGCAGATCAAAATAACTGCCGGCAGCTACTTTGCCTGTTATATATACATCGCCGTGCTGATCGACCACCAGCTCATTAACGATCTCATTACCGCCGGTTCCTGTTATTATCTTATTCCACATTAATGCACCGCTGCTATTGAGTTTGGCTAGAAAACCTGTTGCGCCCATTGAGCCGCAAAAGAATACATTACCGCCTGCATCAACTGAGATATCCATTGCTTTACTGAAATAAGGCATTTCATACTTATAAACCCAAAGCTGCGTTCCTGAAGGGGAGTATTTTAAAACTGCGATATCGGCCCCCACATCACCGACAGTGTATATGTTACCGTTATTATCAAGTGTTATTGCAACACCGTATTCTGTAATGCTGTTATCGGTTCCTGTATAATGAGCTATGAACTGCAGGACACCCGCAGTATTGTATTTTATCAGGCATAAGTCATACCAGGTGGTGAGCCTCGTACTGTGTCCGAAAACATAAACGTTTCCCTGTGCATCAAGTACCATATCCCTGCCGGCATCCTGCTCAGGATTAGTTCCGGTGCCATCGTGAACAGCAAGCCAAAGCTGTGTACCATCGGGGGCATATTTTATTGTTACTATATCATCGGATCTTTGATCATCAATGTATGACTGACCGGTTACATAAACGTTGCCTGTGCCATCAACCGCTATTTTAAAGGGAATATCCCTGCCCATTACATTTCCGCTGTATACTTTGACCCATTGCTGCTGCCCTGAAGGATTGTATTTTATAGTACAGTAATCACCTGAAAATACCTGGTTGTTATAATCCTTGTTAGCGGTACCTGTAATGTAAACATTACCCTGGTTATCAACGGCTATTGAAGAGGGTGAGTCATCAAGATTATCAGTGCCGTTGTATGTTGCGATCCATTGCTGCACACCCGAAGAATTATATTTGATTGTGCAGAAATCCGTGAAACCGTTTACATATGTTTCACCGGATATATAAACATTACCTGCCTGGTCGACCTTCATAGAAGTAGATCTTCCGCTTGTGTTATCTTTTATCCACGCGACAGGCGGTGCCGGCTGAGAATAAATGCAGACCGAGATAATTAATGCCAATAGACCAAAAAAAATATTAATTGCTGATTTCATGTTCCTGTATCCTTTCTGTCTCACTCCCGAGACCTTTTATTTTTCCAAAGATATGCAGCAGTATTAACGGCAGCAAAGAAACTTTTGCAAAAATTGCACCATAGATTCCGAACTCTATTTTGGCAATAAACATTATAAATTGATAATAATCATAATATTAAATTAAATCTCGGTGGTTTTAATTGTCACAGGAAAATGTTAAATTTACATCAATTTTTCCCGGGGGAAATATGATAACAAGTAAGGCTATTGACCTGGTTGGTACTTTCAACGAAGCTGAATTCAAAGAATTCGGATTGTTTGTTTCATCACCCTACTTTAATAAAGAAGCAGTCCAGGTAAGATTCTACGACATAATGAAAAAACATTATCCGGCATTTGCAGGCCGGAGCTTTGAGAAGGAAAAAGTTTTTGCAAAGCTTTACCCGGGCAAGAAATACAATGATGGTGTAATGAGAAATATTCTATCCAAAACCCTTGAACTTGCCGAACTTTACATGACAGTAAAAAGGCAGCGTAAAAATGAGTTTTCTGCCAAAGCAGCATTGCTTCGTGAATTGAGTGAAAGAAAAATGGCTAAACTGTTTGAAAGAACAGAGCAGAAGGCCGGGGAACTTCTGGAAAATTCTGCGATAAAGGATGAACAGTACTATTATGATAAATCTGTGCTGATAAATGAGAACAGGAGATACCTGAGCAATAGAAAAAGTTCTCTTTACAGCTCAAATGATATGCTTAGAGAAAGCGCAGAAAACCTTACGATCTCGTTTCTCATATCAATACTGCGTAGTGAAACAAATATCGCCAATTCCAATTTGAGGATGTTCAAATTTGAAAAGGATAACCTGTTAAGTGAACTTGAATTATTTGCAGAGAAGGAAGCCGAAAAATACCCGGGGATAACATACCTGCAGTACTACTATAATGCCTTTAAGCTGGCAAGAACCCGTGATGAGAAGTATTTCTATGAGCTAAAGTCTATAGTATACAGCTCTTACGATCAGTTTGGGGAGCAGGACAGGAAAGATATATTCACTATCCTTACTAATTACTGCTATTATAAAGTGAACAAAGGCTCACTTGGTTTCAGGAATGAACACTTTATGCTTTATAAGGAAAATATTGAGCGCGGATTCTACAAAGGCAGCAGAAATTACCTGGATCACATTCAGTATTTGAACGTAGTTGTAACCGGGCTTGATGCAGGTTACAGCAGCTGGGTGGAAGAATTCATCGAGAAGTACAAATCAGAGCTGGATGATAAAAACAGGGAAAATTCATATAACTTCAGCCGTGCCCTGATTTTTTACCACAAGGCGCTTTATAACGAAGCCCTGAATACTGCGGCAAGGGTCAGGTCTGACGATCTATCATATAAACACCAGCTGAAATCTCTTTACCTGAAGATCTATTACGATATGAACGAAATAGAACCGTTTTACAGTCACGTGGATAGTTACAGGCATTTTTTACTTAACGAAAAGCACATTCCTGAAGTAACAAGAAATGTCATTAACAGTTATGTAAATTACGCTAAAAAGCTGTTTGATATTAAGAACAGGGCAACAGAACGTGACTATGACCTGTTCAAGATAAAAAATGATATATCGGATAGTAAAGCAATGGTAAACAAATCGTGGCTGCTTGAAAGAATCAGCAGAATTGAAAAATGCCTGCGTTAAAACCGCAGGCTAAGAATAGGTTATCAGCCAGGTATTATTTGGAAAGAATTACTTTTTTTACATCACTGAATTTACCTGCAGTGATTTTGCAGAAGTAAACACCGCTTGCATGATCTGATGCATTCCATTCAGCTTCATAAGTTCCGGGATTGAGCTCTCCATTCACAATTGTTTCCAGAGCTCTGCCCATAATGTCATAAACTGTAATGTTCACAAATACGAAATCCGCAATCTGAAATCTGAAATTTGTTGCAGGGTTGAACGGATTCGGATAATTTTGTGAGACTGAAAATCTTTCCGGAATTTCAGAGCTGATAAGCTCAACCCCGGTTGGATTTCCGGTTGGATTACGTTTATAGTATATTTCATTGTTCCCGCTTCTGCCATCGTACCACAAAACATTTACAGCATTCCCCAAAAGGCAAACAGAGGCACCTCTTGAATCGCCTGCACTGTTAGTCAGTCTGGTATCAGCACCCCATGTGGACCCGCTGTTGGTGGAAAACTTATAATATATTTCACTGTTTCCGTCTCTGTCATCACCCCATACTATATGAGCATAAATTCCCGAAACAGCTATTGAAGCTGAAGCCGAGACTGCTGAGTTTATTGTTAAGATTGCATCAGAGCTCCAGTTTACACCATTATTAGTTGAGCGTTTGAAATATATCTCAGGGTTACCTGTTCTGTCATCATCAAATACAACATATAACATATTGCCTTCAGATGTAATGTGCGGATTCCACGACTGTGCTGAGTTGTTCGTCAGCCGTACTTCGGCATCCCAGTTTACCCCGCTGTTTGTTGAACGGCGGTAATATATTTCAGTATTGGTGAGGCTTACTCTTTCATCTTCATAAACAATGTGCACATTAGAGCCTGATGAAGTGATCATGGGGTATTTTTGGGCCTGGTTACCGTTTGTAAGGCTTACCGGTGTGCTCCAGTTATACCCGTTGTTTGATGACCTGGAATAATAAATATCAAGATCTCCTTCGAATTCATCCAGCCATGCGGCATAAATGTAATTTGTTGCACAGATAAAAGCTGAGTATGAATGATAGGAATCATCAGCGGATACCCTGACGGCGTTTGACCAGTTGGAACCGTTATTTGTTGATCTCATATAATAAATTTCGAAATACCCGCTTCTTTCATCACTGAAGAGAATATGTACATTTGAACCGTATGATGAAACACATGGTTCGTATGACGATGCCGTATTGTTCGTAAGCCTTGTATCTGAGCTCCATGTTAAACCGTTATCAGTGGATCGTTTGTAATATATTTCATAATTTCCGTCCCTGTTATCACACCAGACAGCATGCAGGTAATTATTTTCGGATACTATACACTTGCCATGCGTTGTAACAGAGGACCCGGCATAATTTGTCAGCCTTACATCACTTTGCCATTGGGAAACGGATGTGAACACTGAAAAGATCAGGACTAATATAATATATATTGAATTTTTCATTACTGCATTTTTCCTTTCTTTGAAATTAACTGTATTATGCTCAAGGTGCTTTTTTTATAACGGGTTTGCTCCACGGACCTTTACCTGTATCTGTCATTACAGCTACCCTGAACAAATAATTTCTGTTGCTTTTAAGATTTGATACAGTGCAGCTGGCTGAGCTGATCATATCTTCGTATTTCCACCTGTATGGTTTGCTGAGTGTTGTACATTTCTGTAACAGGTAATATCTTGCGTTCCTGCATGGCTCCCATAGAAGGCGTATTTCGCCTTTAAGATCACCCCCGGCGGCATTTAGAACTATGGGGGATGCATTCGTGCATTTTGGTTTTTGATGCCGCCGTAATCGTTTTCCGGTTACCGGGGATGATTTCATTTAATTATTCTTTTATAACAAAAATAGGTTTATTTCACCCCGCTTTACAATGAAACTATTTTCTGCAAGTTGCACCGCTTTTTGTACCGAAAATGCCCTTTTAGTGTAGTATTTTGCATTAAAAAGGAAATTTAATAAATAATAACCTGAAACAAGATTATTTATGTTTTTAGAGTTTATTTTTATGAATATTTAATGTTGATGTTTATTATTTAACTGAATTATCCTTTCCCAAACCATTTTATACTTTTTCTGTATTTTCTAATTGTTGTTAAGTAAGGAGAAAGATCATGAAGAAAAGTATATTAGTTGAGATCCTCTCTAAATTTTCCCAGAAAGAAATAAGGGAATTCAGCGAGTACGTGAGGTCACCCTTTTTTAACAAGAACCAGGGTATAATTAAACTTAATAATTACCTGCGGCTTAAATATCCTGCGTTTGAAAAATCTGAAACTGAAAAGAAAATTGTATTTGCTGAAATTTTCCCCGGGGTGAAATATAATGATGGCTTCATGCGGACCCTGATATTCGGGCTTTCATCCCTTGCCGAAAACTTCCTTTCATATACAAGGTATAAAAACTCATATTACAAGGATAAAACTTTCCTGCTGTATGAGCTCAATGACAGGCATCTTGACAGGCAGCTGGAAAAGAATATCAGGGTAATTTCAAAAAAACTGGAAACAGAAAAAATAAAGGACTATGAGTATTACCTGGATAAATACAATCTTGAAAACGAAAAATACCTTTACTACTTCAGAAATAAACCCGACGTGTATGAAAAAATTGTTAAAAAGACCAAACTGAAAGAGATGGCTGATTATTTATCCATTTTCTATTACAGCTGCATTATCGGAGATTATACAAGGCTTTATAATCTTAAGAATATTTATAATTTTGATTTTGATACATCGCAAACTGATAAATACATGGATATTCCCAAAGACGCATCACTGAGGAAGGTCCCTTGCGTTATGATAAGCTATTATGAATTGATGCTGTTTGCAAAAAGTGATGATCTATCATACTTCTATAAGATAAAAGAACAGCTTGAATTGTATGAGGATACTCTTGACAAAGACCATGTATACAATATTTATATTAACCTTATAAATTTCTGCAGCAGAAAAATTACTGCAGGTTATAAAGAGCTTGAATATGAGGTATTTGCTTTATATAAAAGGGGACTTGAAAAGAATATACTTCCGTTCCACGGAACGTCACACTTCAGGTTCTATACAACAGTTACGGAAACTGCCCTTAAGCTAAAAGAATATGATTGGGCAAGGAATTTTATTAATGACTACAGGGAAAGACTTCCTGAGAAAATAAGGGAAAATTCATATAATTACGCAAAGGCATTATATGACTTTGAAACCGGCAATTATACAGAAGCGCTTGAAACACTTTCAGTGGTAAAATACAATGATGTATACCATAAACTGAAGTGTAAGTGTTTGATCGCCATGCTGTACTACGAGCTTGGATATACAGTTCAGCTGCTTTCTCATATTGATGCATTCAACCATTTTATTATGAATGATAAACTGCTTAACAAAGAAAGAAAAAGAATATATTCAGCTTTCATAAAGTATTTGAAGAAAGTAGACAGCGTAAGGCTCTTTTTTAATAAAGCTATCTTCGAGAAGCTGTGGTCAAAGATCGAAACTGATAATTCCGTTTACAACAAAAAATGGCTCCTTAAAAAAATGGAAGAGATGGCGCAATAAAAAAGCCTGCATATTTCTAAGCAGGCTTTTGAAAAGATAAGATCAATTCATTTAATTAATATCATTTTCCCTGTTTCGGAAAAATCACCAGCAGATAACTTATAAAAATATACACCGCTTGGGAAGTTTGAAGCCTCCCAATTAACTTCATAAGTTCCGGGTTTAAGTTCTTCGTTTACAAGTGCTGCAACTTTCTTTCCGGCGATATCAAACACAGAGAGGAATGTCTTTGCCGCCCGTATGCCGCTTATTTCAAAACGAATCTTTGTTGTTGGGTTGAAAGGATTGGGGTAATTTTGAGAAAGTGAAAATTCCCCCGGAATATCTGAATTTATGCCTGAAATTCCCACCGGGTTCCCCGTCGGATTCCTTTTGTAATAAATTTCAGGATTGCCGTCCCTGCTGTCTTCCCACGCTAAATGAACTACCTGATCTGAAATATTAACAGAGGGCTGCCTGGCTGTCAAAACCGTGTTAACAAGCCTGAGTTCTGTATCCCATGATTCCCCGTAATTTGATGATTTTCTGTAATACAGCTGAACATTGCCTGACCTGTCATCATCCCAAACCAAATGAACATAATTGCCGGAGGCTGAAATGCCTGGCTGTGACGAAGTGCCTGTACTTGCTGTCATTCTTGTATCTGCCTGCCATGAAGAACCGTTATCAGTAGAGCGTTTATAATAGATCTCGTAATCGGAATCTCTGAAATCTGACCAGCAAACGTGAACATATGTACCGGATGCGTCAACTGAAATATTTTCGGCTTCTGTTGTTGTATTAATAATGCGGGTATCCGCTGACCAGTTTAAACCGCTATTGGTTGAACGTTTATAATACACCTGCGGCGGACCCTGCCTCAGGTCACGCCAAACAAGGTGCCATGCTGAAGCAGTAATAACCAAATCGGGATAGTCTGAAATGGCGCTGTTGTTTGTGATACGTGTTTCAGCGCCCCAGTTCAGACCCGCATCGGTTGAGAGGATCATGTAAATTTCCTGGTTGCCGTCTCTCTGGTCATCCCACACAATAACCACAATTGAATTAAAGAGTGTTATACTTGGTTTTTCAGAAACTGAAGAGTTATTGCTTAACCTGATATCATTGCTCCAGTTTATTCCTGCGTCGCCGGACCTTTTATAATATATTTCATAATTGCCGTCACGGTTATCAACCCAGGCAGTATGAATGGTAACTCCCGAGACTTCGACCGATGGATATTCTGATGAGAAAGTATTGTTTGTCAATCTTGCGTCATTGCTCCAGCTAACACCGGCATTTGTTGAACGTTTAGCATAGATTTCGCTGTTTCCATCCCTTGAATCCTGCCAGACTGTTACGACCAACTGACCTGATGAGGATATACACCTTGCATTGTTAAGAGGTACGGTAGATAAAGCAGTATTGTTCGTCAGCCGGGTATCTGCTGACCATTGGGAAATTAACGGCAATGCATGGAGCATTGCCGTTAAGATATAGATGTATTTTATAGTTCTTTTCATAATTTTCATAAATGCTATTTTACCAATATCATTTTTTTGGTTTCTGTGAAACTGCCTGATGTAAGCCTGTAAAAATATACACCGCTGTTGTAACCCGATGCATCCCAGGCAGCATTATATGTTCCGGGATTCAGTTCGTCATTTACCAGTGTTTCAATTTCTCTGCCCAAAGCGTCATAAACAGCAATGTTTACTAAACCGGAATGAGGAACGCTGAATTCAATATTTGTAACCGGATTAAACGGATTGGGATAATTCTGTGATAAAGAAAATCTATCAGGTGCCTGGCTGTTTATGTTTGTAATGCCTGTTGGGTTGCCTGTTGGATTCTGCTTATAGTATATCTCGTAATCACTGTCACGCAGGTCAGACCATAAAGCATATACTTTATTAACTGAAAATCCTGCTAACGGGTATCGGGCAACTGCTGTACCTGTGTTTAATTTCAGGTCAGAGGCCCAGCTGACACCCGAATTGGAAGAAACGTTGTAATATATCCCGTAGGTACCTGTCCTGTTATCTTCCCACACAAGGTGTATATGTGTTGGCGAAACCGAAAGAGCCGGAGCAAAAGAATTTCCTGTGCTGTTGGTAATTCTCTGAATTGCTTCCCATGTTGAGCCGTTGTTTGTTGAACGTTTGAGGTATATTTCATAGTTGCCATCCCTGTCATCTTCCCAAACAACATTCAGGCTTCCTACACCGCTGGTATAAAACCGCTGAATACACGGTTTTCTTGAAGCTGCGGAATTGGTTGTGAACCTGCTTTCAGCAGCCCATGTAAGCCCTGAGTTGGTGGAGTTGATGTAATAAATCTCGTCATTTCCATCCCTGTTATCCTGCCAGACGATGTGTGTGTTTTCACCTGAATCGGTTGTTATTGATGGTGATGTTGAACTTCCGGAATTATTAGTCATCCTTACAATCGGCTCCCATGTAATACCGTTATCGAGCGAGCGCTTAAAATATATTTCGTTGTTTCCGTCTCTGTCATCCTGCCAAACTACCTGGATAACATTCAGCCGCAAACTTATGGATGGGTTTACTGAAGTTGCGCCGTTCGTGGTAAGCCTTTCATCACCGCTCCACGTAGCGCCATGATTAGTTGAGAGCTTATAATAAATTTCAAAGTTTCCGTCTCTTTGATCCTGCCATACAACATGTATATTGCTTCCAAAAGCCGCAATTGAGGGCATTTCAGATGCGCCTGCATTGTTGGTGAGTCTTACAACCGCTTCCCATGTGGTTCCGTTATCAGTGGAGCGTTTGTACATTATCTCAGTATCCCCGAACCTCGCATCATACCAAACGGTATGAACATTTGATGTACCTGAAAATTCTATATTCTTTGCATTGTTGCCGGATGTGAACGAGAATCCTGCATTGTTAGTGTGTCTTATATCTGCAGACCACTGGGCAAAGCCTGTTGTTGATGCAAATACTGAAACAATAAACAAGATGATGCATATTAAATTTGAAAATTTTGTTAGTTTCATTTTTGTTCTCCTTATATTTTGAGTTTATATTATTTGTTTTTACCCCTGTTGCTCTTCCCTGATAAATTGTTTAATTTTTCGAAATATTGACTGCATGCTTTATTGATCACTTCATCCGCACTTGCTTTCATTATCCTTTGAATTCTTGCTATCAGCTTATGTGTACCCGGTTTAAGCCTGTAACCTCTGGGAACTGTTTTGGACCGTATTATCCTCATTTGCAAATTCTTTGTTTATATCTTTTTTTATCAATTGACCGTGCACATGTTGTGCACTAACTTAGTATCGTTGACAAAAATACATGAATGCGGCTGCCTGAAACAAATAGAAATATCAGGTTGAATGACGGGCAAGTTTTGTGGTAACCTTATAAAATACTTGTATTTTTGGGAATTTTTGGGTTTATTTGGTGAACTTTTGTGACGATAAAACATACTGAAATTACGGGGAAATACATCAATGAATACTGAAATTACTCTGAAACAATACAAACTCTTTGATGTACTGATATCATTTTCCGGCAAAGAATATGCTGAGTTCGGGAAACTGGTGCTCTCACCGTTTTTCAGTGTGGGCAGAAATCTTTATCCTTTATATGAACTGCTGGGAAAATATCACCCTGATTTTGAGAGCAAAAGAGCAAGAAGTAATCTGACAAAAGAGAAGATATACGGGGTACTGAATCCCGGTAAAAAATTTGATGAAAAGAAGGCCGATGCGATAATAAGGAGATTGTTTTCTGACCTGAATAAGCTGGCTGAGCAATACCTGCTTTTGCTCTCATTAAAAAAGAACACAGTTGAAGGCGAGTTTATACTGATTTCTGAACTGATAAGAAGAAATCTTGACGCATCATACAGCAAACATATTAAGAAAGTAGACGATCATTTAAAGACCCGGAAAATAGATGAATTTTACTTCAGACAAATGGCTGATGCTGAAAATCTGAAATATTTTTATAACCTTTCAAGGATAGATCACCAGGAGTCAGTAATTGATAATGTGATAAGAAAAGGTGAGTACAATATTATTTATACATTACAGATGCTTGGAGAGGCAATGCAGAATGCAGGTGCTAATCACCGGGTATTTAACGCTCCCTATGAAGATACCATTATTTACCGGTTCGCCGAAAAAATAGATTATGCAGGCTTTTTGGATTCTGTTTTGAAAAACCCGGGTGACTTAAAGGATAACCTTACTTTAAACTGCTTCAGGCTGATGAATATTCTGAACCCGGGAAATAAAGAACAGGTTATCAAATTCAGGGATATGATAATAGCGGACCTTGATAAATACAGCTTAGAGGAGCAGAATATACTGCTTATTGGCGCGCTGAATTTGATGAGGAAAGCGGGTCTTGGTAAGGAGTGTTTTGAGCTGAACCGGTTTATTCTTGAAAAAGGTTTATATCATCTTGATAAAACTAAACCCTTCCCATTGATAATTTACAGGGAGCTCTTCAGGGGCGCGTTATTTTACAATGAACTTGAATGGGCACAGAGCTTCATTGAATCGTATCACAAAAAACTTTTGCCTGAATACCGCAGGGACATGCTGCATTACAGCAATGCTTACCTGGAGTGGCACAGGGGTAATTATGAAAATGTACTGCTGCATTGTTCAAAACTCAAATCAAAAGATGCACGTGTTGTAACAGATCTGAAACTACTTACGCTGAGGGCTTACTATGAACTGGACGCAATTGAGCCGGCATTATCCCTGATAGATTCATTGATCCTTTATCTTAAGCAGAATAAAAAAATTTCACGGGAAATAGGGATCTTCTACAGTGATTTCGCGAAAATAATGAAAACTCTTCTGATGTACAGGCTGGGGGAGCGTAACGTAACATTTGATAAAATCAAAACGAAAATTGAAACTGCTAAAAATATTTATGCTATAGACTGGCTGCGTAAAAAAACCGCGGAACTTGCCTAACGGGCCGGTTCTATAGCCGGTGTATATTTCAGATGCATCGTTCCTGCTAATACATGTTACTTTATCAAAACCATCTTTTTTGTTTCAGAAAAACTTCCGGCAGTTAGTTTGTAAAAATACACTCCGTTTGGGAAGTCTGAAGCGTCCCAGTTGACATCATAAGTTCCGGGCTTCAGTTCTTTGTTTACAAGAGTAGCAACTTTACGGCCGAGTAAATCATACACAGAAAGGAAAGTCTGTGCCACCGATGAACCGCTTATTTCAAAACGAATCTTTGTTGTTGGGTTGAACGGGTTTGGATAGTTTTGTGATAGCGAAAATCTTTCAGGAACATTGCCTGAAATTGTACTTATTCCGATCACTGATGAAGTATCTCCGTAGACTATTCCATTTAACACAAATCCGCGCAGTTTACCAATACGACCATATATTCCCTGATTCCCTGTGCTTGTTCTTGAGATGTAATGCAGGCCTATATTCTTTAAGAAATTATGATGATAGGAAGCAGTATTATGACCATTAATAAAGTATCCAAAAGCTTTAACATTAGTTGGTTGATTAAAAAGGAAAGTATCGCTGATATTCAGACATGTGTGTTGCCAGCCGGAATAACATTCACCGGTCGTATCTCCAATTTGTGCGGAAAGTCTGAAAAGTATACTTTCATAGTTACAGGGTGCCCATATTGTTGATTGTTTCAGCAAACCGTTAACAGAATCATACCTGATCAATACAATATTCGTGTCATCTATATTACTGAATGGATAACCCTTTACCTTAAAATACTTTTTACTGTTTACAAGGGTATCGTTGAGAACTCTAAGAGTTTTAATACTGTAAGTTGGCAAAGGATAGCCAAGTTCTGTAACATAGTAGAACCATTTATTCCCTGTTTTTAAGGGGAAATACTTTGCTGAATTAGTATCCTGAGAGCAGATATTTATCGATATTAATACAATGATAATAGTTAAGATTTTTTTCATTTAGTATTCTTTGTTATCTTATAAGAATCATTTTTTTTGTATCATTAAAACTGCCTGCACTTAACCTGTAAAAATACACTCCGCTTGGGAAGTTTGATGCGTTCCAGTCGGCTTTGTATATGCCGGACTTCAGCTCACCGTTATGCAGAGTTTCAACAACTCTGCCCATCGCATCGTAGATTGTGAGGTTAACAAATTCTGCCTGCGGAATACTGAATTCGAAGTTTGTTGTTGGGTTGAACGGGTTTGGGTAATTTTGAGAGAGAGAAAATTTATGCGGGATTTCTGTTGAGGTAATTTGTAAGCCTATATTCCCAGTTGGATTGCGTTTATAATATATTTCAAAGTTGCCATTACGATCGTCAGACCATAAAACATTAACTAACGAGCCGGAAACTGCAATGGAGGGTAAATTTGAAGTAGAAGTATTATTAGTCAAGCGAGTATCTGTACCCCAGTTTATTCCGGCATCAGTTGAGGATTTATAGTATATTTCTAAGTTGCCATCGCGATAGTCTTGCCAAGCAACATGTACAAACCCGTTAGATACTGTTATTGAGGGATTATAGGAAGCATCTGGGTTATTCGTCAGGCGAGTATCCGTACTCCAGTTAATACCGCAATCTGTGGAGTATTTGTAATAAACTTCCCAGTTGAAGTCTCGTTCGTCAAGCCATACGACATGCACAAAAGAACCAGAAACCGCAATTGATGGAACTCCAGATTGAACAGGATAATTCGAAATCCTGGTTTCAGTTTCCCAGTCTAATCCACCATCTGTGGATCGTTTAAAGTAAATTTCCATGTTGCCATCGCGTTCGTCATGCCATACAACATACACAAAAGAGCCAGATACTGCAATTGAAGGGAACAAAGAATCTGCAAAGTTGTTTGTTAAACTTGTTTCCGCTCCCCATGTAATTCCGCCGTCACTTGAGAGTTTAAAGTATATTTCCCAATTACCGTCCCGTAAATCTTGCCATACTACATAGACATAAGAGCCATATACTGCAACAGAAGGATAATATGAGTAAGCAGTATTATTGGTCAGTCTTGTATCTGTTGTCCAGCTTACGCCTACATCAGTAGAGCGTTTGAAATATATCTCATCATTACCATCACGATTATCGTACCAACCAACATATACATTTGAGCCGGAGATTGCAATGGCAGGATACCAGGAATCACCAGAGTTATTTGTCAATCGTATATCCGCATCCCAGGTTAATCCTGCATCAGTAGAGCGTTTGTAGTATATCTCATAATTATTTTCTCGCACATCACTCCATACTATATGTACAATATTCCCGTTTGTTGCAATACACCATGTATTATTGTTTGAAGTATGAGAACCGGCAGAGTTATTTGTCAGCCGAACATCAGTTTGCCACTGTGAAAATAAATTAATAGTAAGAAGCGTAACAATTGAAATTAAGAGAAATTTCGTTTTCATAATTGTACGTTTTATTTAGTAAGAATCATTTTCTTTGTATCTAAGAAGTTATTTGTCCTGAGGGAATAAAAATACACACCACTGGGATAATCTGAAGCATTCCAATCTGCTTTGTATGTTCCCGGTTTTAAGTTTCCATTTACGAGTGTTGCAGCTTGCCTGCCAATTACGTCATAAATTGTCAATTGAACAAAACCGAATTCGGCAATCCGAAATTCGAAATTAGTTGTAGGGTTGAACGGGTTTGGGTAATTTTGAGATAGAGAAAATCTTTCAGGAACTTCGCTGCTGATAGGTTCAATTCCTATCGGGTCTCCGCCGGTTGTAGTATATAAAATTTTTCCTGCACCGCCTACTATCACTCCGTTTAACGCAGATGTTAACTCAACGCCGAACCATGTTGTATTGCTTACCGGTGATTGCTGCTGATACCACAGGTCACCGCCGTTTGTAGTTCTTAAAATTACCGAGTTCCAGCCAACCGCGTTACCTGTCATAGCGTTTGCGAATGAAACAGCGTTAAGTGTATTTGCAACAGGTGTAATTTGGGGAGCCCAGCTAATGCCGCCATCAATGGTTTTGAGTATAGTGCCGTTTGAGCCTGTTACATAACCTGTGTTAGCATCAACAAATGAAACTCCATACAGGTCAGCGGTTGTACCGCTGGAGAGTTCCGTAAATGATGCACCGGCATCTGTTGATAAAAGCATATCTCCAAAAAATCCAAGAACAATTGCGTTATTGGCATTTATGAATTTAACAGTATTATAACTTGGTGGATTAGGCGGAACAGGGATTTGAACCCATGTCTGTCCTGCGTTAGTGGTGCGAAGTAATGTGCCCACGTAACCTGATATCAAACCCGTGTTTACATCCTTAAAACTTACTGAATAATAGTTGATGAAAATATTTCCGCCCTGCTGCTGCCAGGTGCCGCCTGTATTTGTTGTACGCAGGATTTTTTGTGGATAACCAACGGCACATGCTGTATTGTTATCAATCATATCAATACCCCCCAGCCAGTATAGGTTATTCTGGTTTACCTGGCTCCAAGTCATGCCGCCGTTAACGGTTTTCAGAATTCTGCCTGCTTCACAGCAAGCCATTCCCGTATTGATATCAGCAAACGAAACCCCGTAAATTATATCTGTATGGCCTGATGGCCTAACCTGCCATTGTGAATAAATCAAGACCGGAACAAACAGTATAAAAATCAGTATAGCTTTCATAACAATTGTAATTAATATTTCTTTTCCAAAATAATACAAAAAATATAATTTAGTAAGTGAAATTTAATCAGTAGGTTAAAAATAGCTGAAATAACTAACAATAAATGCAAAAGGCAGGAATTTACCTGCCTTTTGCGGGGGATATGTAACTGTATTTCCTCTAATGGAGAAATAACAATCTAAAGAATGCTTATTTTACTAAAATCAATTTCATGGTTTTACTGAAAGAATTACCATCGGTTGAATTGGCTATGAGCCTGTAGAAATAAATACCGCTTGCCAGGTTAGAACCGTTGAAATCTGCAGTATAGAATCCGCTTTCCAGTTCTTTTTCAAGAAGAGATGCAACTTCTTTTCCCGTGATATCATATACTTTCAGAGAGACTTTTGCCATGAAAGGAATCTGGAAATCAACTTTTGAAGTTGGATTTGAGGGATTCGGATAGTTCTGGAAAAGATCAGCGACACTTGGAGTGCCAATTACCACATCATTTGGTGCGGTTAAATTATGATATTCGAAATTTCCGTTAAAATCGATCTGTTTTAAACGATACTGGTACTTGCCGGCGTTAAGTTTCGGATCTGAAAAGCTATAATTGTTCTGCTGGTTTGTAGTTCCGTTACCCGGAACAAAGCCAATTTTTTGCCATGAGCCGTATGCAGCAGTTACAGCATTAAAATCTCTTCTTTCAACTTCAAATCCGCTGTTGTTTATCTCAGAACATGTTGACCACACCAGATCTGCCTGTCTTTTAACCACTGATGCAGTAAAAGAACAAAGTTCAACCGGCAGAGGATTACTTTGGTCAGTTAATGCGTAATCAGAAAAGCTGTTCATGCCCCTGGTTGTAATGAACTCCGATGCCCAGTTCAGTTCGGATTGCCATGTACCGTTACCCGCAGTAGAAAACACTTCCCATGTGCCGTTGTATTTTGCAATCCTGGTATTTGCAGATGGTGAAGAAATAGTATATGTTTCGTTAGTCCCGAAATTAATTGTGATGTTATAAGTTGTGCCGGTTAAAGAACCTGTTGGAACAACTGACCAGTAAGAATTAGAATATCCTCCGCCAAGCACCCCTGAATGATTAACACCTGAATAATATCTAACATTCATTGAAGAAGGATAAGCTGAACCACCTGAACCCCAGTTAATAGTAAGCAGTGTTCTTCCCCATAACGTGTAATTGGAAGTAACCCCGCTGCCCGGAGCATTATCAAATGCAGCTGAAGGATTGCCGGGAGGAGTTGCTGTAAATTCATGGCTTCCGATATCGCTTGTACCGCCGGAAATAGTTGTTGGCCTGGTGTTACCGCTGAAATCATTACCGTTTCCTGCAAGTGCTATTCCTTTTCCTGAAACCACCCAAGCCTGCCAATTGCCAGTGTTAATAGATAAATTGCCGGTTGAAACATTATTAAACAGACTTGTTGGAGCTATATCTGCTGAAGTGGTGCTCCATGTATGTTTATCTCCTAATGAAGAATCTCTCCACTGGTAAATAGTCTGGTTTGTTGTTCCCCAAATAGCAATTCTTGATGAATTAGAAGCAATGTAAACATTATAATCTGAAGAAGAGTTCGTCCAGTTATCATAACCAACCTCGTTCCCGATCGCATAATGACTTCCTGAACCGCCGGTTCTTGCGTTGAAAAATATGTTATTTCGTAATGCGGCATCAGTAGCCCAGTCTAAAAGAGGTCTATCATAAGCCCATGAATTTGCCGACCCGCCTGAAGCCAGGCCGCCGATATAAATTGAATTATAATAGAATAAACTTGGGAACTCAGCTTCATCGTGAATTCCTTTTATTTCAACACCGTTTGTTGAAAGATCAGCTTCGTAATTTCCTGCTTTATCGACTGCGGTTTTAACCACAGGTTTTTCTTTTAAAAAATTCCTGAAAACCTCTTCTGAAACATTAGAATTATTTTCAGAAATATTATCATTAATATAATCCTTATTTATATTAACTTTATTTGTATTTTCAGTATTTGTATTATTGTTATTATTATCAGAAGCCTCTCCGTTTGTGATAGAGATCTGGTTGTTTAATATATTCCAGCTGCCCCAAAAAGCATTTATTCCCCATATTTTTGCCGCCCCGGTAGTTGAAGAGTGGTTCAGGTTTGATATCCTGTTTTTTTCGAAGGTACCTTTTGCGACATTGTTGTAATAACCAAATCCCATTACGTAGGAATCTGAATTATTTGTACCATACAGCCCGGTAATAGTGTTACCTGAAAACAACTGAGAAGTTGAACTTGAACCCGTAAACATTCCTATCAGAGATGTGTTATCGGGATATCTATCTGTACTGCTGCTTGAACAGTATAAGTTGGAAACTGTATTATTATTTACCGTTAAAGAGGCACTTGTACTTCTTGACTGATATATACCTCTTATTCTTGATTCTGCGGAAGTGTTTGTTACCCTTAAATTAGAAACAGTATTGTTATTGATAGTTGCCATTATGGTATTGACCTGGCTGTGAATTCCGGTAAGCTGAAATTCAAATGTTGTTGAAGTCTGTTGTATACTATTTGAAGTGGTTAAACTTCCAATCGTATTATTACTTATACTTATTCCTGTTGTTGGGGTACCTGAATAAAATATACTTTCAAGCCTTACAGTTTGATTATTATTTCCTCCAAAATTAAATGAACCAACAATATTATTATTTATATCGCCGGTACCGGTATGAATGATACCTCTGGTAATAACATTATCAATTGTTCCATTGAATGTAAATGTAATATTGCCGTTTGAAGTTGTATTACCTATCGTATTGCCTGAAGTTGTACCTATATTAACACGTCCAGCTTCTACAACTATACCTGCAAAATATGTAACACCTCCTGCTGTTGGTGTTGATGTAAAATTTAAATTCCCTATCGTATTTCCGTTAATATTCGAAGCAGTTGTAGTACCTGAAGCCTGCATTCTGATGAAGTAAAGTGAATTGGATTGTGTTCCGTTTACCGTCCATGCACTGCCTCCGCAGTTGACAGCTGTTCCGCCAAGATAGTTATTACTGATGGTAATATTGTTAGCTCCGGAAGTATTTACATGAATCAAATTCCAGCTTGTTGCAGATGTCGGTGTCCTGGTTGAAGTCTGGTAAATACTGTTCCCGGTTATTGTAAAATCCGTACTTCCGTTCATCAGCATAATTGCAGAACATATCTGCGCATTCCTGTAAACATTTGTAATTGCATTATTGGAGATAGTAATATTACTGTTATACCTTGCTGTAGTAGAAGTAGTACCTAAAGATACTATTGCATTTTGAAGCGTTCCTCCTGAAGCATCATTAATTGTACAATATGAAATTGTATTGTTATCATTCCCTGTTGAGCCTGTTGTTGTGCTGAAATCAATAATACCGCTGTTTGATGCAACTCTCATTCCGTCAACCATACAGTAAGTAATGGTATTATTAGTAGCATCATTAATGAACCGGAATGTCTGACCGCCGGTATTATTGTTAACAAATCTTAAGTATCTTCCCGACCCGCTGAATCTTCCGTCAATTGTAACACGGTCCGCTCCGTTGAGATCAAAAAGCGGGGCAACAACATTACCTGATAATGTTCTTAATGTTGCACTTGAAGGATTTATTGTGATAGTATTACTTCCGGACCATTGCTGAAGTGCAACAGCGCCTGTTTCTGTAATGTCTGAAGTAACTCTCAGTGTAACATTACCGCTTAATCCTCTGGTGTTTACAGCATTAAAAAATCCTGCTGCTCCCGTGCCGGTCAAAGATGTAAATGTCTGACCGGAACCTACATTATAAGTACCGTTAAGCGGTTGTGAGTTAGTAAAATTTACAAGTATCATAAACAAAATGATACTTAGTGCAAATTTTTTATAGAATATCATGATTCCTCCAGTATTAATGAATATATCCCCTTGATTCATTTAATAGTTTTAGTTAATTAGATTTACAAATTTAACTAATGTATAAATGTTACGTAATACCGTGATTAGGTTAGTTCGTAATTTTCCTAATGATTACCTAATATACATGATGTAAATTCAGCTATAAACGCTAAGTTTGTAAATTATTTATAAAATTAACGTGAATATGGGGTATATATGATAATACATTGAAGAACAATCATTTTTTAACTAATTTTACGAAGATGAAACTATTAAAGTTTGTTAGCAATTAATCTATATTAGTGCTAAAATTATGGATGAACTATCATATAGAGAAAAAGTCATTTTAAGGTGTATTATAGAGGAATTTATTCATACAGCTAACCCAATTGGCTCGAGGTATATTTCCAAAACTTCAGATATTAAATTATCACCGGCAACCATCAGGAATGTGATGAGTGATCTGGAGGATCTGAATTTCCTTACACATAATCATACCTCCGGCGGCAGGGTTCCAACAGATAAAGGTTACAGGTATTTTGTTAATGAATTGATGGAAACTGACCCGCTGATACAAAACGAAAAAGATATTCTGAAAACTCAGTTAGCTGAAACAGACGCTACCCAGGATGAAATATATAAAGAAGTATCAAGGATACTGGGGAGACTTTCAAAAGAAATAAGTATAGTATCCCAGCCGTATTTATCGCAGGGTATTTTTGAAAGACTTGAACTGGTTAACCTTTCATCCACAAAACTGCTTGTGGTAGTATCTATAAAATCAGGTTTAATGCGCACTTTATTGTTTGATGTTGAATCAGGAATATCAAGGGATAAGATCGAGCGGGTTACGGGTATACTCAACGAAAAGCTAAGCGGCTTAACTTTAACTGAGATCAGAAGTACATTTCTTGAAAGAATCAAAGATATCCAGTATGATTCAAAAGAGATTTTAAAAGTATTTATTGATTCAATTGACAGAATTTTTCAGGATGAAAAAGAAGGAATGACCCTGTATTTTGGCGGAACAACAGAGATCCTTTCTCAACCGGAATTTGGCGATACAAAGAACTACAAAAATATAATAGAGCTTACCGATGAAAAAAATATAGTGGTTCATGTACTTAATAACATGCCCGCTGACCAAAATGGAATTTCAATATCAATCGGCTCAGAAAATAAAGATGAAAAGCTAAAAGATTACAGCATAGTATCATCAGAATACAGCATAGGCGGCATTAAAGGCAGAATAGCCCTTATAGGACCCAAAAGAATGAATTATTCCAAAATGGTCTCTATGCTTGATTATACATCAAGTATTATTACTGAAAGAATTTGAGAAATTACAGCACATTGCAACGATATTAAATCAGTGAAATTATGACGAAGAATAAAAAAGAAAAACAGGAAAAAGAAATTAAAGAAACTGAAATTAAGATAAATGTTCCAATAGAAGATTCTGCTGAGCTTCCCGGGGAACAGGCACTGAATTCCGGCGAAGAACAGAACAGGATTGCCGAGCTTGAAAAACAGGCTGCACTCTATAAAGACCAGTACCTAAGGACTGCTGCAGAGTTTGAAAATTACAAAAGAAGAACTGATGCAGAGCGTTCCGAATTTTTTGCTTATGCAGGTGAAAAGGTACTTGGTGAAATGCTGCCGGTACTGGATGATTTTGACAGGACTATGGAGTCCTTTGATAAGAGCCATGATAAGGACGCACTGAAGAAAGGAATTGATCTGGTTTATGCTAAGTTCAGAAGTGTCCTTGAAAAACAAGGATTGAAACCGATGCACTCAGACGGTACTAAATTTGATGTAAACCTGCATGAAGCAATTTTACAGCAGCCCGATGAAAGCAAAGAACCCGAAACAGTTTTAAATACTGTTGAAAAAGGTTATTACCTGAAAGATAAAGTATTAAGACACGCAAAAGTTGTTGTTTCATCAAAACCGGAATAAATTAATATGTCAGCTAAAAGAGATTATTACGAAATATTAGGAGTACATAAACAGGCAACAGAAATTGATATCAAAACTTCATACAGGAAACTTGCTATGAAATATCATCCGGACAGGAATCCGGGTGATACAGAGGCTGAAGAAAAATTCAAAGAAGCTGCCGAAGCATATGAAGTTTTAAGCGATCCCAATAAACGCGCCAGGTATGACCAGTTTGGACATGCCGGTATGCGCGGAAGCGGATTTGACCAGGGATTCGGGAATGTAAACGATATATTTTCGCATTTCAGTGATATATTCGGCGGCGGAAGCATATTTGATGAAATATTCGGTTCAGGAGGACAAAGGCGTCACAGCGGAAGGCATAAACAGCCCGGTATTCAGGGCAATGACCTGAAAATAAATTTAAGGCTTACCCTTGAAGAAATAGCAGCCGGCACAGAAAAGACTTTAAAGGTTAAACGTTATGAAAAATGCGAGCATTGCAAGGGCAGCGGTGCAAAAGCTTCATCAGGAACAGCGGAATGCACTACATGTAACGGCAGCGGTGAAGTTAGAACAGTATCCCGCTCAATGTTCGGGCAATTCGTTAATATCCAGGTATGTCCAACATGCAATGGCGAAGGAAGAGTTATAAAGGAAAAGTGCCAGTACTGCCACGGCGAAGGAAGAGAACGCAGGGAAGCTACTATTAAAGTAAACATTCCTGCAGGAGTATCTACTGGAAACTATATTCCCTTAAGAGGTGAAGGAGATGCAGGAGCCAGGGGCGGCAGTTCAGGTGACCTGATTGTACTTATTGAAGAAGCTGAACATAAATATTTTGTTCGTGAACAGGATGATATTCTTTTAGATCTTACTATCAGCATAACAGATGCAGTACTTGGAACAGAAACTGAAATACCGGTTCTTGGCGGTACCGTTATGCTGAAAATTGACCCAGGAACCCAGCCCGGAAAAATTCTAAGGCTAAGGGATAAAGGTATAAAGCATTTAAATCATTCCGGTAAAGGCGATCAGCTTGTACATATTAATATTTATATTCCAACAAAACTTACCAATAAGGAAAAAGATGCTTTTAAGGAGCTCTCATCTTCAGAACATTTAAAGCCTAAGGGTAAACAATCTGATGCAAAATCAAAAGGGTTCTTCAGTAAAGTAAAAGATTCATTTACCTGATAAAATATTTTCCCTTATGAAGAAATTCATAAATAGCACAGGATTAACATCCAAAGAAATTGGTGTAATAATTTTTTTACTCATTACACTTTGCGCAGGTATTATAATAAAATATTCCGGGTGGAAAAAACCCGGCGAATACGATTACAGCGAAACTGATAAAAATTTCGAAAGCCGCCTGAAAAGTTCCTTTGAAGAATTAAACTCAGATTCCGAAGACAGTATAAGCAGGCAAAGAGCTGAAGAATTAACCGCACTTGCTGATACGCTGGGATTTGAAATTGAAAAGAATACCAAAGAAAAAAAGAAACTTAAAGCCGGAGTAAAAATAAATATTAATACTGCCACTGCACAGGAGCTTGCTGAATTACCCGGAATTGGGTTAATTATGGCTGAGAGAATTATTGAATACAGGGAAAATATCGGGAAATTTAAAACTACTGATGAGCTTAAAAAAGTAAAAGGTATAGGCGATAAAAAATTCGAAGAAATAGGCATTTATATTACTACTGAATGAACCGGGGGAAAGATTTTATTACGGAGGATTTCAAAATTGATTGATTGCGGATATAATAACACTTACTTTTGTAACAAATAAACTAAAAATATTGAGCAGATCATTAGGAATAGGTTTTTCAGGCAGCAGGATATACTTTACTGAACTTATAAATACACAAGCCGGACCCAAAGTAGATCACGTTGATTCCGTGAAAATGGATTTCGATTTTGAAGATGAGCTTGGTAAATATAAAAGCAGTCAGAAAGATCTCGCGAATATTTCGAGCGAAATAAGCACTTATATAACCAAACGTAATCTTGATATTAAAAAAGCAGGTTTAACTATCAGCTCATCACAGGCATTCATGCTTATGCTTCCCGTTGATTATTCAGAAGGCAAACAATCAATTAATTCAAAGATATACTGGGAACTTTCAAATTACTTTCCTGATAATTACAACGATTTCCTTATTAACACATACAGGCTTAATAATGTACTTCCCTGCAAGAACAGCGATGATTTCCTGATAATAGCAGTCGGGAAAAATACTGTTGAATTCATTAAAAGAATATTTAAAATATGCTCACTGGAGCTTAGTGTGATAGATATTGATCATTTTTCAGCTGAAAATGTAATCAGGATGAATTATGATGAAAAAATTACCGGTAAAAATGTTCTTCTTGTAGGGCTTAAACGCGGCAGGATTGATTACGGTTTTATTGAAAACAGGAAATATAAGTTTTACGCTCATTCAAAGTATTACAACGATAATGAATTTAATTTAAGTCTTACCAGGAAACTGGGGTCTGTAATCAGATCAGAACCTATTCTTGGCAGGGTTGATGAAATTTATTTTTACGGCGATGAAATTAAAGATGATACAATAGAATCTGTTGAAAAACTCGGACTTGCATCAATACATATTATTAACCCGTTTGAAAATATCAGCGCATCGGATGTTTTTTTAAAGAATGATAAGCTGAGAAAGATCTCTTATAAATATTCTGCCAGCTGCGGAATTGCCCTGAGAAATTTAACATTATAGAGTATGCGAATAATCAGCGGAAAATTCAGGTCAAGAAAAGTACATTCTTCCGCGGAGCCAAAATCATGCGTTAAAGGGAATATTTCCGGTTACAGGCCAACTACCGATAGAGCAAGGGAAACACTTTTTAACGTTCTGAATAATATTATCGATTTTGAATCTACTGAATGTCTTGATCTATTCGCAGGGTCAGGTGCAATCGGATTCGAGTTTCTGAGCAGGGGGGCAGTTCGCTGTGAATTTGTCGAAAATTCAGTAAAACAGCTTTTCAACATAAAAAAAACAGCGGAAGAACTTGGTTGCCTGGATAATATCAAAATATATGAAGAGAATGTACTTGGTTTTCTGAAAAGAACAGACAAAAAGTTTTATGACATTATTTTTGCTGACCCGCCTTATGGATACGAATTTTACAATGAGCTGATGAAGGAAATTCAGAACACCGGATTCACAATTTTTGTACTGGAACACGCCGGGGAAAGCGCCGGGATGTTTAACCTGAATGACTTTGAGATCATTAGGAAAAATGTAGGGCAAACCAATTTTACAATTTTAATCAAAAAGGACTGATGTCAATTATAACAGCAATTTACCCCGGAACATTTGACCCGCTAACATTTGGGCATCTTGATGTAATTGAACGCGCTTCAGCGCTGTTCGGGAAGATAATTGTTTCTGCCGCAATCAGTACTTCCAAAAACACTTTGCTGAGTATTGAAGAAAGGGTTGATATTATCAAAGCTTCTGTGAGCCATATAAAAAACTGTGAAGTTGTTACTTTTGACGGGCTGCTTGTTGATCATGCAAAAAGCAAAAATGCTTCTGTAATTATACGTGGTTTAAGGGCTATATCAGATTTTGAATATGAATTCCAAATGGCATTAACAAACCGTAAAATTGCAGGTAATATTGAAACCGTATTTCTTATGCCATCTGAAAAATTTTCATTTATCAGCTCAACACTTGTTCGTGAAATTGCCAGGTATGGCGGAGATGTAAAGGATTTTGTTCCCGAAGAAGCAGCAAAGGTAATAAAAGAAAAATTTGGAAAGAATTAAAAAATCTTAAACGCTTGTTGTTTAAAAACGCACTTTGTCATTCAGGCACTATTTCATTTCAACCCAGAAATTTTTTGAAAAATGCTGTAGTAAGCACTATCACTTCATCAAATGACCTGTTGCTTCCTTTGAAAGGGTGTTCTGTGCCGAAAGTATGTCCTGTATTTTCTATGATACACAGTTCGGAAAATTCCTTGTCTGAAGAATAATAAATTTTTTCTGCATCGGTGTACTTTACAGCAAGGTCCTCCTTCCCGTGAATTATCATGTATGGTATTTTAAGCCTTGAAACAGCTGCAGTGATATTAAATCTTTCTTTGTTCTTCTCTATATCATCCAGAAGGGTTACATTCATTTTCATTAACTGATTTGTTCTGGTATTAGGCATTTCTATAGAACCGTTTTGGCGCCATCTTTTCTTCTGTTCAGCAGTATACCGGTCAAAATCAGCAACCGATGCAAGTGTAACCAGTGCTTTAACAATACCGCTGTTTTCTGCCGCTGTGATTATTGATAACCCTCCTCCCCTTGAATGACCGATCAACCCGACCTGGTCTTTATCTACCGGATATTTTTCGGCAAGTTCCGGTATATAATTTAATACTGAAAAATAGTCATTTAACTCAATAGAGTGGGTATTTTCAGCGAATTTATCAAGTTCAGAAAACTCTTCAGGTGAAGTATTATTTACACCATTATGTGTGAAATTAAAACTTAAAACGGCAAATCCGCTTTCGGAAAGTTTGCTGTATAAGTAAGGAAAACCGCCCCAGTCTTTAAATCCTTTAAATCCGTGTGCGAAAACAATTAGCGGAATTTTAACATTTTTATCAGATGTAATTGAGTTGAAATAAAGGGTTGCGTCAATTATTCCTGATAAAACGGAATAAATCTGCACATTTTGTTTAATATTCATTCTATTGGGTTATTAACTGGATATAAATGTGTGGGTTGAATCCCGCAAAAATGCTAAAAAATTTTCATAAACGCAATAACTTGAAAATATTATTTATGAAAATTTTCACTTGACATACTGAATTAAAAATGATATAATGCGTTATTCAATTAACTATTTTTTAACTAAACGAAAACAAAAACTATGAGAAAATTATTTTCGCTTTTGTTTGCTGTTATAGCTTTCGTTGCTGTAACAAAAGCACAGGATGCACCGCATTCATTCGGACCGGCTCCGGTTCAGAATACGGTTCAGGCTCCGATTGACGGCAATTTAGATGCTTCGATCGGCAAACGTTATTTTTCACAGATCTCATCATCACCGACCTTCCAGTTCGGTAAAGCTTTCACAGAATCATGTACCATCACAAACGTTGGTGCACCGTTCACAATAACATTCCCGGGTGGTTTGATGTACAGGAATGGCGTTGTTTACACATATAACCAGTCATCACCGTTCCAGTTATGGTCAATTGATACCGTAACAGGTGCACATACACTTGTATTCAACATGACAGGTGTTCCCCAGACAAACTTCACCGGTATGTGCTGGGATGGAACAAACGTATATGGTTTATCATCAAGCTTGGCAGCATCACAGATCTTCACAATTAACATGACAACCGGTGTTTGTACCCCGATCGGTTCACCATCAGCAGTATGCGCAGGCGGTATCACACTGCTTGGCCGTACAGGCTCACAGTATAGCTTGTTTGCAATCGATATCGTAGCAGATAACTTATACAAGTTCAACAAAACAACAGGTGTAGCTACACTTGTTGGAACACTTGGTGCATTA
>JAUQWQ010000089.1 GCA_030835085.1 Ignavibacteria bacterium
CAGAAATATTTGTAATTTATAGTATTCATAGTAGCACACACATTCCTGTCTGTGCCACCATACAGAAGAAAAGATTTAACGCTTTATGTTATCTAATATAATATATAACTGAACTTGAAAGCAATCATTCCCGTTGCTGGTATCGGAACGCGGCTTCAGCCGCTGACTAACAAGGTGCCAAAAGTACTTGTAAACGTGGCAGGCAGACCCATGCTTTTCCACCTTATAGATGAAATTGTAAAAAACGGCAGGATTGATACGGTAATTCTGATAATCGGTTATTTAGGTGATAAGATAATCGAGTTTGTAAATAAAGAGTATAAAGATTCCGGCGTTAAGTTTGAGTATGTTGAACAGAAAGAAATGCTTGGTCTTGGACACGCTATCTATCATGCAAACGGACATGTTGCAGATGAGCCCGTGATAATTATCCTTGGTGATACGATATTTGAATTCGACCTTAACCGGTTTATCTCGGGCGATTATTCATCAATCGGCGTAAAAGATGTTGATGATACTCAGCGCTTTGGTATTGTTGAAGCAAAGGATGGATTCATAACCCGCATGATCGAAAAACCGGCTCCCGGTGTAACAGATAGTAGAAGCGCAATTGCGGGTCTTTATTTCATTAAGAGCGGTGCAAAGCTATTCAGTGCAATTGAACATTTAATGAACAACAATATCCGCACTAAGAATGAATACCAGCTTACTGATGCGCTTATGAAACTCGTTGAGGACGGCGAAAAAATGGTACCCTTTGAGATTGAGAATTGGTTTGATTGCGGAAAGCCGGAAACGCTTATCAGCACAAACTCGTATATATTGAGCCGTGACTGGAATTTTGACCAGGACTATCCCTACGAAAGCTGTACCTACATTGAGCCTGTTTATATTGGTGAAGGGTGTGTTATTGAAAATTCGACAATCGGTCCAAATGCAACAATTGCAAACGGAGCTGTTGTTAAAAACTCAATTATCCGTAATGCACTGGTAAGTGAAAATGCTGAGATATCAAATGCAGAGCTTGATGGAACTGCTGTAGGTATAGCTGAAAAAGTAACAGGTATTCACGGCAATGAAGTCATTGCCGAAGGGAAAACGCTGGCTTATTGAAGATTAGTATTATTTATTAACCTATTGCTCTTATTTAAAAAAATCAAAAAATAAATCCAGATAATAATAATTGCCACGACCTTCAGGTCGTGGTTAATGAAAAATAAAGAAAAATGGGCTTTAGCCCACAGCAGATTTAAATTAGGGGCTAAAGCCCCGGGGTCTTTCATGATTTTATCCAAGGTCTAAAGACCGTGGCAATTAAGAAATGAAATGATCATAAACTGTTCTATTTTACTTTAGTTAAGCTTTACTGTAAATCAGATATAACAAAGTATAGATATTTGTTATTTGATATTTACTATTTGAAGCTCACTTCTTCGGTCTTGCCAGATTCATCGCCCAATCATATATCCAGTTCGGCATGAACTTTATCAGCCTTGTAGCCATAACAATGGGGAAAGGGAATTGCACAATACTTCTGCCTGCTTCAATTCCTTTCCGTATGATTCCGGCAGCCTTATCAGGCTGCATAAGTAATGGCATCTTAAACTCATTCTTATCGGTCATAGCAGTTTTTACAAAACCGGGTCTGACTGTTATAACCCTGATGCTATCTTTCTTCAGCTCAACCCGCGCAGCTTCAAGCAGAATCGAACCTGCTGCCTTGCTTGCTGAGTAACTTGATGACCCGCCATAACCGCGTACATCAGCCAGTGAAGTAATGCCGGCTACAGTGCCGTATCCCTGTTTTTTCATTACCGGAATTACGCATTCAAGTACATGCGCTATACCGAAAGTGTTTACAGCAAATGTTTGTTTGAACTGCTCACTTGAAAAACTCTGCATCCAGTTGGGTCCGCCAACACCGGAATTGATTATGACCAGGTCAATACTATCCAGTATCTCACATGCAAAAACGAGTCCATCTCTTACGTTTTCAAGCAATGTTACATCACATTTCTTTGAAAAGCATTTACTGCCTTTTGAGCTTATTTCCGCTGAAAGTGATTCAATCTCTTTCTCATTTCTTGAAAGCAGTACGAGTGATGAACCTGTGCGCGCGAATTCAAGTACCAGCGACCTGCCAATGCCCTGTGAAGCTCCGAACAATATAACATTTTTAAATTTACTCATTATTCAAAAACTCCGTAAGCAGTCTGTGGAAATGGTGTACACCGCGCTCGAGCTTTGGCGAATACCTTCCGCGGGAATAAAAGCTTGACTGCATCCCGCGCTGAACCATTTCAACAATGGCTTCATCTTCACGCTCAACCCGGTCAAGACCCGAACCTGCGCCTTTATCCAGCTTAGTATGGTCACTGACATATGTTATGAATGATACCTTTGTCAGATCTTTGGCAAGAGGGCGGATAATATTTATTGAAAGTCCCCATGGATAATAATTGAGCATTAAGTTAGGAAACACCCACCAGTAATATGCAGCAATTTCACTTCCGTAATCCGGAGATATTTCGCTAAGCGTGAAGCACTCTTCACCCGGCTTGGCTATGCCAAGCTGAAGGGTACAGTAATCGTATAATTCATCGGAATAAGCACCGTAATCGATTACTTCATTCAAACTGCTGTGAACATATGGAATATGGAAGCCCTCAAGGTAATTTTCAACGTATAGCGCCCAGTTGCACTTCACAAGGTAATCGCGGCTTCTGGTCGGCTCATGGGTCATATCACCCAATCTAACGCCCTCTAAACGCTCTGTGATGGGCTTAAAGAAGTCATTATGAGGCTTTACGGGGTCAACAGATGTAAAAATGAACTTATGCCAGTACTCAAACGGCACTTTTGACAGATCATCCTCTTTTCTGGGGAAATTCATCGCATCTTCGCATTCAGGCATCGACCTGAACGAGCCATTCAGCTCAAATCTGCGGCCGTGGTATCGGCACCGCATATTCTGAACAACATCAGCGCCTTCAACCAGAATATTACCACGATGTGTACAAACGTTTGAAAGGCAATGAACTTTATCATCACGGTCACGTGTAAGCAATAATGGTTCGTTCAGATATCCGTCAAGCAAAGTGAAAGGATATAGAGAACCCGGAATCTTAACCGCATCGCTATCGCATGCCAAATGCCAGCATTTGGCAAAGACTTTCTTTTTCAGCTGTTCATAAACATCACTGCTTCTGTAAAATTCTGCGGGAAGTGTTTCAGCTTTTCTGATATCCGGATCAATAGTAAACTTCATTTCACACCCATTTTTTGCTTTTGAAATAAACCAGGAAGCCTAGACCAACAAATCCCATTAAAGATAAAGCATAAAAGTAACCATGTGCCCATTTAAGTTCAGGCATAAATTCAAAATTCATACCATAAATACTTGCTATGAAAGTCATAGGAATAAAAATTGTTGAAATAAGCGCAAGATACTTCATTGTTTCATTCAGCCTGTTGCTGATGCTTGAGAGGTATATATCTATCATGCCGGAAAGCATATCGCGGTATGTTTCTATGGTATCAAGAACATTTATTGTATGGTCATATACATCCCTCAAGTACAGGTGAGTATTGCGTGAAACAAGTTCCGATTCACCGCGCTCCAGCCTGCTTATTGCTTCTCTTAACGGCCAGATTGATTTCCTGATATACAGCATCTCACGTTTTATTCTGTAAATTTCAGTCAGTGTGCGTTTCTGCGGATTGTTTACAAGCTCTTCTTCCAGATGTTCAATCCTTTCGCCGAAAACTTCCAGTATGGTGAAGTATGAATCAATAATAGAATCAATAATGGAGTAAACTAGGTAATCAGAGGTCATGCTGTTGATTATACCTTTGTTGTTCCTGATCCTTGTCCTTATCTCCTGGAAAGTATCGCCTTCCACACCCTCCTGGAATGTCACAACATAATTCTTAGCTAAAATTATACTTACCTGTTCGGGTATAACCTCATCTGTTTTTTTGCCAAGATGAAACATCTTCAGTACAAGATAAATGTAGCCGTCATATTCTTCCATTTTGGCACGCTGCTCTACATTCAGTATATCTTCAACAACCAGCGGGTGTATTGAAATTGAATCTGTTATACTCTGTACCAGTGCAACGTCATGGATACCTTCAACGTCTATCCAGCTGATAGTATCTTTCCGGGTATAAAGCGCGCATTCTTTTGGATCGGTAATTTCTTTTTCATTTACCAAATTACCTTTGTAATCAATAAGGTTTACAGTAACTTTTTCGCCTTTGGGTACATCACCGGTATAAATTGCGGTGCCGGGCGGAAGTCCTGCAGGCTTTTTCTTCGGTCTGAAGAGTTTTCTGAGCTTTATATATGGTTTTTTTATTACTTTAGGTGTCTGCATATGCCAAAGTTAGCATATTTAAATGAATTAATAAATGTTTAGATTATTCATATTTTTTTTGGATTTTTGTTATTAGATTGCAGTTTCCATTTAATAATTGATGAAATTACAGCGGGTGACATTCCGGGCTTTATTGATAATTTTTGCCGTTTTTGGCATTCAGCAGAAGTTGTATACCCAGGCTGAATATCCGAGAGCTGTAAGAACTTATCTGAAAATTAATGATAATGCAAAGTTAATTAAGCAGTCTAAAATCAGTATAAGCACAGAAATTCTGCAGGTCACAGGAAATGAAGATACTGTTAAGATGGTGTTTTATGATCCCGATGGATATATACTTAAAGAAACAGTTAAAATAGATACCTCCGTTGATAAAAGAGGTGAATTCATCACGAGGAAATTTTCTTACATTTATAATAATTTTAAACTGCTGACAGAAAAAATTGATTCATCATCATCATCGCCTAAAAAGTATACACTTAAGTATGATGAATTATATAATATCACTGATGAAGAGGTGTTTATTAACAATAAACTTACACAGAAATATGATTATGAATATGATGACCTATCAAGACTCATTGAGTCATCTATGAAAGATCTTGTTAATGACTGCAGGATAGTTGATACATACGATTATGACAGTTACAACAACCTGGTACTTTCTACAACTAAAAATAAATGTATCCCAGGTGAAGATAAGCCAATACTTGTAAAATATAATTATAAGTATGATAAAGATTACAGGATACTTGGAAAAATTACCAGTTCCTCAGCCGGCGAATATAAGACAGAGACCTTTACGTATACTGCAGATGGTAAACCTGAATCATCATATGAGATATCAGGCAAAGATTCATATATTACCCGGAAATATGTTTACGATAACAACACAGTCAGGATTAAAAAAATAGAGACCATTGGTGAGTTAAGTACAAGTTCTGATATATTAATAAAATACGATCAAAACGGCAACAGGCTTATTGAAGAATACTATGACACTGAAGGGAAACTGCTTTATTCATATAAATTTGTTTATAATTACTATTAAAGAGATATAAAATGAGCTCAATATTAAAAGAAACAAGCGGCGGTGTCATGAGAATTATCCTAAACAGGCCGGATTCTCTGAATGCATTCAATTCTGAAATGCTGTTTGCTCTGCAGGATGCATTTAAAGAAGCGCTGAGTGATGAAGTCAGGTGTGTTGTTCTGACAGGTGCCGGAAAAGGGTTTTGTTCCGGGCAGGACCTGAAAGATTTTGAAGCTGAAAAGAAAACTTTTAAAGAAGCCATAAAAACAAAATATAATCCATTGATCACACAGATCATGAACCTGCCTAAGCCCGTAATATGCGGAATTAACGGCGTTGCAGCAGGTGCGGGACTCTCGCTGGCGCTGGCATGTGATTTCAGAATTGCAGTTGAATCCGCACAGCTTATTGAAGTGTTCATTAATGTCGGACTAGTCCCTGATTCAGGTTCAACATTTACATTACCCCGCATTGTTGGAATCACAAAAGCGTTCCAAATGTGCTCAACTGCGGAGCGTATTACAGGCAGCGAAGCCAAACGGCTTGGTTTGGTGAATGTTTGCGTTCAGTCACCGGCGGTTTTAAAAGCAGCACTTGATAAATACTCCAAAAAATTCGCAAAGATGCCGACTGCGTCGCTTGGCATGATAAAAAGCCTGATTAATAATTCATATTCAAAGTCGCTTGCGCAGATACTGGATGAGGAAGCAGATATGCAGGATATTGCCGGTAATTCAAATGATTACAGGGAGGGAGTAAATTCATTCCTTGAAAAAAGAAAACCTGTTTTCAAAGGAAATTAAAAATCTTAACTATATTTTAGGTGGCAAAAGTTAAAAATAAAGCAAGCCAGCAGACAAAACTTAAAAATGATGCTGTGCCCGAAGAAAATAAATTTGCAGCATACGGGCTGTTAGGTGTATTCCTGGTACTTGTGTTTTTTGCTGTATCGTATCAGATATCCGGTGATGATGACCTGTTCTGGCATCTTGCAACCGGCAGGTATATTGTAGAAAATAAAGTTGTGCCCGATAAAGATGTCTTTGGGCATATCACATCCGGTACGGAGTGGATACCATTTGAATGGGGCTGGGATATCTTAACATATGGTTTGTATAACATTGGCGGTTATAATGCCATTCTGCTTTTCAGGTCTTTAGCCTTCTGTTTTATTTTTCTTCTGTTGTACCTGCTCCTGCGTAAATTTAGGGTTAACTCATTTCTTTCTATTTTTGCTTTGTTCGTTTTGCTGGTGGCTATTATGGATAGGTTTTCACCCAGGCCGCACATATTGACTTATATCTTTTTTGTTTTACTGCTTTACATTCTGTTATCATACAAATATATTGATAAAGAAAAATATGCAAAGCGGCTTTACTTTATTCCGGTAATTTTCCTGTTATGGGCTAATTCTCATATGGGAGTTTTGGCAGGCGGTTTAATATTATTTGTTTTTACAATATCAGAAACAATAACTTATTTTAAGCCTACTTCTTTTACATCCTCAGAAATAAAGGCTTTAAGCAAAACTGAACTAAGGAATCTGTGGATAATATCGATTGTATCGGCAGTCATGCTGCTGGTGAATCCGCATGGCATAAGTACTTATGTGTATGCATACAGTCATACTAAAATGAAGATGCTTGAAAGCGTTAATGAATGGCAGAGTCCGTTTTCATCAAAACTGGACTTTGGGTTTATTATAACTCTGTATAAGATCTTTATTTTTTCAGGAATCCTTGTACTTTATTATGCATTCAAAAAAAAGGACCTGTTTTTTGCGTTAATGTTTATTTCTTTTGCAATATATTCAGTTCGGGCTATCAGGTTTACTGTTGATTATGAATTGATAATGTCGGTTTTCATTATAATAAGTATTTCATATATATTCTCCCAAATAAGATCCACCGGATTCAGAAAATTATATAACGGAAATGTTCTGAAGGGCGTTTTGGCAGTATTTTTTATATATATTATAGCGCTTATTCCTAACAATGAAATTTACCAGAAGATACAATATTACCGTATTTCAGGGTGGGGCATTAACGCTGATTTTATACCCGTACAGCTGTTTGATTTTATGAAAGAAAACAATATTTCAGGTACGCCTTATAATCATTTCGGAACAGGCGGGTATCTGGTGTGGAACTTCCCGAATGAAAAGAATTTTATAGATAGCCGCAACCTGAACGATGAGATACACAGTGAATACAACGCTATTATGGTTATGCAGCCCGGGTTTGAAAAGAAACTTGAAGAAAGGGGAGTAGATTATGTTGTGTATCTTGATCCAGATCTTATAAGAAGGCCTAACGACCTTAAACGGCTTGTTACCAGTTACTTCAGTACGAATAAAAAATGGAAACTGCTCTTCTGGGATGATAAATCAATGCTCTTTGTAAAGGATGTGCCTAAGTTTGCTGATGTTATCAGCAAATATGAATATAAAGTAATCGATCCTTATGATGCACTGTTCAATAAAGCAGAATTTGAAAACGGTATCAGGCTGAATCCCGACACGGCGAGACTTGAATTAAAGAGAAAGCAGGAAAGTGATCCTAACGGGTACTTATTCCAGAACCTGAATGCATCTGCTAATAAAATATTGCAGGGATTATAAGCTGTTATGCTTTTTCTTCCCTGGAGTGCAGCCACTCCCTGAAGAACATAATAATGATTGACATTGTTGGCAGCGCAATGAGCATCCCTATAAATCCAAAGAAATAAGAAAATACAAATAGCGATAGTATAAGCAGGGCAGGGTGTAATCCTATCCTGTTGCCTACTATTTTAGGTATTATAAATGATGTTTCAAGCAGGTTTTGTGCGAGGTAAATAATTATTACCAGTGGGACCTGGAAGCCCGGGTCTCCGCTGAATAGTGATACTATTATTGCCAGCGTTATTTCAACAAGTAAACCAAAATATGGAATAATATTCAGTACTATTCCAAGCGCTCCAAGAAATACAGCGAATTTTACACCGAGTATTGAAAGGAATATATAAACTATTATCCCGTGTATCACAGAAACTATCAACTGTCCCCTTATAAAACTTCCAAGTAGGTCATCAATTTTCTGGTAATATTCAGTTGCCTTAGCCCTGCTTTTTTTAGGGAACAGGTCCTTTATGAGGTTTTTAAGATTATCGAAATCCTTCATTATATAGAAAGTAAGGAAAGGAATAAGTATCAGATTCACAACCTGTGTGAGTATCATTGAAAGTCCCGCAAAGAGTCCGGATAGACCGCTTAAAAGGGTATTAAGGAGGTTTTCAAGCTTCTCAGGCAATTCTTTTGAGAGTTTTGTCTGAATATCAGCTGTGGGAATACCCAACGAATTCAGCTTCGGGATAAGTATAATGTTGATCCAGCTTTGAAGGTCGTTTAACGCGCCGGGCAGTGATTTTATCAGTTCTGAAAACTGTGCAGCAATAGGGGGTGCCAGAAGAATTACAGCAAGAGCAGATATCAATAAGAAGGATACAAGTATTATAGCGCTGGCAATTGTACGGGTTATTTTACCGCGTGTCATTTTTTCAACAAGAGGGTTCAGTGCATAAGAAATAACCAGGGCAACCACAAAAGGTGCCAGCAGGTTAGATATTGAATGCAGGAACCATAAGGCGAATATTATGGAAGAAAGGGATATTATTATTTTTATCAGCCTGCTTTTTCTGAAAGGAAGCAGAACAAATAATATAACCCCGAATACTATGAACGGGTTGTGGAAAAGCTCAGTTACTGAAAATAAAACACCAAACAGCACAAGAGCTGCCACTGAAATTACTATTTCATGTATCTTGTATGTATTTGTATTAGTATCGCTCAATTAGTCCAAATATATTTACTTTCCTGTATGACCAAATCCGCCGGAGCTTCGCAAAGTTTCACTCAGTTCATTTGTTATTTCAATTTTTGCCTGTTCAACTCTGCAAATTACCATTTGTGCGATTCGCTCGCCAAATTTGACCGTAAATGGTTCCTTACCGAAATTAGTCAGCAGTATCTTTAATTCACCCCTGTAGTCTGCATCAATTGTGCCGGGTGAATTAAGGATACCGATATTAGATTTCAAAGCAAGCCCGCTCCTGGGCCTGATCTGTGCTTCAAATCCAACAGGTATTTCCAATACCAGGTTAGTAGGAATAAGCACAGTTGTCTGCGGGTCAATTACAATATCATTTACAGATGAAGAAGTAACATCCATCCCTGAGGCATGTTCTGTAGCATATGCAGGCAGGGGATTGGTAAGTGATTCATCAATTTTTTTTATCTTCAGTATCATCAAAATAATGTAAAAAAAGGCAGCTCTTTAAAAGGCTGCCTTTTGAAATTTGTATTTATGCTTAGTTACTTGTTGCTATTGCAAGTACTATTATGAGTACATAAACCAACCCGAAAAGTACTGAAAGTATGACGTTAACAATACCCAGCCACATACCAATTTTTGCAAGTGTTCTGCCTGCTTCAGAGGATTCCCCTCTGTCAATCTTTCCAAGCTCACCTTTACCCATTATCCATGCAACTATACCTAAAATAAAAGGACAGAATACATATGATAATATACCGGCAACAAGCGCTATAATAGCGTTTGTACCTGCACTGCCGCCTGTGTTCATGTTACCTGCTGATGGCGGCGGTGGTGGCGGGGGTGAAGACATACTTGGCGGCGGCGGCGGCGGGGGAGCGCCGAAATCTGTGGGGTAATGCAAGAATTTTCTCATTTGTTTTCTCCTGTGATTTTATGTAACATTTAATATCCTGTAATACTGTAAAATAAAAAACCGATTTCTATTTATCTACAGAAATCGGTTATCATATAAAAATTTCACTGATTAAATCAGTGTGCAGTATTCTTTACTTTTTCTGCAATTATAGAAGGCAGCTGAGCTTTTATGGAGCTTTTTGCTATAAAGCCATCGGCATTAAATTCATCTGCCAGTTCTTTATAAACGCTGTCTTCATACAATGTTAATATTATAACCGATTTTTCAGGCCATCTTTCTTTTATAGTCTTTGTCGCATCCAGCCCGGATTGATTAGGCATACTTAGATCCATTAATACCAGATCCGGATCAAGAGCTTCTGTTTTATCAATAACATCAACACCATCTACGGCCTGGCCTACTACTTCAACTCCCGGCATTGCTTTAATGTATTGTGTTAATAGCTGTCTGAAATTATCGTTATCGTCGCAAAGAAGAATCTTCACTGTTTTATTATCCATTTTAAATGATTAATACCCTTTAATTAGCTGTTTTTTGCTGCCAGCTTCTGCTGTGTAGCCTGTATTACTTCAAGCAATTCCTTGTGAATATCATCAGAATTCTTACCAATATACTTATCTACTCTGTATACTTCTGCAAGTTTACGGTAGGATTGACCTTCGTTGATAGAAATCATAACTACCGTTACATCAGGAAATTTATCTTTTATAGCGCTTAAAGCTTCAATGCCTGATTTTTTCGGCATGATAATATCAAGTATTATCAGGTCCGGATAAGTCGCTTCTGCTTTTTTAATAGCATCTTCGCCGTCTACTGCCTCGCCGACAAGCTCAACCCCCGGAATAGAACGCACGTATTGCGCAAGTGCGCTTAAAAAATCCGGATTGTTATCTGCTATTAATACTCTTACTATGGGAACTTGAGCATTCATTTTTTATTTGCCCTTTCTATATCTTATTACAATTTTTAATTTAATGAAATTAAACCTTTTTCGATCGCGTATCTTACCAAACCGGCTGTATTCTTGATAGAAAGCTTATGCATTATATTCTTTCTGTGTGTATCAACGGTATTGTAGCTGATATAAAGAATATTTGCTATTTCCTGGTTTGAATAACCGGAAGCGATCAGTTTCAGTATCTCAATTTCACGTTTTGTCAAGGGCACTTCTTTATATCCGTCATTTTTTTCCGTTTCTTTGGCTGTCCGTATATAATTATCAATAATTAACTTTGAAATATCTTTGCTGAAGAAATTATCACCTGAAGCTACAGTTTTCACAGCATCTAAAAGTTCTTCTTTATCAGTGTTTTTAAGAATGAAACCCTTTGCGCCTGAACGGATTATCTGATTCAGGTATTCCTGGTTATCATGCATGGTTAATATTAATATCCGTGCATCCGGGTCTTTTTCTTTAATTACCCTGGTTGCTTCAATCCCGTTCATCCCGGGCATTGAAATATCCATAATTACTAGGTCAGGTTTTAAAGATGAATACATCTTTACAGCATCTTCTCCGTTTCCGGCCTCTCCTGCGATCGAGATATTATCCAAGCTGGTTAAGATATTCCTTAAACCGTCTCTTACAACTTCATGATCATCAACTATTAAAATTTTAGTAGTTTTCATTATAATCTAATTTGCTTAATTATGGTTATTGTTACTGTTACTGAAGAAATCTAAATTTATTTCTAGAAGAAGTTCTGTGCCGTTTCCCGGGCTGGAAATTATTTCGACTTTTCCGCCTACCAGTTCGGCTCTTTCCTTCATATTAAGCAGCCCGAAACCGCCGCCTGCTTTTTTTGATTTTGTAATATTTTCCGTATCAAATCCTTTACCGTTATCTTTCACTCTTACAAATACCTGTGTATCACTGCGGTACAGATCAAGTGATACATCTGTTGCTTCTGCGTATTTGCTGATATTATTAAATGATTCCTGTATTATCCTGTAAATTGCAATTTCTACTTTAGGGTCAATCCGTTCAAGAGTGGGGGAGACCTGGAATTTTACTTTTATGCCGGTGATCTTTGAAAACTCCTGGCATAATATTCTAAGAGCCGGAATCAATCCGAAATCATCAAGGGTTGTTGGTCTAAGGTCATGCGCAATTCTTCTTGCTTCAACAATTGCTTTACTGATAATTGAATCTACCTGTTTAACAATTTCTGTGGTTCTTTCTTTATTTGCGCTGTTCATAAAATCTATCATCCCGAAATTGAGCTTGGCAGCGCTGAGAAGCTGGCCAAGTCCGTCATGAAGCTCTCTGGATATCCTTCTTCGTTCATTTTCCTGGGCTTCAATGATCGAAAGCGCTCTGATTCTTTGTTCAAGTAATTTTTGATGGTCTTCTTCAGCGCGTTTCCTTTCAATTGAATATCTTATTGACCTCAAAAGGAGTTCGCTTTCAACTTTATCTTTTACCAGGTAATCCTGTGCCCCTATTTTAACAGCATTTATAGCGGTTGTCTCATCATTCAGGCCCGTCATTATTATGATCGGGATATTTGGTACAACATTGAATATCTGTTCAACGCCTGTTAATCCTTCACTATCAGGCAGCTTAAGATCAAGCAGTACAACATCTATGAACTCATTTTCCAGAATATCCAGACCGGCCTGCAGTCTGTCAGCAATTTGAAGAGTATATTCAATATTCTTCAGATCTGAGAGGTATTCTTTAATCAGTCGGGCGTCACCCGGGTTATCCTCTATTAATAAGATCTTTATCAAATTATGCTTTATCTTTCTTTTTTAATTGAAACATGAAACGTTGAACCTTTTTCCGGTTCAGAATCCAGGCGGATAGAACCATTGTGTTTATTCACTATCTTTTCACAGATCGCAAGCCCGATGCCTGAGCCGGGATATTCTGTATGATTATGCAGCTTCTGGAAGATCCCGAATATCTTGCCATGGTAATCCTTGGCAATTCCAACTCCGTTATCACTGACTGAAACATTCCAATAACTTTCATCCTCATCAACCTTTATTTTTATCTCCGGATTATCGCTATGGTTAAATTTCAGTGAATTATCAACCAGGTGATACATCAGCTTTATCAGAAGATCTTTATCTGCTTTCAAAATGAAATTTCTTTCAGCAGCAAACTCTATTTTATCTTCCTTGCCCGGGTACCTTGCTTTGAGAAGTGATTTAACCTTATCTACAACCTGTGAGGGGTCCACATCTTCCAGCTTTATTTCCGGTTTTCCGATTCGTGAATATATTAAAAGATCATCCATCATTTGTTTCAGTCTGTTAGAACCATCTACCGCGTACTTTATGTAATCTCTTGCATTCTCATCCAGTTTATCGCCGTATCTCTTGTTTAAAAGCTGAACGTAACTTGAAATCATTCTCAGCGGTTCCTGCAGGTCATGTGATATGATGTATGTTAACTCATCCATATCCTGCTGTTTATCCGCTTTTACATCTTCATCGCTTATCAATTCCTCTGAATGTTCTCCATTATACTATCATTCCCTGTTTTCAGTCCGGAAAGAATTTACATTCTGCTGCTGTATTTCAAACAGCAGAATGTAAATATTATTTATTATGAGCTTTCCAAATTTAAACAGAGCTATTTAAATTATTTCTTTTCTCTTTCGTCAAAGAAGTCACCAAGCTTGAAGCGGAAGTTAACGAATGCTGAGAGCAATCCGAACTGACCTGTATCAAGTTTTGAAAGCCTGATAGAAGGTCCAACTGCGAATGAGTTTAATGCAAAACCTTCTGCAATATTGGATACCATAATTTCTACCAGCAGCTGGAAATTCCTGATCTTCTTTAATGTTGCGTTGACCCTGAAATCGAACACCGAACCTACAAGCCTTGACTCACGTGTGTAAAGACCGATATTCATTTCATTCATGTAATACGCTGCATATACCTGTGTTCTGGTTGACCCGAACATTCTGAACGGGTAACGGAACTCAGCTATCAGGTTTGAACCTGTTACAACGTTATTCGGCATGATTGTGCTGTCCTTCTTGTTAATGAAGGTATAAAGTGCGGGTCCGCCGCCCGGCTCAACACCGGTTTCTTTAATTTCACTGTATACACCAACTTCAAGGAAGTTACCTAAAGGAATGGTATAAGTAAGCTTAATACCCCTTGGAGGCATAAATATTGCATTATACTGTTTCCATGGTTTGTTCTCAACGCTGTCTGAACCAAGATCATGTGTATTAAGCTCTCTTATTCTTGTTACATAAGAAATATTAACACCAAGCATATTGAAACCTGCTCCTACTTCATCACTTTCAAATGGTCCGGAATATTTACTTCCTAAACCGAATGTGAATCCGATTGATCTTTTTACAGGTATACCAAGCGCTTCCCACCCGAATACTGTGAAGTACGGATTGATATATGCTGTTGTGTTCCTGATTACTCTTTCTCTTTTTGGAGGTGCTACGAACTCTTTAATCTTGATCTGCCTAATAACATCCAGGAATACTGATGCGTAATCGAGTTTTTTCTGGTTCAGGTTTTCTTTATTTGTGTTGGACCAGTTAATAAGTCCATCCTGAACACGTTTTGATAACTGTGACCATGCATATCTCATTGCGGAGGGATCTGATTCATCGCCTAATACAACGAACTGATTCTGTGCATTGGGGTCTGTTATGTTAACTACTATGGTAAATGATTCTAGTTTAGGATCAATACCCATATCGTCCTGGGCTATGATAAAAATACTATCATCTTCCGCCCTGGCAAGGATCTTGAAATACTTCCAGGTCCTTGGGTTATTGGGATCTTCCTGCTGCGCAAAAGAATCCCTTGTCTGTATCGCAAGCGAACAAAGTATCATCGCCAGCAATACCAAGATACTGAAATTAGCTCTGTTTTTCATTTTTGTGGTGATTTGATTTATGTTATTTATTTCTATTCTGTTCATTTTCTACCATTCACCGAATATGAAGCTGTTCTGTCCGGTGATCTTGTGTCCGGCAATATTATCAGTTACTGATATTGTAAAGCCGACAGAATAAGGTGAATCTTTGCCGTCTGTAAAGTTATCAAAAGCTGACTTTGAACCGAACGCATTCATTGTA
>JAUQWQ010000090.1 GCA_030835085.1 Ignavibacteria bacterium
TTACATCATTGAAACCGAACGTTTAAGATTAAGAGAATTCAATTCTGAAGATGGTGAATTGATCTTTGAGCTGCTGAATTCACCGGGCTGGTTAAAATACATCGGCAGCCGTTCAATAGCTACTATTGATGATGCCGTAAACTATATTGAGACTAAGCTTCAGAAAGGTTACCGGGAATCAGGTTTTGGTTTCTATCTGGTTGAGTTAAAAGTTTCCGGCGAAAAAACCGGTATGTGCGGGCTGGTAAAACGTGAAGGACTGGATGATATTGATATTGGTTTTGCTTTATTACCGCAATATGAAAATAAAGGTTATGCTTATGAATCATCAAAAGCTGTTATTCAATACGCTAAAGATAAGCTGAAAATCAAAAGGCTGGCCGCAATTACCCTGCCATCCAATTTGCCATCAATCAAATTACTTGAAAAGCTGGGAATGAAATTTGACAAAAAAATAAATATTCCCGGTGACCAGGAAGAACTCTTATTGTATAAAATTGAGCTTAGCAGATAAAATGAAAAAAGTAACTTTAAATGAAAAACTGAGTCTGATCAAAGATCATTGGGATCCTAAAATTGCGGGCGAACTTAACGGGCAGCATGTAAAGCTTGTTAAATTTAAGGGTGAATTTACGTGGCATAAACATGAGAACGAAGATGAAATGTTTTATGTAATAAAAGGCAGCTTTACGATGAAACTGCGTGATGGAGATATCGAAATAAATGAAAATGAATTCATAATTATTCCTCATGGTGTTGAGCATTGCCCTTCAGCCAAAGAAGAAGTTTCGGTCATGCTTTTTGAACCGGCCGGAACTTTAAATACAGGTGATACTATAAATAACTTTACAAAAACAGATCCGGCAATGATCTGATAAGCCGGAAGCAAACAAAAAATAATCATGCCTTTTAAAATAAGTTCCGGAACCTCTCCGGATAGAATTGAAGTATCGTACACAGGTAATGTATCGGATGAAGAATTCAGGAACGCAATAACTGAATTTGTTATATTCAACTCTGAAAAACACTGCCTTCTGGTATTAACTGACCTCCGTGAAATGACCGTAACACCGTCAATTCTGAATGTATATGATTCTATAAACATGTTTGAAAAAATGGGAATCGATAGCCGTACTTCAGAGGCATTGATCCTGCCTGAAAATAAATTTATTGAAAAGAATGTAAAATTTTATGAAAACGCCTGCCTTAACAGGGGTTATAATGTCAGGATCTTTTACAACAGAGAAGATGCGCTGAATTGGCTGAAACAGAATGAGTAAGCTCTTTATTTTAAACTAATGCAATTATTTATGCTTACCAAAATGTTTGATCTAAAAGCATATATCACCCGAAAAAGATAGCAGTACTTTACAAATTAATTTGTTTTGGTATATAGCTGCTTTTAAGCTTTTAACTCACCTGCTTTATGGATCAGCCATGTAAGATTCAGAGTCATTTTTTCGGCAGAAGATTTACCAAGCTCTGCTTTAAATCTTTCCAGCTTATAACTATCGGGTTTTAGCGTAATATAAACAAGTTTATTAAACGCATTAATAAACCTTATATACCGTTTCATTATATACACCGGTATAATTGCAGTATTCCCGTTAAGATAATGTCTAAATGAATCCATGATATCAAGCACTTTATCATACTCTTTCTTTTCAAAGAAGATCTTTAAATGCATGACCTTTATTCTTACGTAATAGATATAATCTCCCTGCCGTATAGTGGCAAGCAGCTCCAGTGCTTTCTCGTAATCCTTTCTTTCAAAACATAACAGACTTTTTGCATACTTCACTGCGTTTTCACGTTTTTGGGGTTCAACCATATCCGTATAATTCTTCACAAATTCTTCAGCCCAGTTTATTTCTCCAAGGGCTACCGGAATTATCACATAATTAAGATACTGTTCCCTGGACATCCACCCGTCTTCACTGGGGTATATATTCTGTTCAAGCTGAAGTTTCATAATATTGAAAGTTTCTTTCCTGAAATCCAGTACTTTTGAAGAACGCCAATTTGCCTCGTTAAATAATATCGTTCCAATTCGCCTTTTATCATCTATATGAAACAGATCCAGATTATTTATGTAAGTATCCTTCAATTGGAAAAAACGGGTGTCGTCTCCCGGGTCCTGTGCTATTTTCATGATAAGGTAGTAGGCCTTGACAAAAGGATATTTGAGCATACCGCTCTCCTCAGTGTATTTCATTATAGGTTCGTAAAACACATAATCAAATTCATAATTTAGCTGGTGTTTCCAGTTATACATTATAGCAAAATTTGAAAGCATTTGAGCTGCAAACACTTCAGTGAATAAGTTAACTTCTCTTTTAAAATCATCATAAAGTGGTTTTCGTTTTCCCAAAAGTTCTGTATGCTGATAAAAATCACTTCTATCACTCTTATTATTATACATGTTTGTTAAATAATCTATATCCTTTACTTCTGAACTTTCAATTATTCTGTTTATATCTTTGTTCACTTTTTCAAAGTGTACCGGCAATCTTCTGAGATTATATTCAAACAATGTATGTCGTTTATATTCAGCGGGTACTTTTTTTAAATTAACAATTGCAAGATACACTTCAGCAAGGCTGAGCATATCAGAATACCTTTCTCTTAGCTTTTTATCGCTAAACTCAGCATCACCGTACATTTTTCTGAATATCAATTCTTTGGAAAGGAGTTCGCTGTTGAAATCCGGGTAAAATTTCCTGAGGTAGTTAAAAAGCCTGACCATTTTAAGACTTTCATTATGAAAAGGAGAATTCAGGAATTTACCGAATTCATTCAGTTCAGCGTATGTGAAGGTTTTAAGAACCTGTATGATCTTTATTTTTTGCATTACCTGATTATTTTGAATTTACAGAATATAAAAACGACAAACGTCATATTATTTATTCCAATTTTATGTAAAAATAACAAGATTTTAAAGGCAAGGACTCTGCTGGTAAAAACGACAATTGCGTTAATTTCTCTTTGCAATACATATCCTTAAAAACGATATTAGTAACAAGAACAATAGAATAAGCAGCTGCAGAATCATTTGGAAGGATCAACCAATATCAGTGTATAAAAATTTGATTAAACTAAAAAAATAGAAAACAATAAAAACAACAATTAATGAAAACGGCAACAGCGGGCTTTACAAAGCCAAGATAGAAATTCCCGCAGAAAGATGCAGCGAACCTGTAAATCTTCTGCGTCAGCTGATGGCTGATTCCGTCGGTTTATACTCTGATAAAGCAGGCACACTTTGGTTTGCTGAAGCACATCTACAGGCAGTAAAATTAGCTCAAAGGAAAGTCACTTATTTACAAAGATCAATTTCATTTTTATCCATAAATAAACCAAATAAGAAATGAACAAAATAAAATCAAAGAACATTGTTTTTGTACACGGAGCATTTGTTGGGCGTAATTGCTGGGATGAATGGGTACCATATTTTGAAAGCAAAGGTTACAAAGTAACAGTACCTTCATGGCCGCATAAAGAGGATCCACCGGCAGTACTCCGCAGCAGGCAGCCTGATCCTGATATTGCGAATTTAAGAATGCAGGATCTTATTGATCATTACACAGGTGTTGTAAACGGACTTGATGAAAAACCCATTGCCATTGGTCATTCCTTCGGGGGGTTAATTACACAGATCCTTCTCAACAGGGACCTGGTTGATGCAGGGGTGGCAATACATTCTGTTATGCCACAGGGAGTCTTTCCGCATGAATTTTCTTTCTTTAAAGCTACGTGGGGACCGCTGGGATATCTTACATCCGTAAAAGATTCATTCCTGTTTACTTTAGACCAATGGAAATATGCTTTTGCCAACGGTCAATCGGATGCTGAAGCACGAAGAACATATGACCTGCTGGTAGTGCCTGAATCGAAACACATTTCCAGGGATGCGCTTACTCACGT
>JAUQWQ010000091.1 GCA_030835085.1 Ignavibacteria bacterium
TCTGTTAAAAATACCGGGCATGGAGTGCTGAAAGCACCGTGTAAAGGATTCAATTTTTTCAGATTGTATTTTGAGTATAATGATGAACCTCAAAAAATTGAGCTTGATACAGATAATAATATCAGCGAATTATTCAAATTAAAAAGTATCATCTTCATTGATTATAAAGGGTATGAATTTGCCGACGACAAAAAACAAATGTTATACCGCTTCGCTGAGTGCCATTGCCGGTACTTTTTGAACGGCGAAAGAACCAGAATTTATGAAGAGATTGCAGATATCTGCAAAATCGAAAATCTTGACAATGATATATTAAGCAGAGTTTCTAAGGAAATGCTCAGCAGATGCATTGAGCTATACCCGGATGATATTGAGAATACTGAAGATACATTTCTAAATTCGGAAAAACCATCAGGATCAAACAGCAGAGAAAATATTTGAAATAATTAAACAATTTATCAATGGGTAAACTGGCAGAAATTAAAACCAAACAGACTGAATTAAGCGTTGAGGATTTCATCAGTTCAATTAAAGATGAACAAAAACGTAAAGATAGCTTAATTCTGCTTAAGTTGTATAAGAAAATATCCGGCGAAAAGCCTAAGATATGGGGAAGCTCAATTATCGGTTTCGGGAAGAAGGTCTATAAGAGTCCCGCAACAGGCCGTGAAGTAGAATGGTTTAAGCTTGGGTTTTCGCCCCGCAAGGCGAATATATCATTACAGCTTGTTATTGATATAAGAAAACACTCTGACCTTCTGAAGAAATTCGGCAAACACAAAGCAGGAGTGGGATGTCTCTACATAAACAAGCTGGCGGATATTGATATGAAGGTGCTGGAGAAGATTATTAATGTTGCAGTAAAACAGAAATAAAAGCGCTATCGTAACTATAATTTGTGGTGTTACCTCTGCAATCATATAAAAGAACTTGCCTTTTATCTTACATAGCAAACCGTGATAAAGCAGAAAAATCAGTCCTTTTTTTCTAAAATAACGAATTAAAGGGATACACAGTCTTTCAATATTTAAGTATTATTATATGTTTTAAAAAAGTATCCGTAAAAAAATTCGGGTAATTAAACAACTAAACTTTTACGCAATGAAATTCTTATCTTTTTCATTTTTAATGTTATCTTTCTGTATTCTTACAGTACAATCTCAAATCAGCGCCGACTGGGTCAAAATTTCTGAGGGAATTAAGTATCAGTTTATCGGTACTTATGATAAGGCGAAACTCAATGAGATCACTACAACTGAGCTCAATGATTTTTCAAAAATAGGTGCTGAATATCCAAAAGCCCTGTACAATGTTAATCTATACCGGGTGCAGTATAATTCTGTCATACCGGAGTTTGACAACAGACCAACAGTTGCTTACGGACTCATCGCGGTTCCGGTAGGTCTGACAGGTACAATACCTGTTGTATCATACCAGCACGGTACGTTGTTTTCAAGAAATGCAGTACCTTCATACCCGGATAGCTCAATGGAAACAAAGCTTGAAATTGCGGGTTTTTCAGGGCAGGGTTATATACTGATAGCAGCTGATTATTTCGGAAAAGGCTTATCAAAAGAGTTCGATAGTTTCCTTGCCAAGGCAAGTACCCAGCAGGCATGTCTGGATATGTATCTTGCATCAAAATTTGTATGTGATGACCTTAAGATAAAACAGGGACAGCTTTTTCTCAGCGGCTGGTCTCAGGGCGGCTGGTGCACACTTGTTTTTCTGAATAAGCTTGAAAGCCTGGGCATCCCCGTTACTGCAGCAGGCGTAATGAGCGCGCCAACGGATGTATTTATGCTGATAAACAGGTGGCTCCACAATCCACAGCCGGTTGATGCCCCTTATATTAATGGCGAGATAGCTATTCTCGTTTATGCATATGAAGAATATTATAAAGTGCCGGGTCTTGCAGCAAGCGTTTTAAGACCTGAATACTTACAGGTATCCAGGGATTTTTACGAGAATAAGATCCCATATGAAGAACTGTATAACAAGGTACCTTCTAAATTAAGTGAATATTTTCGGACTGATTATGTCAATAGTAATTCCCTTGGGGAAGACAGGTTCAGCCAGCTGCTTCAGCAAAACCAGTCTTACCGCTGGAGAAGCATAACTCCGCTTCAGACTTATTACGGCGAAATTGATGAAGCAGTATGCGAATATATTGCTACGTTGATGGTCGGTTACCAGAAAATAATGGGCGGCGCAGAAGTTACTGCGATAGATGCAGGAAGCAAGGCTGATCATCATGGGACTTTTGCTTTTGCAATTCCAAAACAAAAGATCTGGTTTGATAGTTATTTATCACAGTAGTTTATTCTTATAAATTATTTATTCAGCATTAATTAGAAAGGCATTCAGGCTTACCTGAATGCCTTTTTTAGAGGTGATCTTCAATCCCTGCCTCTAAGCAGGCTTACCCTGTAAGGGTATATGGTTGGAGTCATAATTCCGCTTACAACTGCCGGGTCATTATTCATAATTTCACGCGCTTCTTCTTCGCTTTCAGTTTCAACAATTGACAGTCCAAACTCACCCGTTGTTACAGGTCCCGCAATGATCAGCTTCCCCTCCTTCAGCATTTCCTGCAGGTAAACAAAATGCCTGCTGATTATTTCAGCTTCCTGCTCAGTCATAGTTTCGATAAAGTTTTCCCGGGGACGTTTGATAATAAGAAATTGCATATATGTTAATTAATTAAACAAATCTATTTAATGCTAACTTAATTTGTTTCATGAATAAAGCAAATATAAAAAAATTTAGTGAAATAAATTTACTTTCATCACTCATCCAGCCGGCAAATGAATCCCCACCCGCCGCCGAGTTCACTCAATGCAAGTATCAGTTCATTTCTCCCTTTCTTTAACGGAAGGTAGACTGCGTCATTTTCGGGGTCAACAATTCCAAGAAATCTAGAATCCCTGAAATTCTGCGCGCTCCTGCCGCGGAATAATATATTCCCGTTCAAAAAAACGCTTACCTCATCACTGTAACCGAAGCTAAGCTTTTTTACACCGTCACTTGTGGAATTGATGATACACCTTGCATAAATTAACTTCGAGCCCGGCTGCGGCTCAAGCCGCTTTGAAAAGTCGTTCGCAAATGTTACTCTAATTCTGGGTGCTGAACGGTAGCGGTAAATTGTCACAAATCCCGGCGCTTCGGCTTCTACACTTTGCCATTGAATTGTATCTTTCTGCGAGGCGGTAAGCGGGCGCTCCGGATCAATTGACAGCGCATCATAAGAAGGAGATAGTTCCCACTCCGTTAATATTCCGGGAATCATAGGCGGCTGTTGTCTTATCCATTCAGCATCAGGGGTGGTTTGAATTTTGAAATCAGAGAAATAAGTTTCACCCATAAGTACAACCAGAGCGACTGAACCTCTTTCGACCCCGCTTTTCAGGTCATTCATAACAAGTGCGGGCTTATCCATATCTTTTACATAAAGGTATGCCTGTGCCCCTTTAATAATTATCCGCAGGTGAAACCATTCATTATGCGGAATATCTACAGCTCCTGTAAATCCGGGACCGTTGTATATCTGCCAGTTGAGTCCCCCGCCAATTACCGGTGTATACTGCATCGCATCAGGCTGGCCGGAAAACTGCGGTCTGAGGTAAAGGTATTCGGCGTTTGCGCCGGTGCTATCAATACGGAACTGTACACCGAAGAATCCCCGGCTTGCCTTAGTTGAAACATCAACATCAATAATGGCATCCCGGATTTCATAATTATTTAATAAAGCTGCTCCTCCATCTAAAAAAATGCACTGCCGCCCCTGATACTCTGTAAAACCTGCCTTACCCTGAAGATACCAATGGAGTGAATCAGCGGCTGCTGTAAGAACGTTTAATGAATCCGCTTCATGATTATGCGGCTGCGAATTATCAGCGGCAATAATTGATGACTGTGATAAGACAAAACACACGAAAGTAAAAACGAAATTCAGTACAACAACAGCGCTCTTAAATAATTGCATATAGCTTCCTTTTAAAATTAAATTAATTAGTCAATTTGTCAATGAATCACATAACAAGTACCAGACAGAAAACAGTCTGTTCACAAATGATATCTATTTCCGGAAATAAATATAGATAGTTATCGGGATCCAGGTACTGAAGAGCTATTCTTTTAGATGTTAGAATGTTCATAAAGGTTTACATATCAAATTCTTAATCGGGATCCAATTTTAAACTTGTTGCTTCTCTGATTCCTCCTCTAGATCATATTAAGCCTGCAATCAGCTCTGTACAATCAAGTTAACGTGCCCGAAAAGATATCTTAACAGAAAAAGGCACTTTGGAAATGATTCCAAGTGCCTTTTTAGAGCAAATTGCAGGATTCTAAACATTAAAGGAATATTTCATTTAATCAAAACCATTTTTTTGGTTTCAGAAAAATCACCTGACATAAGTTTATAGAAATAAATACTGCTTGGATAATTTGACCCATCCCAAACCACAGAATGTTTTCCTGAACTTACCATTCCGTTGAGCAGCACTTCAACTTCTTTACCCACTGCATCATATACTATTAATTGCAGATTTGCGGCCCGGGGAATTTCAAAAGTAATTACAGTTGCCGGATTAAAGGGATTCGGATAATTCTGACTTAACCTGAAATCTTCAGGGTTATATGTAATATTTATAACCGGGGTTAGATTCTCATTCTGAAAGATCCCTCCCGAATTCACTGAATTTTCGATATTGGGATTGCATCCGCCCCACAGGATCATTTTATTACCTGTCCAAATTGCTTTATGGTCATATCTGGGTGATGGAGCATTTAGTGTATCCATATCATCCCAGGTATTTGCCAGAGGGTCGTATATTCCGCCTGTTTTATAATACTCAAGAGAAGTATGCCAGCCTCCCCATATCAACATTTTGCTGCCGGTCCATAATGCAGAGTGAAAACTGCGCGGTGCCGGGGCATTTATACTATCCAATGGTGCCCAGCTGTTGGAAACCGGATCATATATTCCGCCGGATCTTAATGGGATCTCTGCTGATGTAAAAGCACCGCCCCAAACTATCATTTTATTGCCGGTCCAGACTGCTGTATGGAAAAATCTAGGTGATGGAGCATTTACAGAATCCATAGCTATCCAGGTATTTGTCAGCGGGTCATATAAAGCTCCGCTGCAGAAGCTTTCACCATACCCTCTGTTGCCTCCCCAAATGATTAATTTGCTTCCGGTCCATATAGCAGTGTGATGTTCCCTTTCACAGGGAGCGTTTGTTAAAGAAACTTCCTCCCATGTATTTGATGCCGGATCATATATACCGCCGGTATTTAGAAATTCGCCATTATATCCGCCCCAAATTATCATTTTATTACCGATCCATGTAGCTGTATGTGCAAATCTTGCGGAAGGAACATTAGTCATTGATGTAGGTGACCATGAATCAGAAACGGGATCATACAAACCACCGGAATTAAAAAAACCCGGAGGATCGTTTTGCGAATCACATCCGCCCCACACTATCATTTTTGAACCTGTCCAGACAGCTGTATGATACCTTCGTGCATCCGGCGCACTTAAAGAATCAATAGTAGTCCAGATATTTATAGTATCAAATTTTGCGCCGGATCTGAAAATGGTTGGATAGTTTTGCCCTCCCCAGACTATCAAATTGCTTCCGGTCCAAACCATCGTGTGGCCATTTCTTGCTGCCGGCGCATTATCCAGTGAAGTTGACTGCCATAAGGATTGGGAATATAACAAATGTGAAACTAAAATAAAAAAAACAAAACCATATAAACAAGAAGTTTTTTTCATATCATAATATTTAGTTAGTAAAAATCCAGCAGCATAGATAAAAAACAAACAACAGATCATAATAAATGTTGTATTGTATATCCAATTAAAAAAAGAAGAACAGAATTAGATTTAAATAGGGTTGAGATTCAAATATATAAATATTATATAAGCTGATGTTAGACGCGTTTACGGTAAGCTGAAAGGAAATTTGGTATGGTTTTTGTATTTAAACCCAACCGATCAGTTACTATATTTTACCGGATATACATAATTGTATTTTATTTTCATAATTTTATCAGGAACATGCAAATATGGCACGATTTAGAATTACGGAAAAAATAACAATAAACTCCAACCGTGAAAAAGTTTTTGATTTTACTCAGGATTATTCAAACAGGCTGAAATGGGATACCTTCCTGAAAAAAGCCGTACTGCTGGATGGTGCTGCGAAAGCCGGTGTTGGAGTGAGGGCTGACTGTGTTGCTAAAAACGGATCAGGCATGATAACAGAATATGTTTCATATAATCCTCCGGAAGGAACTGCTGTTAAAATGACAAAGGGTCCGTTTATATTCAGATCATTTGCCGGTTCGTGGAAATTCATTGAGCTTAAAAGAGGGTTTACAGAAGTTCATTTTATATATTCTTTTGAGCTTCGCTGGCCATTCAGAATATTCCGTAATAAAGTAAACCGCAAATTGCAGTCTGAAGTAAAGCAAAGGCTGATTGACCTGAAAAGTAATATTGAAAGAGATTTTCCGGCTAACAGGTAATTGTTGATACAGGCACCTGTGCAGAGGATGTAGTTATCAATAAAATCTAAATATAATACTGCTAATTTATAACCAAAAACATATAAGCCCTGATTATTTCTATTTAATACAGGTAATCGACATAATAAAATTCAGAAATTCTGATTTCAGCCGCACGAGCCGAAACCAATGTTGTAAATTACTTAAAATCAGTATTCCGGTAATAAGATATATATCATTTAATTTACTGACATTAATCATTTTAATAAAATATACAACTATGTAATTTTGTTATAATAGTAAACATAAATTCATTTTTATGCTGACCTTTGATAACGTAGACTATTTTACAGGCACATTAAATGAATTTACGGAAAATATTTTTAAAAACAGAACATTTTCCCCTTCTAATAAACTAATCATTACACACATTAACCTCAGGAATTATTATTACCTTAATAAAAATTCTGTTTTAAAGGAATGGATAAGAAAAAATTGTATTGTTGTTCTGGACGGTATTGGATTAAAAATCGGATTCTTCCTTAAAGGTTTGGGTCCGGTGAAAGATCTTAATGGAACAGATCTCTTTCCGTTATTCATGAATAAATTTAAGAATTCCGGAGACAGGATTTTTCTGATGGGTTCAGAAGAACATGTAATCAATAATGCTGCCCGGAATATTAAAGATTGTTATTCCGGTATCAATATTTGCGGATTTAACCCGGGTTATTATGATTCGGCTGATGAATTGAACATTATCAAGAAAATTAATGACAGCAGGGCTGATATATTGTTAATTGGCATGGGGTTTCCGGTTCAGGAGGAGTTTGTTCTAAAACATAATGAAAAATTAAATGTGAGCTTAATTTGGTTTGTTGGCGGATTATTCGACTACGTATCAGGAAATAAACCAAGGGCTCCTTACTTTTTACGCAAAATCAGACTTGAATGGTTATTCAGGCTTTTTCTTGAACCCGGCAGAATGCTGTACCGGAATACCGTTTGTGCATTTGGAGCGTATCTTCATATTTTAAATCACCATTAAAATTATTATGGTACCTATCATAATTACAATGGACCTGGAAATTGCTTATGATCACAGTATTAATGATCAAAGGAAAATACTGGATAGACTTAATGCTGATCTTAAAAGGATAGGGTTACCTATTACAATATTTACAACTTCAGAAGCTGCAACTGAATTTAAAGATGAAATAAGAAGACTTAAATCTGCTGGTCATAATATTTGCTGCCATGGTTATGATCATGGAATTACCGAAAATTACAGAACCATGGATCAATGTTCAATAAATGAATTTATCAAAATTTCTACAAATAATATTGAAAACATCATACAGGATAAAGTTGATAGTTTCCGGGGACCCGGATTTTCAACTTCATCAGAAACTCAAAATATACTCTTAAAATACGGTTATAATAGTGATTATTCAGTTTGTTCCCAAAGGCTAGATTTTATGAATTCAATTGGAGGAAATTTTAAGTGGCTTAATTCACCAAGGATGCCTTATCATCCTTCTGAACATGATCCTTACAAAAAAGGCAGTTCACCTTTATGGGTCATCCCTTTAAGCAGTATAGGCCTGCCTTTTATTTCAGGTTCATTGTATTTGTTTGGATTATCATTCATGCGAAAATTTTACATTCTTCTTCTAAAAGAGGCAATCAGGGTCGGTAAACCAATAGTTTATCTATTCCATTCATACGAATTTTGCAGGTATACCGGAAATCATTTGGGAAATGAAATTACAAAGGGTTCAAATAGAACTCCGCAAAAACTGATCCATAAATTTTACGGATCAGATATAAATAAAAAATACGAGGACAATCACAATTTAATGAAATATCTGATATCTTTTAAAAATACAAAACTGTTTACTTCTGTAAATTATTCTAAACACCTGGAAAATTTTGAAAATGAGAACACTTTATTATAAAATATTAACTAATGCAATATCACGGTATCTTAAAACACCGCAGTTCCTGGTGTTATACCTTACAAATGAATGCTGGATGAAATGCAGACATTGCTTTTATAATGAGAAGTTCCATGAAGAAATTAACATCACAAAAAAAGAAATGACTTTTGATGAGATCAGGAAGCTTTCAGAATCCATAAAAAAAATATTATATATCAGTTTTGCAGGTGGTGAACCATTCATAAGAGAAGATATTGCGGAAATTATAAGGCTGTTTACGAAGGATAGAAAAATTTACCGTTACCAAATTCCGACATCAGGTTTCAGAACTGATATGATTATTGAGAAAACTGTAAGAATACTTGAAGAGAATCCAGTTATACCTTTCAGGGTACATGTTTCACTGGACGGAACAAAAGAAATTCATAATAAGATAAGAGGATTGAAAAACTCATATGAAAATGCAATAGAAACTATTAAAGAACTGAATGCACTAAAAAAACATTATTCCAATTTTGATACAGGACTAATAACAACCATATGCAGTTATAATCAGGATAATATGGATGAGCTTAGTGAAGTAGTGAATGAAGTTCATTCCGGCGGGGAATGGTGTATTAATATTGTACGCGGCGAGTCAAGAAATCCAATAGCAAAGGATATTGACTTAAGTAATTACAAAAAAGCCAATGAGATAATTAGCCGAAACATAAAGAATGGTACATATAAAGGATATTCAGGTCATATAACTTCAGGATGGCTTTCTGCAAAAAATGCTGCAAGAAGAAAGATAATTTACAGAATTCTGAGCGATAGTTACAAAGGCGGAGGCTGTTCAGCTGGTTCATTGGGCGGGGTTATATATCCGGATGGTTCAGTATTTCCATGCGAAATGCTTAACAAGTCAGCAGGTAATTTACATAACTATGATTTTAATCTTCCTAAAATATGGAACAGTGAAAACGCACGTAAATTGAGGAACTGGATTCAGGAATCAAACTGTATCTGTACTCATGAATGTTCACTTTCAACCAATTTTCTGATTCAGCCAAGAACCTGGCCATCATTAATAGCAGAACGTTTTAAATTATTAATGTATTCATAATATCCTTCTGAATTATATATATTAACTATGAAATTATTTAAATACGCATTGTATAAACGAATATTCGATATAGTATTTTCTGTATTTTGCTTATTTTTATTTGCAATTCCTTTGTTGCTCTTAGCTGTAATTATAATCATTACATCAGGAAGCCCGGTTTTATACAGGTCAGAACGCACAGGTAAAAATAACAGAAAATTCATGATGTTAAAACTGAGAACTATGACAGTTGGTACACCTCAATTATCATCTGAGCATTTAACTAATCCTGAAAATTATATTATCAAATTCGGCAAATTTTTACGCAAATCAGGATTGGATGAATTACCGCAATTATTCAATATATTAAGAGGTGAAATGAGTTTTGTAGGTCCAAGGCCTGTAATAGCAGATGATGATGAATTATTAATTTTAAGGATCTCAAAAGGAATTGATAAATTAATTCCGGGTTTAACCGGGTTAGCTCAGATCAACGGCAGATGTAATTTACCTACGAAAGATAAAATTAAATTGGAAAAAGAATATTTGGATAAGTTTGGATTTATGCAGGATATTAAAATAATGATTTACACCAATTTTTATTTAATAAAAGAAAATATATCAGAAATCAGTCTATTAAAAAATACTTATGATAAGCAAAATTATAAAATTTCAGATTATCTATCCGGAAATTTAATAAAAAAAGGTACAATATTATGATTTGTAAAATTTATGAATTTTGCTTAAATTTGTTGATAATACAAAAGAGGAGCCGTAGTTCAGCTGGTTAGAACGCTTGACTGTCACTCAAGAGGTCGCGAGTTCGAATCTCGTCGGTTCCGCTGGAAACCCGCATTTAGTGCGGGTTTTTTATTAAATTTAACATAAATCCCCTCACTTTATATATTATTCGAATCTTAGCTTGCCACTGCTGGAAATCTGGAGTAATTTCACAAAAAAGCCGCTTTTTAGTGATTTTTGTTTCATCCCTAATTGTAAACCCTGAATGTAATTCATAACCTCCAAAACCTGCGGCAGTTATTTAGTGTTCTTAATTATAATAAGATATAACATATAAACTTAGCAATTAAACTTATGAACGCAAAAAAACGACTAATAAACCTGATATTACTTATAATTTTCATCACAGCTGGCTGCTCTAATATGGGACATTATGAAAAAGGAAAAGAATTGCTCGCTAATAAACAATACCCTGAAGCTATTACGGAATTCCAAAAGATCGAATCCGGGGAGAAGGATTACAGGCTCGCTCAATCAAAAATTGCATATATTCAGGGTTTGCAGTCATTTAACGATAGTCTGTTTAATTCAGCCGAAGTATTGCTAACAAGAGTTGTTAGTGACGATGAGTTTTACCATGAATCACAGCTTATGCTTGATAAGATCACGCAAAGAAGGTTAAACAGCTTTGCTCCAAAAACCGATACTGTTATTATCCGTGAAGAAGAGACAGGCTCTAAAGGTAAGGAAAAACCTAATGAAAATATTAAGGTTGAAGTGAAAACCGATGCTGAACTAACAACGAATTTCATCAAACAGCAAAGTGAGCTGATAGAAAAGTTTGAATCACTTTACCAGTCAGCTTACACAACAGGTACGGAATCAAAAAGCAATTACTTAAGCAATATGAAATCGGTTGCATTCAGACTTCATGCCCTTGATTACGGCGCAAAGGAAAAAGACGCTAACGCACTGGAACTGAAACAAAAAGCAACAGCCTGGATGAATAAAAGAATTGAATTCATTAATAGACTTATAAAGGATAATTCAATAAAAGAAACCAATACTTCCCGCTCCTTAAAAGAAGAAGGTGATAAATTATATTACAGTGTTACGCAGCAGTTGAAAAAGACCAAATAACATTATACTGTTTCCAGATATTTGTGAACCATACTTATTGCTGCAGAACCTTCTCCAACGGCTGCGGCAACACGCTTGCCGGAGCCGGAGCGTACATCTCCGGCGGCAAAAACTCCGGGTATATTGGTTTCAAGAATGAACGGGTCGCGCTCAAGCTCCCATCCTTTCACAGTATTATTTACTCTCGGCAGATCGGGTCCTGTAAGAATGTACCCCTTTTCATCTGTTTCAATAATTCCACTCAGCATTTCAGTTCTGGGAGCGGACCCTATAAATATAAATACAGCAGAAGTATCCAAATTGTATACTTTTCCATCAGCAATATTTTTCAGGCTGATATTTTCCAGTCTTCCGTTTCCCTGTACTGAGCACATCTCGGTTTTAGTAAGAACTTTTATATTAGAAGTAGAATTTATTCGTTCAACCAGGTAATTTGACATTGCTTTATTTAGTGAATCAGCCCTGACTATCATTGTAACCGTTTTGGCATACCTTGAAAAGAATAATGCCCCTTGCCCGGCAGAATTTGCGCCACCAAGAATGCACACATCCTGATCTCTATATGTAGCAGCTTCTGTCATAGCCGCGCCATAATATACCCCTGTACCAAGGAACTGTTCAATTCCCTGTGTTTCAAGCATTCTGACCGATACCCCCGAAGTAAAAACAACGGCATATGAAGATACTTCTGTTCCGCTGCAGAGTTTTAATATCTTATAAGGTTCTTCAATCCTCATTGAAACGATTTCTTCATTCATTATCTCAGCTCCGAATCGCCTTACCTGTGCCGTGGCTCTGCCGGCAAGCTCCGTCCCGCTGATACCGGAGGGAAAACCCAGGTAGTTTTCTATCCGCGAGCTTGTCCCTGCCTGTCCACCCGGAGCATTTTGTTCAACAACCAGTGTTTTAAGTCCTTCTGAAGCAGCATATACTGCGGCGGCGAGTCCGGCAGGACCTGCCCCTACTATTATAAGATCATAAAAAGGAAGCCTGGCATTTGTTTGCAGACCTGCTTTTTCAGCAATTTTACTGTTTGAAGGCATTATTAAATTAGTACCGTCAGGAAATAATACAACAGGGAGCTTATTTATATCCCCGGTAATAGATATTGCAAGCTGTTTCATTTCTTCATCATTCTCAATATCAGACCACTGGTATGGAATCAGATTCCTTGAAAGATACTCTTTAACATTATAACTTCTTGAAGACCATCTTGAACCGATCAGCCTGATACCGTCATAAGGCATACGCACATTTTCCGCCCAGTCATAAAGCATTTCATTAAGTGCCGGATAAAGCTTTTCTTCCGGCGGATTCCATGGCTTTAAAAGGTAATAATCAAGCTTAATATCATTAATAGCCTTAATAGCAACTTCTATATCTGAATACGCAGTTAGCAAAATTGATTTTGCATCCGGGAATATATCCTTAACAATACCCAGGAATGTCACACCTTCCATTTCAGGCATGCGCTGGTCTGAAATGAAAAGCGCGACAGTTTCGTTTTTCTGTTTCAGCTCTTTAACCAGTTCAATTGCTTCAAGGGCTGAATCAGTTGCGCTAACCCTGTACATTTCGCGGTATTCATTCCTGACATCGCGCTGTATAGCGCGCAGAACGTGCTCATCATCATCTACAATTATGATAAATGGAAGTTTCATTCTTTATTCTCCTTTGCTTCAGGAACCGGTATACAGATCATAAATTCTGTTCTGCCCGGTTTTGAAAATACTTTAATTTCTCCTTTATGATTCTTAATTATCCTGTTAACAAGGTCCAGGCCAATGCCTGTTCCTTCCCCGACTTTTTTGGTGGTAAAAAAGGGATCAAATATCCTTGATTGAATTTCCTGGGGAATCCCGGGACCGTTATCACAAATTTTTACGCAAACATTCTTAAAATCAAATGAAGTCTCAATAGTTATCTCTCCGCCTTTGGGTAAAGCGTATATTGCATTATCTATAATATTGGTCCATACCTGGTTCATCTCCCCGATATAAACGGGTACTTCCGGCAAAGAGTCACTGAATATTCTTTTAACAGAAATATTTTTTTCTCTGAGCTTATAACCCATAAGGGTTAAAGTGTTTTCAATATCTCTGTGAATGTCCGTAAGCTGAAGCTCGTTGGTCTGGTCCATATGTACATGGCTCTTAATTGCGCCCACAAGGTTTGTTATCCGTGAGGATGATTCTCCGAGGTCTTTCAGTATCCTTTTTGAGATCAGTAAATTTTCAACCCAGTGGAGAATATGAACAAATTCTTTTTCGCCCACATCTTTTTTGATCTCTTCAAGATCTTTGACTGTTATTCCGGCATCTACAAAAGTATCTGCCGTTATATCTCTGCCGCCTTCAGCGTTTTTCTGAAGCCAGCCGCTTATTTCATCTTCCTTATTCATCTTCTCGCTCATACTCATTTTTTTTAAAGGGGAGCTTTCCTTCTCTTCTACCATTAACTGAATTTTTTGGATCAATTCAGCGCTTATTTTATACTGCATTAGTTTTCCGGTAAGAAGGTAATTATCTTTAAGTCTTAAGGTCAATTCAGATGCAATCCTGTTAATAGCGGATGCAGGATTATTCATTTCATGGGCAATACCTGCAGCAAGCCTTCCCAACGCACTTACTTTTTCCTGCTGAAGTTTTGTTGTCGCAAACACCCTGGCTCTTTCAGTCATATAACCTATAAGCCTCTTGTTGAGCTCAGCGCTAAGCTGCGCAAGTTCCTCGAAATACTTTTTATGAAGCCTGAACATTTTTGTATGTCCTATAGTATAAGCATACCCGGGAGATACTTTCATTCTGGAATAAGGAAGCAGTCCGCCTACACCACCTGTAAAAGTATCATTCTGAAAATTGAAGTACAGCACTTCCTGTCCGTTCACATCCATATAAAAATCAAATCTGCCTTCGGGAATAAGCCATAAATGCTCAGCAGGATCGCCTTTACGGTATATAACTTCGCCATCTTCGTATTCATTATAATCAGATCTGTCATATATCCATCTTATGACTTCATCCGGAAGATCAGAAATTGCGACTACTTTTTTTAAATCATCTATTGATCCGTTATTTGCCATCTAAAATTGATAAATTTAAAAAGCTATCGAGATAAAATAATATACTTGTTATAAATTCTAAAGGGTTCCTGTATTGCAGCAGATATCCTATATTAAATCAACAGGAATAAATCATTGCTCTGTTATTAGTGTGAACTTTTAAAATCATCAGGAGTATATAAATTGAGTTTAGTTACTTTTGCCTGATGTCTTATGAATGCAGGTACGGTAAGAAGAGCTTCAGCCTCATTTTCTGCTTCGATGATTGCCCACCCTGTATGTACACCTGACTCACACCCCCAATTATAATGAGTAATAAATCCTAATGAAAGTACCTGTGTTAAAACATGACGGCAATCCTTCTCAGAATGAGGAGACTCAACTAAGTATCTATCCATGATAAATTATGTTTATCCGAAAAAATATTTCAGCAAATATAACAAATCATTTTAAAAAATAACATAATTGGATTATTAATATCGACTGAAATCCAAAATAAAAATGCCTGAAATTAAAGATTTCAGGCATTTAATTGATAAAATTCTATTATTTAGTTATACTTCAAGTTTTTCAAGTTCTTTTGCAAGACTTTTGGGATACGTCTTAATATTGTATCCATATTTCAGCTGTTCTTCCATTCTGCAGGAATAAACGAGCTTACCATTCCACACTGTCATATCCGGGCAGCCATCGCACATACTCTGCCTGCCATCTTCAAGGAAATCAACCGGCTGTATTATCATTATTGATTGATAGTACAGCTTACTGAAGATCCTGAAGGGATTTTTAATAAACTTAAAAAATGTCTTCCTTAGTTTCTTGTCGAATAATCCCATTAAAAGCATTGACCTACCCTTTTTATTCATTTTGGGGCGGGTATATGATAAATATTTCCCGTACATAAGGTGATAAGCAGTCTGCACAATTTCCATAGCCTTGCTTCCCATGTAACCGAATATCCTGCTTTTTGTACCCAGCCTTCCGCTGAGCAGCCATTTAAAAGAATCAGCTTTTTCAGAACCGTTCAGGTACGCACAGGGATCAAAATCAGGATATGTTTTTCTTATAACTTCAACAACTTCATCAGCCATAATATCAACTCTGTCAGGAACATCTTCGTTATATACCAATTCACCCATATTTATTTTTTTCGGACCAAGGTACCAGTCAACTTCCCTGTTATCAACTGCGCGGTAAATAATAAAAACCATTACATTAACAATATCAATATTTTTATGCGCCCATTTCATCATATCGGGAATATGCATCATCGTATCTTCGTAAACCGTCGAATTGAATGAACAGGAAATACCCCCCTCATGAGCAAGCATTTTGGCGAACTTATAACGAAGCTCATTTAACTCAACTTCATCTGCATGTTTCCATTCCGGGCGGTTTTGTTTGCTGTCTATATGGAACGTAAATCCGTATACACCTGCAAGTTTCAGTTCATGAAGTAATCCGGGAGTTAACGCAATGCCGTTGGTATTAACTATCGGTTTACAGCCCTTATCAGCAACCATTTTTACTATTTCAACTATCTGAGGATGCAATAATGGTTCACCACCTGCAATAGAGATACTGTCTGACTTCCTGTAGTGCATAAAAACATTCAGCTCTTCTTCTATTTCATGAAGAGTCTTATGGCTGTTAATCTCGTTTTTCCTGTAGCAGCCCAGGCATGCAAGATTACACTTTGCAGTTGGTTCAAGCCATGAAATTATATTATCGGAAAGATTCCACGGCAGGCGGTAATAATCAAGATGATGAAGCGTGTTCATAGTACCTCCATAAAAATAGAAAAAACGGAATTAATATTTTGTAAATATAACAACTGGTATAAAGCCAATAATATGATAAAAATCAAATTTAACTATGATTATTAGCACAATTGAAATTCAGATTCATAAAATCGGAATCGTAAAATGAAATTTTCTTACCTTAATAAACTATTATTCCTACTTTAAGTAACCGGAAATATACTCATGTAAACAGTTAAATGTTACCATAATTATAATTAGTAAAGCTGGAATAAAATATATTGTTTGGATACATTTTAAAAAATATTTTTGTAAATATATTAATCCTAACTGAAATACATGAAATACATTCTATTTATAATGCTTTTTTCCGGAACTGCTGCGTTTTCAAACGGTGTTATTTATACCGATCCGGTCAATGGCGCAATGATGGTGAATACAGAAAACAGTATTACAATCGGTCTTTCACATGAACTGACTCTAATTATCAACGATCTGTACGGGAATATCACAGTAACTGGTTCATTAAGCGGTAGACATAGCGGAATGATCCTTTTAAAAGAAAACAATAAAAAAATAATTTTTATTCCTGATGAACATTTTAGTTTTGGTGAAAAAGTTATTGTTAAGATTACCGGTATTCTGAATAAACATATTACAACCGGCAATAAACCATTTAATTTAACGTTTTACACTTCTTTAAAAAAAATAAAATATGACCCTATAAAAGGTTTGGAAAAAGAGGCAGGAATTGTATTTAAAAATAACTTGATGTTTTTTCCCCCGCCTGTTCTGAATGTTACGATCAATAACTCACCGGCCCCCGGATCTTTGTTCTTTGCACCATTTTCTTTATCATCTTATATTACTATACAAAACAATAACGGCAGCAGTAACTGGTTTCAGCAAAGAAGCAGTGTAGGTTTTGATTTTAAAAAACAGAAAAACGGAAATCTGACTTTTTTTGCTGATAATCCTCCCAGATTTATAGAAATGAACAGCAGCTACGATACAATACATACATACAAATGCGGAAATGGATATACTACCGATGTACATGAATTACAGATCCTTTCAAACGGAAATGCCTTTTTAATGGCATATGATCCGCAACCGGTTGATATGAGCCAAATTGTGCCCGGCGGCCGGGCGGATGCAACCGTGATTGGTCTGATCATTCAGGAAATTGACCCTCAGAACAATGTCCTTTTTCAATGGAGAAGCTGGGATCACATGCAGATAACAGATGCAACACAGGAAGACCTGACTGACTCTCTTATTGATTATATCCACGGGAATGCTATTGAATTGGATTATGATAATAATATCCTCATCTCTTCAAGGCATATTGATGAGATCACAAAAATAAACAGGTCAACCGGAAATATTATTTGGAGACTTGGAGGAAAGCATAATATGTTCACAATATATAACGATACGATCAGATTCTCTCACCAGCACGATATCAGAAGATTACCCAACGGAAATATTACTCTGTTTGATAACGGTAATTTCAGATTTCCGGAATATTCCAGGGCAGTAGAATATTCACTTGACGAAACCAGTTATTCTGCTACCCTTGTATGGCAGTTTCAAAGAGAGCCGCAGGTAGTATCAAGCTGGGGCGGTAATGCCCAAAGGCTGGAAAACGGTAATACTTTTATATCATGGGGCGGAGCTTCTAATACCGTGACTGAAGTGAAACCTGACGGAACAATAGTGTTTGAAGCTTCTTACATACCCGGAATATACACATACCGCGGTTTCAAAAGTTCGTGGCCGCACGTTCCAACCGCAATTGAACCTGTTAACAATTCAGCAGGTACATTCAGATTATTGCAGAATTACCCGAATCCTTTTAATCCTGTGACAAAAATAAGTTTCGAATTGGAAAAAGCAGGTAATACATCATTGATATTATATAATATAACCGGCGAAGAAGTAAAAACTTATTTCAACGGATACCTTGAAACGGGATTTCATACCCTCACCATAAATGGCTCAGATCTGGCAAGCGGTGTGTATCTTTATAAACTGATTTCCGGGAGCAACAGCGCTGTGGGGAAAATGGTAATGGTAAAATAATATATAATTGCGGTTAATTGATGTTATTTATGTTAAAAACCTGCATAATGCAGGTTTTTTTATTTCTACATTTAAAATCTGAGCCCTAATCAATATATTTGCAGTTCATTCATATACTAATTTATTTATAATATAACCGGAGGAGCAGAAATAAAATGATAGAAACACTTAACAACGAAATTGAATCAAAGATCAAAGAAATTTTGGAAGGCAACAACGCAATAATGCTGGCCACAACCGGGACAGATTACTCGCCCTGGATACTTGGCGCATATTACGTAAGCAAAGGAATTGATATTTATTTGCTTGTAGAAAAGGGCGGTAAAAGTTTTGCCAATATTATGCAGAACAAAAATGTGGCATATTCAATTTCTCAGAATGATGCGACAAAGGATTTTTTGCAGGGCAAAGCTGTAATTGAAATTCTGCCTGAAGAAGAAGAAGCAAATGTAAGGGCTATGCTTGTAGAAAAAATGCCCTGGTACCAGACCTTCGTTCCGATGGTTCCAATAAAGATTGTAGCATCAAAAATATTTGTTACATCTTTGCAGAACGGCTGGTTCCCCGCGAAAGTTCTGGAAAATATGAACTGATTTTAAGCATTTTTTCTTTAAACCCCGTCAATTGGCGGGGTTTTTTAATGTTTTAAAAAATTTTAAGTCCATTTTTCCATCTTATTAATTAAACCCTTGATTATTAAAATGAATTTTACGAATTTTAAATACACACAAAATTATCATAGTTGCAGATATTGGGTTTTTAGCAAACCGTTATTATTATAGGTTAAGGCTCTAATTCATCCATCAGGCTAAATTTTTAGGAAATTCAGATACGTCAATTCTAATTTCGGGGGAATTTTTCCCTAAACTAAAATAAACAAAAGCTATGAAAACAAGATGTCCTCATTTCTTCAGGAATGCAGCTGCATTTTTCGTTTTACTTTTGGTTCTAACCGCCAACCTTTTCTCTCAACCTCAATATTACAATTTTCAGAATGTAGGCTCTTCCAATAACAGTTTTCCGTTTAATGTAGCAGCTGGTAAAGAAGTTCAGTGGCTGATTCCCGCTAATTCTCTGAATCAGCCAAGCCCGGTACCCGCCGGGAATCAGATCACCAAAATGTACTTCTATACAACCAGTGCAGCATCACCCACGTTTACACAGTTGATGATCAGGGCTGGACAAACATCGGCCACTTCATTACCCACCGGTGCATGGTATACAGGTCAGCTGGATACTCTGTATTACAGAGCTTCAGTTTCTATATCCTCTACAGCAAACGGATGGATGTTAATAACCCTGGATAGACCTATAGTGTATGACCCGACTTTAAGTTTAATTGTTGAAGTAAGCCAATGCGGGACTGCCGGAACTGGTCCAACAATCAGACAAAATACAATAGGCTCTCAGACCAGATCTTACAGCGGAACTACAGGTTGTCCCAATGTTTATTCAGGCCAGGATGGTAATATAATTAATTTTGGAGTTGATGTTGTGCCAGCTTTAGTAAACTGCAGCTATTCTTGGGCAAATCAAACATCCGGCACAACAGCTTTGTTGTATTCAGTAAAAACAGTCAGCGGAACTGTAGGCTGGGCAGCAGGCGCAGGCGCAGTTGTTCGCAGAACCACTGACGGCGGAACAACGTGGGGCAACGGCAATCCGAATCCGGGTGTTATTACCGGCGATATTTATAATATCGAAGCTTTGGATGCAAACACAGCATTTGTTACCACTTCACCCGGTGCAACTTTCATTTATAAAACAACAAACGGCGGAACAAACTGGACACAGGTTTATACAATAGCCGGTGGTTTCATAAATACTATTAAAATGGTTTCTGCAACAAACGGTTATGCTTTTGGTGACGTTCTCGCAGGAAACTGGTTAATGCTTAAAACCACAGATGGCGGTTCAACATGGACAACACTGGCAACAGTTGCAGGAACCGGTGACGGCAGAAATAACTGTCTTCAGATCCTGGGCAATGATATCTGGTTTGGTACCGGGCAAAATACTGTATGGCACTCTACTAACCTCGGATTAAACTGGACAAGCGCAACTGTTACCGGTATTACAGGACAGATCACAGGTATACAGTTCAATACAGCATCTGTTGGAATAGTAGGCGGCGCAACAATGTCAAAAACAACAGATGGCGGAGCAACATGGGCATTACTTGCAGCTTCAGGTACAGGAACAATTTCAGGTATCGAAGGCTCAGGAAACAACTATTGGTACGTAAGAGGCACTACTATTTACAGAAGCACTGATCTTGGTGCATCCTGGACACTTTCTCACACTCATACCGCTGCACAGAATGATATTTCGCTGGCAACTGACGGTGTTGGCTGTATGACAGGCTGGTCATGCGGTGCTTCAGGTACAATTGCCAAAATGACAGGTGTACCTGTTGGTATAAATGATCCGGTTAGCGAAATACCTTCATCATACAGTTTAATGCAGAACTACCCTAACCCGTTTAATCCAACGACAAGCATTACTTTCACGATGCCCGTTGCAGGTAATGTTGAGCTGAAGGTTTATGATATACTGGGTAAAGAAGTTGCATCGCTTATCAGTGGAAGTATGACTGCAGGAACACACATTGTACCGTTTGACGCTTCTGCACTTGCAAGCGGTGTATATATATATAAAATGACAGCCGGTTCATTTATTGATAGTAAGAAAATGGTTCTCATCAAGTGATCGTTTCTGTTTACCTTTGTTAAACAGGCAAAGGAGTACAAAAATGTAAAGAATTATAAATATAAACGCATATAACTTTTCATTGAACCCCGCTCTAAGGCGGGGTTCTTATTTGTCGCCAGGAAAGATCAATTCTTTAACTATTATTTAAACCCTTGATTATTTAAACCCTTGATTATTTAATCTGAATTTACGAATTTGTAAAATACAAATATGAAATATCAAAGCAGTGGATTTTGAAATTGTTTTTGCTTTTTTATGTTTGTTTATATATTTGTTTTTATATCCATCCATTAACCATATCCTTTTTCTTTCCATCCATCAGCCATATCCGTTTTGCTATTAGCTGCTTATCATCCATATCCGAAATTTGCTTTTAAACCATCCATAAACCATATCCGTTTTATCTTTTTGCTTTAACTAGTCAAACGACCAAGATTTATTAACAAATTCAGCTTCAACATTTTTTTAATTTCGGGGGAATTTTTCCCTAAACTAATATAAACAACAGCTATGAAAACAAGATGTCCTCATTTCTTCAGGAATGCAGCAGCATTCGCTGTTTTGCTTCTGGCTCTTACCGCCAATATTTTCACCCAACCACAATATTATAATTTTACAGGAGGAACTGCTAACAATGCTTTCCCTTTTAATACATTACCGGCATCCGGAAAAACAATTCAGACTCTTTATCTCCCCGGAGCATTCACAACCCCGACACCGGCTCCAGGCGGAAATATTATAAAATTCTATGTTCAGTCTGTTTCAACTGTGAGCGCTACATTTACTCAGCTTACAATTAAAATGGGACAGACTACCGATACTGATCTACCAACTGCAGCCTGGTACACCGGCGCAATGACAACAGTATTTGATCAAAGCAATTATACAATGAGTCCAACTGCTGATCAGTTTATTGGAATAACATTAACTACACCATTTAACTATGACCCCACAAAGAGCCTTGTTGTAGAAATAACACAATGCGGTTATACCGGAACAGGATTCGGGGTTAGAAATACATCCTTATCAGGCGTAAAAAGACATGCCGGTCCGTTATCAGCAACAAACTGCCCGCATCCGTATGGTAACTCAAGTGCAATAACAACACACACAGGAGTAGATATTGCCCCACCAACAGTACCATGCAGTTACAGCTGGTCCACTAATACTTCAGGGGTAACAGGTTTGCTTCAGGCTGTTTCTGCACCATCAAGTACTGTTTGCTGGGTTGCCGGTGCAACTGCAACAGTAAGAAAAACGACTGACGGAGGAAGCACATGGACAAATGCAAATCCTAACCCGGGTGTAATTAACGGCGATGTATATAATATATGGGCGCTGGATGCAAATAATGCATTGCTTACAACCTCACCGGGTGCCACATTTATCTACAGAACCACCAATGGCGGTACTAACTGGACACAGGTATTCACACAGGCCGGAGGTTTTATAGACGCAATAGTAATGACAAATGCAACTACCGGTTATGCTTATGGTGATCCGGTAAGTGCCAGATGGTCATTATGGAAAACAACCGATGGCGGCGCAACCTGGGATTCAACAGGTATGTACCTGCCTCAGGCAGCTTCAGAAGCAGGCTGGAACAATGCTATGTGCGTAATCGGCAACAATATCTGGTTCGGAACAAATAATACTAAAGTATACCGTTCCACTAACGGCGGAGCTACAGGTTCATGGACAGGTGTAACAACAACTGGTAACGTAAGTACATATGGTGTATGGTTTACAAGTGCAACCAACGGACTTTGCGTTGGAACAATTGTACAGAAAACAACCGATGGCGGTGCTACATGGGTTAATGCAGGAACACCGGGCGGAACCGGCAATATGACATCAGTTGGAGGAAACGGAGATTATTACTGGCTTTCAAGGGGTAATAATATTTACGGTTCTTCAGATTTTGGTGCAACATGGACAGCAGGCGGTTATACTGGTACACAGGCATTATGGGGTACCAGCATTACAACCGGATCACCATGTCTTGCAGGATGGTCAGTTGGAGCAACTGGTACAGTAGTTGAATTAAACGGAGTACCGGTAGCCGTTAATGATCCAACTTCTAACATTCCTACTGCTTATAAACTTGAGCAGAACTATCCTAATCCTTTTAACCCAACTACAAGCATTACTTTTGCAATGCCGGTAGCAGGAAATGTTGAATTGAAGGTTTATGATCTTTTAGGAAAAGAAGTTGCATCTCTTGTAAGCGGTAATCTGACTGCAGGGACACATGTGGTTCCTTTTGATGCATCAGTACTTGCAAGCGGTGTTTATATTTACAAAATAACAGCTGGTTCATTTATTGACAGTAAAAAAATGGTACTTATTAAATAAACAGCCCATTTTTTTGAATTTTTACATTAGCTAAGCTATGTAGGAACACACTGTTACATGTAAGAACTTAAGTTAGTAAATTAAATTAAACCCCACTAAAAAGTGGGGTTTAATTTAAGGATATTTATCATATGTTGATAATACATACATCATGAATAATTATTCAACTGAAATTATATATATAAATTATTATTATTAAATATTATTAAAATAGAAAAAAAATAATTACTTCGTGCCAGTTAAATATTCTGCAGACTGTTAAAGACTTCTTACCAGAACAATCAATCTGAATTTCAATACGGCAAGTCCCTCAGTAAACAGGATAATAAAAATACTGATATTATTTTATCGGTTTATTATTTTATAAGATTATTATTTTTAACAGTATTTACATAGTTTCACCACAAATCAAAAAATGAAGCATCTTTTTAAAAATTTATTAAATCAGAAAAGGAACTGAAGCAATGAAGAAAACTTTTTTAGTTTTTAGTTTGATGGTTATCGGTATTTTTTTACTGGGATTGATCTATTCTGATCCTTATGGATCCAGGTCGAACAATACCTCAGATAATTCTATCAGCCAGGTAACACCTCCGGTAAGCGACATTGTAAAATTTGTTGACGATATGAACGGAGCTAACGATACAATTGCGCTTCGTTTAAGAGGCTGGAAGCCAAAACGCGGACCGCTTGGCGGACCTGCAGGAACATCTCCGAACTGGTTCCAGGGCAACTCAACTGTATTCAATGCATTTGAAGGTCCGGCAACAGGATATGTTGCAGCGAATTACAATAATGTAACCGGTACCAATACTATTGACCTGTGGTTAATATCACCTAATGTTAATGGTGCGGCCGGTGATACACTTTCATTCTATTCAAGATCTCCCGATGCCTCCACATTTCCTGATTCGATCAGGGTTTACTGGGCATCAAATGGTGATACCATTCCGGGTTCAGGCAGCTTTGTAGAACTTGGTAAATTCAAAGTATCAACAGCAGGCTGGACTGAAAGCAGATATATTCTTCCTTCAGCAGGAGCTACAGGCAGATTTGCTATCAATTACAGGGTTGCAAATGGCGGACCTTCAGGCACAAACAGTGATTTTATAGGTGTTGATTTTATCAGATTACTGGGTCCCGCAGCTGCACCGGTAGTATGTAACTATACCTGGTCAACACAGGTATCCGGTACTACCGCATTATTATACTCAGTTAAAACAGTAAGTAATTCAGTAGGCTGGGCAGCAGGCGCAGGCGGTGTTGTTCGCAGAACCACTGACGGCGGAACAACATGGGGCAACGGCAATCCGAATCCGGGTGTTATTACCGGCGATATTTATAATATCGAAGCTTTGGATGCAAACACAGCATTTGTTACAACTTCCCCCGGTGCAACTTTCATTTATAAAACAACAAACGGCGGAACAAACTGGACACAGGTTTATACAATAGCCGGTGGTTTCATAAATACTATCAAAATGGTTTCTGCAACAAACGGTTACGCTTTTGGTGACGTTCTCGCAGGAAACTGGTTAATGCTTAAAACCACAGATGGCGGTTCAACATGGACAACACTGGCAACAGTAGCCGGTACAGGTGACGGAAGAAATAACTGTCTCCAGATCACCGGTAATGATATGTGGTTCGGAACAGGACAAAATACTGTATGGCACTCAACAAACCTTGGATTAAACTGGACAAGCGCAACTGTTACCGGTATTACCGGACAGGTTACCGGAATTCAGTTCAATTCAGCTACAGTTGGTTTAGTTGGCGGAGCTACAATGTCCAAATCAACTGATGGCGGAACAACATGGGCATTACTTGCAGCTTCAGGTACAGGAACAATTTCAGGTATCGAAGGCTCAGGAAATGATTACTGGTATGTAAGAGGAACCACAATATACAGAAGCACTGATGTTGGCGCTTCATGGACTCTCTCGCATACACAAACAGCAGCTCAGAATGATATCAGCCTTGTTGCTGATGTTAACACATGTATGGTTGGATGGTCTTGCGGCGCATCAGGTACAATTTCTAAAATGACCGGTTCACCAGTAGGTATTAATGACCCGGTTAACCAGATTCCTTCTGCATACAGTTTAATGCAGAACTATCCTAACCCGTTCAATCCGACAACCAATATTACATTTGCGCTTCCAATTGCAGGTAATGTTGAGCTTAAAATATATGATATAACCGGTAAAGAAGTAGCTTCACTGGTAAATACATATGTTAATGCAGGAACACACTCTGTATCATTTGACGCATCTGCTTATGCAAGCGGTATTTATATTTACAAAATAAGCACCGGTTCATTTACAGACAGCAAAAAAATGGTTCTTATTAAATAAGAGCTTCTAAATTAGATTTATCCAAACCCCGCTGAAAAGCGGGGTTTTTAATTATTTTATATTGAGAACTTGATACTTACGAAAGTTCCTTTTTCTGAACTTATTTCCATGGTTCCGTCAAGCTGTTCAGTAAGCATTTTTACAAGTTTTAACCCAAGGCTCTTAGCTGATTCAATATTATAATCCGCGGGAATTCCGCATCCTTCGTCTTTAACATACATCATTGCCTTTCCGCCTTCTATATAGAAACCCGCATTGATTATTCCTTTTTCGTTTGAAGGATATGCATATTTCATTGAATTGGTAAGAAGCTCATTAAAAATGAGCCCAATTAATACGGACCTTTTAAGATCGATATATGAACCTTCTTTTATACTGGTAACCAGAACAATATTCTCGTTGATCTTGTAAGTTTTTACAAGCGATTCTATAAGGTTTGATAAATATATGTTCAGATCGATCCTGCTGATATCATCAGTGCTGTAGAGCTGCTCATATATCGCAGATAGCGAATTTATCCTGGTAATTGAATTCTGAAAGATATTCCTTGAGTTATCATCAATAAGATTATCCATCTCAAGATTAAGCAGGCTGGAAATCACGGTAAGATTGTTCTTAACCCTGTGCTGAAGCTCTTTGAGCAGGATGTTCTTTTCGTTTAATGACTTCAGAAGCTCTTCCTGTGACTGCTTCTTATCTGTGATATCAATTGCGGTTCCAAGAATGTTCATTTCACCGTTAATTTCTATAAGCTCCATAGAAATTATCACATTTGCAGTTGTTCCGTCTTTCCTGATAAAAGTAATTTCTTCATTACTTATTTTACCATCTTTCTTCAAACGTTTCATGTATGCAATACGTGTTTTTTCATCATATACATTCAGTTCAATTGTTGACCGGCCGATTATTTCTTCCCTGGTATAGCCGCTTATTTTAAGTAATGCATCATTTACATCAACATAAGTTCCGTCAGATATTGTGTTAATGCTTATACCTACAGGGCTCGATTGAAATATCCTTGAAAAGTGTTCTTCACTTTCTCTGATCTTTTTATGAACCGCATTCCTTTTGGTAATATCCCTGCATACACAGAATATCAGTTTTTTTCCGCTTACAGTAGCTGCATTACTGCTCACTTCCACTTCATATCTCGATCCATCTTTGCGTTTATGCACAGTCTCAAAGAAATCGCCTTTTTCATCAATTGTCTGTATCATTTGCTCCAGGTCGCTCCTTTTAAATTTATCATCCCACTGGCATACATACAATTC
>JAUQWQ010000092.1 GCA_030835085.1 Ignavibacteria bacterium
TTCGCACCGCGCATTTAAGATGAATAAGTTTTGGGAACGCACATTCTATGTGCTGGCTTATATTGCGCAGGGTTCATCGTACATGAGTCCGCGTGCTTACGCTATCATGCACAGGATGCATCACGCTTATACTGATACTCCTAAGGACCCGCACTCACCATTATTTTTCAAAAATGTGTTTTCCATGATGAAGCATACAAGGAAAATATACCAGGAAATATTTTTTAAAACGCTTGAGCCTGAAAAACGTTTTGTGAAAGATATACCTGACTGGCCGTGGTTTGACAGGTGGACAGTCACCAAAACCTCGAAGGTTTTATGGAGCGTGTTGTACATAGCCATATACTTCTTCTTCGCGCCATCATACTGGTACTTTTTGCTTTTGCCTATAGAAATAGTAATGGTACCTTTCCACGGGGCAATTGTGAACTGGTTTGCCCATAAATACGGATACAGGAATTTTGAAATGAAGAACACTTCCACGAACCTGCTGCCGGTTGACCTGCTTCTGATGGGCGAAGCCTATCATAACGATCACCACAAGCACGCCTCGGCAATTAACTTTGGTGTAAGATGGTATGAAATAGACCTGACCTATTATATTATTCTGGGTTTGGGAAAGATAGGCATCTTAAAACTGCAGGATAAATACCAGGCAGATGAAATTGCAGCTATGAACGAAGCCTAGAGTATACCCTGGAAAAAAATGCTGCCGTTAAAACTATAAATAGTGTTTAACGGCAGCGGGGGATTTGCGCGTGAGTATGCGCTTGCGAAAAAAAAATCCAAAACCAGCTATGAGACCCTAGTTAAGGATATTTTCTAATTCAGTAAACTTCATTCTGTTTAAAGCATATTTTTCCCTTACATCAATAATATAAAACTTCTCAAGAGAAATAGAATCAAAATACACATGCAGTATTAAAGTATATGTATCTTCAGGTATATTGTATACTTTATTAATATGCTTTAAGATAACATCAACATTAAGGAGCGCTTCATACCAGTTGCCTTTTATTATTTTGGATATGATAAGTATTTTCTTTTTGGAAATAGTTACGATCGGTGTGATAAAGTATTCAATTACTTTGTTGTCAGGATTTACGCACTGCATCGGCGCAAGGTACTTCCCCGCGGAACATTGTTTGCTCAGTAAAATTTCTTTCAATATACTTTCCTGTAAACTCATTAATTCTACTGTTTCTCTCATTTTTAATACATCTATAAAAATTCAACAGCTTCAAAAATAATAAGTACCTTAAACTTTTCAAAAACAAAATATATCATTGTAACCGGGAAATGTTTTATTTATCTTTGATTAAACCTGATTTTTAGGGTATTTATCAATTATTGTAACCAGCATTTTAACAGGCAATTTATGAAAAAACTACGGATATTTGACCTGCTTTCTTCTGTTCAACCCATCGAATTAAAAAGATATCATAAGTATATGCAGTCAGATTCGCTTTTCAACAGCAGAGATTACATCCCGCTGGTTGATATACTTTTAAAATACTACCCTGATTTCAGCAATAAAGAACTTACACTTGAATTAATGTATTCATCGCTTTACCCGGAAAAAAAATACAACCACAGGGTAATCATATCCCGTCTATCAGAGCTGAACAGAATGACTGAAAATTTTATGCTGACAATTAAGCTTGAACAGGATCAGGCTCTTCGGAACAGGATACTATCCGAAGCTTTAATGCACCGGAAGGCATATGACACATTTGACCTCCTGATGGCAAGAATAGTGAACAGTGAAAAGAACTTAAATAAGATCAGCGAGCGCCAGCTGTTTGAGCTTGATCAGCTGCTGATGATAAAAGGACAGTCTCTTGTTGACAGGGAAAAATTCATAGAAACACATGATCTGCTGGAAGAAAATATTGAAGTGTACCTGATTTATATGTTAACAAGGCTTTTGACTATGTATTGCGCAATAAAGAACATAGAAAACTTCCAGATAGCCGGTACTTCGCTTAAGACCCTTGATATGCTTATGAAGAATATCAACATAGATGGTCTTGCCAAAACCCTTAAAAATAACAGGCTTTCAGCTTATATGCGGGTAATGCTTGAGATCTTTAAGCTATATGATAAAAAAATGAATGATAAAATTTATTTTAAGGCTAAAAAGGAATTCCTTGAAAACATTGATGTATTTGAGCAGATCTCTAAATTCACAGTCTTCAGTTTCCTGTATTCATACACTGTTACACAAATAAACATGCGCAGGTCTGAATTCACAAAAGAGATTTACGATATACTGAAATTAATTATCAGGCATGATGCATACAGAAAAGCAGGCAATGAGTATATGCCTTCAATGCTTTTCAGGGAAATTGTTTTAACAGGGCTGAAACAAAATGACCAAAGCGGCACATTGAAATTCATTACCGATTATACAGACAGCCTGGCTCCGCAATACAGGGAAACACTGAGGATATATTCAAAAGGAAAAATGAATATGCACAATAAAGTATATTCAAAAGCACTGAAGTATTATGATGAATGCCCGAAAAATATAACGATAATAAATCTTGATATGAAAATTGATACCCAGGTTTGCCTGTATGAGCTCGGATCTATTGACAGGTTCAATTCTGAACTGATTAAGAACCTAAACCTCTTGAAAAGCAATAAAGGTATGACCTTGTTTCAGCGGAAATCTTTTAAACTGTTTAATGAATTACTTAAAAAACTCATAGAACTGAAACTTGAACCATCTGCCATGAAGAAAGCGAAGCTGATAAAAGAGGTACAGTCAAAAAAGATACTGCATTACAAAGAATGGATTTTAAGCAAACTAAATAATATCGATTAATTTAACTTCAGATCTTTGTAAATACGGGTAATGAGTTTAAAATGAAGGGTAAAAGAATAAAAATTGTATTAATATAATTTTCAGGCTGCAAGCATTTTTTCGAACTTTTCAACAGTGATCTTACTTAATATCTTCTCTTTGCCCGTATCAATAACATAAAAATGTTCAAACTTTATATTTTCTATATAGATATGGAAAATATATGTGTATTTTTCAGGCTGGTAGTTATAATGATTGATAATATACACTACAATATCCTCAATATCTTTAATATTATCAAACCAGTTACCTTTTATTTCCCTTGTAATAACAAGGATATACTTTTTTTTATGAGTTAAAACGGGGGTGATATAAAGTTCTTCCCTGATATCATCTTTAGTTTTGATATACAGAAATTTCGAAAGGTATTTATCAAAAGAACAATTATGTTTCAGCAGTAAATCTCTTAAACAGGTTTTCATTAAAACTGGAGTATAGTTAAAATCATCTTACTTTTATATTAAAATTTTTATAAAAATATGAAAAAACAATCATATTTCAAAAGATGAATGCTATATTGTAACCAATTTTTCTGATAAAATTCATAAATATTATTAAGATATTTTCATATTTAAGTATTTTCGTTGAATTTATTGTAACCAAATATTTTAGATTAATAAATGAATAATACAGCTTAAAATATTAATATTGATAAATTTAACTAAACGAAAATACCAATTCCCCTGCTCTACGAAAACTCCTATAATTCTAACAACTCGTTATTTATATAAATTGAAGTATAATTCGGGTTTTTTAGCACTACTAATACCGTTAAATAGTTATAATCTAACTGATAGTACTACTCCAACCCTAGACCTGAAACATGTGATTTTGATAACCAATTTTAAATTAAAAACTTAATTTTCGAGGCAAATTTCACAATTATTCTACCGTGTTTGCAGTAAATAATAACCAATAACTGTATACGTGAATAAAAGAACCATTATAAACACCTAATTTTGAAGTAATAAAAATTATACGGGACATTAATCTAATCAAATAAACAAAACAATGAAAAAGCTACTAATTACTGCATTATTTCTTTTTACATTTAGTTTGACGAATTCACAGTGGATCTCCAATTACGGAGATGATGGCGGGGATGTTAATTTTTCCAGCGCAAAAGGTACTGCTGTGACAATTGATTCAGAAGGTAACAGTTACGTTACAGGCTATACTTATGAATATGCCACATTAAATGATATAATCACCATAAAATATTCACCGACAGGTGATACATTATGGGCCAGAAGCTACAATGGAAGCTTAAGCAAAAATGATGAAGGAACAGGAATATGTATTGATGCTTTTGGAAATGTATATGTAGTTGGATTTGCCGAATACTACAGTAAAGCAACTGATGTTGTAGTATTGAAATACTCAAATGATGGTGAACTTATCTGGCAGTTACCTTACTCAAAAACCTCTGATCCATTAGAAGATAAAGGTCTTGGAATTGCTGCAGATCTGAACGGAAATATTTACGTAACAGGATATACAACAAACTACGACGGGAAAAAAGATATTTTTGTAAATAAATACAATTCAGCAGGACTTGTATGGACATCAGCTCTTGAAGACGGCGGAACTAACCTGGATGCACAGGGTCTATCAATAGCAGTAAGCAACAGCGGTTATGTATATGTTGCAGGTTATACTACAAGTGCTGCAAGCTCTGAAGATATTGCAGTAATTAAGTACAACAGCTCAGGCACAAAACAGTGGTTAACGAGAGTTAACGGAAATGTTAACCAAAGTGATAAAGCATGGGGTATAGTGGTTGATGAACTTGATAATTGCTTTATTACAGGCTACACTACAAATTCAGCAACAGGCGTTGATTGTTATACTGCGAAAATCAATTCATCAGGTACGATAATATGGGGAAAAAATTATAATGGCGGCGGGAACCAGTCTGATAAAGCATGGGGTATAGTAGTTGATACCGATGGTGCAGTTTATATCACAGGTGAAACAACTGACGCATATTCAAATATAAATTATCTTACAGCAAAATATTCATCAACCGGTAATTTGTTATGGGAGGCTTTCTATAACGGTACCGGAAACGGAGAAGATGTAGCTTCATCAATAGGTTTACTTGGCACAAACAGTGTAGTAGTAACCGGAAAAAGCTGGGGAACAACCGATACATATGATTACGCTACAGTCAGATATAACACTTCTACCGGAACGCAGAACCAGGTGAATATTTACAGCTTCACAGGTACATCATCAGATGTAGCTATGGATATAGCTGTAACACCAAACAACAAAGTATTAATTACCGGATTCAGTGAACTTGTAATTGATAACGCAGCAAACATTTCATACATTGCAACAATGTCAATTGACTGGGGCAGCGAGCTTACAACAGCAAGTAATACCCCAACAACATATTCATTGCACCAAAACTATCCGAATCCGTTTAACCCGAGTACAACCATTAAATTTGACCTGGCAACAGGAAACAATGTAAAACTTGCAATTTACGATATACTCGGAAGAGAGAATTCAGTTCTTGTAAACCAGTATTTATCTGCTGGAAGCTATACTATCAATTTTACCAATTCAAATTTGGCATCCGGAATTTACTTCTATCGCCTGAGCGCGGGGAGTTTTACGGATATTAAAAAAATGACTTTAGTAAAATAACCTCTTTTTATAAAACTATTTTCTACTAATAAAAATGAAATCTACAAATAAAATAGAAGAAATCAATAGAAATAGCTTTGAAGAGGTCGATCTTCTAAACAGGCAGGCAGATGAAGCAAGGAAGGATAATAATAATCTTTCGCTCGCGGTAAGCAAAGAAGCAATAAGCCTGGCACAGTTATTAGGATACAGCAAAGGACTGGCAAAAGCTTATCTGAATGCCGGAATTTCCTGCAGACTGTCATCAAACTTCGAAGCAGCTATTGATTACTACCAGGAAGCATTAAAAATAAACAGAAGGCTAAAAGATAAAAAAGCTGAATCAAGAACATTGAACTCAATTGCCAACGTATATTACAGCCTTAGTAATTTTGATAAAGCAATTGAATATTATGATGAATGCATTTTTGCACTGCAATCAATTGGAGACCTGGATTTTGAAGCAACAGTACTTACAAACAGGGGCCTATCATACCAATTGAACGGTGATTTAAGAGCTGCATTAAATAATTATCTTGAAAGTTTAAGCATCTACAAAAGCAATAACTCAACTATTCACTACGCATTGTACAATAATCTTGGAATAGTTTACCTGGAAACAGGCAGCTACCAGGAATCTTTATTATATTTCACAAAAGCATTAAAAGAGACACAGGCTGCTAAAAACGTAATAGATGAAAGTTTTACACTTGCCAACATAGGAAGAACTTACATTTACATGAATGATTTCGGCAACGCAATCACATATTTAAGCGAAGCTATGATCATCATGAAAAAATACGGCAACAGGCAGGCTGAAACACAGGTGTTCGCAAATCTTGGAAAAGCATACATGAAAATGAGATGTTTTCCGGAAGCAATAAAGTATTATAACAGGGCATTAAAATATTACCGCGAAATTGGCGATAAGAGCTCGGTTGACCATACTTTATGCGAGCTTGGCGAATTATACTTTGAGCTTAACGATTACAGGGCAAGCAAGCAGTTCTTTATGGATGGACTGGAAGTATCCCAGAAGATCAATGATATAATGAACGTTGTAAGGATTAACACCGGGCTTGCAAGACTGTATCTGAAGTTCAAAGATACCGATAAAGCATTATCATATCTGAATACTGCAGAGAAACTTGCTAAAGCAGCTAAATCATATAAAGATCTCAGCAAGATCTGCATGGTATACAGTGAAAACTACAGCATTTCAGGTGACTTTAAAGAAGCCAAGTTATTTATGGATAAGCATTATAAATATCTTGAAAAAATTAACAACTTAACCGAATCAAATAAAATTCAGGCAATAATGCTTGGACATATTAAGAATACAGAAGTAAAAAAAGAACCGGCTTATTATTATAATCTACAGAAAGATCAGATAGTAAGCGTTGCGTAAAACGGCTTAACAACCAATCCCCCTGAACAGGCGGTTAATAAAAAACCGCCTGTTCTTTAAAAAGCAGCAGAAAGTAAAAGAATCAATACCGTGAAACAATAATATTTTGGTATAAAATACTAGCTTCTTACGGACCATTACCATAAAATTTTTCGCATCAGAATTCGGTCAAAAAGTGAGTATGCAATACGAAATCAGCATAAATCATACCGTGTAAAGAGTAAAAAACCTTTAATAGCTTTTAACGTTAAAGGTTTATCAATAAAATCATATAATTTAGTAGTGTTGAAAACAATAAAATTAATAAAAGATCTCTCTATAATGAAAAAGCTCATAATATCACTCATCATCCTATCCGCTTACAGTATCTCTTATTCCCAGTGGGTATCAAACTATGGTTATAATTCCGGTGACGTTAACTTTTCCACATCAAAAGGGAATGCAGTTATCTGCGAAGGAAATTTCAGCTATGTGACCGGTTATACCCAGGAAACAGGTACAGGCAATGATATAGTAACCATTAAATATAATTCTGAGGGTGATACAGTATGGGTACGCAGTTATAACGGTACAGCTAATTCTGATGACGAAGGTCTGGGATTATGTGTTGATGAAGACGATAATATTTACGTAGTAGGTTATGCACAATATACCGGAAAATCGAAAGATGCGGTAATACTTAAGTATTCAAAGAACGGAGTTTTGTTATGGGTAAGACCTTTTTCAGTATCATCCAGTGCGGTAAATGATAAAGGTGTTGCTATTACAATTGATAAACGCGAAGATATTTATGTAACCGGCTATACAACGGGTAATGACGGGAATACTGATATTTTTATCCGGAAGTTTGACCAGGCAGGAAATGTATTATGGACAGCACTGGAAGATGGCAGCACAAACCTGAATGCAGAAGGTACCGCTATTACAGTTGATGAGGACAGGAATGTTTATGTCTGCGGTTTTGTAACAGTATCAGGCACAAACACGGATATCGCAGTATTAAAATATAATAAAAACGGTGACCAGCGCTGGATGAAAACTGTTAACGGAAACGCTAACCAGAGTGATAAAGCATGGGGTATAGTTGTTGATGAAAATGATAACATTTATATAACAGGATATGTAACAACATCAGCCGGTACCACCGATACATATACAGCCAGGTTTAGCCCTTCCGGCAATATCATATGGAGCGATACTTTCAACGGTAACGGCAACCAGAGTGATAAAGCATGGGGAATTGTAGTGGATGAAGACAGGTCAGTTTTTGTTACTGGCGAAACCGAAAGTGCAGACCTGAATTCAAATTACCTTACAATAAAGTATAACAGGCAGGGAGATATTTCATGGTACAAAACGTATAACGGTCCCGGAGACGGTGAGGATAGATCAGCTTCTATTTCTTTATTCAGGAACAGTATTGTGGTTACCGGAAAAAGCTGGGGTTCAACCAGTACTTTTGATTACGCAACAATACAATACAGGAAGAACAATGGAACTCAGTTAGAGGTCAACAGGTACAGCATAGCTGATAACAGCAATGATCTTGCCAAAGATGTTGCAACAAAGGGCGGCACAATAGTAGTTACGGGCTTCAGTGAGCTTATTATGGATAACCAGGAAAGCAACACTTATATTTCCACAGTATCGTTAAACCGGGGAAGCGTTCTTGACAGTGACCCTATAATTCCTTCAGGATATTCACTCAGCCAGAACTACCCCAACCCGTTCAATCCTTCGACAAGCATCAGTTTCGATCTTGCAGCGGATTCAGAAGTAAAATTAGCTGTATATGATGTACTTGGAAAAGAAGTAAGTGTACTTATAAACCAGCATCTTGAAGCAGGAACTCATAACATAACATTTGCTGCAGGTAATTTATCTTCGGGAATATATTTTTACAGACTTGAAGCAGGCAATTTTAATGATATTAAAAAAATGACTCTGGTTAAATAAACCTTAATTTGAAAACCTTCATCATCCAATTTCCATGGAACCATTAAAAATAATAAATAAAACAAGCGAAGCAGAAGAAATAGACAGCCTGAACGCCAGGGCAGCCGGTGTAATAAGAGATGATATTGAACTATCACTTTCATTTAGCAGAAAAGCAATTGGGCTGGCAAAACAAACCGGTTATGAGCAGGGGCTCGCTAAAGGATATTTAAATTCAGGATACTGCTGCAGATTATTGGCAAGCTTTGAGGCGGCAATTGAATATTTTGAAAATGCCCTTCATATATTCAGAGCAATAAATGATAAACGCGGTCTTTCAAGAGCGCTTAACGGAATAGCAAATGTTCATTTAAACCTGAGCAATTTTGAAAAAGCAATAAATTTTTACGATGAATGCATCTATGTTCTTAATTCAACAGGTGATATAGAATTTGAAGCATCAGTACTCACAAACCGCGGACTTGCTTACCAGCAATTCGGGAACCTGAAGGCATCTCTGAACAATTACCTTGAAAGCCTGAGCATTTACAGGGCATCTGGGAAAGAAATACATTATGCTCTTTTAAATAACCTGGGTATAGTTTACCTGGAAACAGGGAATTATAACGGTTCTTTGTTATACTTCACTGAAGCATTGAAGAAAATTAAATTAAAAAAACAGATCAATGATGAAAGTTTAGCTCTTGCCAATATCGGAAGAACTTACCTTTACATGGAAGATTACCTCAATGCAATTACTTACCTCAGCGAAGCAATTATAATAATGAAAAGATACGGAAACAGGCAAGCTGAAACACAGGTATATGCAAATCTGGGGAAAGCATACAGAAGAATGAGAAGTTATCCTGATTCTGTGAAGTATTACAACAGGGCATTAAAATATTACAGGGAAATAAGTGACAGGAGCTCTGTAGCTCATACACTTTGCGAAATGGGCGAATTGTATTTTGAATTAAATGATTTCAGATCAAGCAAACTGCTTTTTACCGAAGGCCTTGAGATTTCAAAGGAAATAAAAGATTCTGTGAATGAAGTAAGGATACATACAGGGCTTGCAAGGCTTTATGTAAAATTTCATGATACAGAAAAATCAGAAAATTACCTTTTAAGCGCTAAGGAGCTTGCAAAAGCACGAAATGCATATAAAGAATTAAGTTTGATCTATATGCTCTATAGTGAATTATATGGTATTTCAGGTGATCTTAAATCATCGAAGGAAAACCTTGATAAACACTATTATTTTATGAAGAAATTAAGCGATATTGCTGAAGAAAACAGGCTGCAGGCACTGATGTTAGGTCATTACCACGGAGGAATTAAAAATGATGATGCAATCCAGACTGAGGACGTGACAACAGAAAATATGACTTCAGAAGAACCGGCAGTAAAAAAATATTTAAAACCTGCATTAAAATTTGCATAAAAAATACGTTCTCATCCCCCTGAGAACGGGCGGCTCTTTTGAGCCGCCTTTTTTTTTATTTCAATGTATCTTTTGGCTTATTGTTATTTTCCCTGTTTTTACAATTCATACATATGATCCTTTCGTTTTCACGGGCTTTTTTCCGGGATACTTCAAGCACTTCTGCAGAACATTGCTTAATTGAGCCGCAATCACGGAATGTATGATATGTTTTGGCAGTACCGCTTGTGCAAACATACACAATATCATTATCGCCCGGCAGCGGCGGCTCATCACTTGAGCAGGAAATAACAGCGATTGATATTAATATAAATATAATGTATTTCAGCATATATATTATTAACTTCCGATTACTATTTAACCAGGATCATTCGTTTAGTTTCAGTGTAATTATCAGTTATCAATTTATAAAAATATACTCCGCTGGTGGCAGATGATGCATCCCAGTCTGCAACGTAACTTCCGGCTTTCAGGTTTTCAGATACCAGCGTATTCACTTCCCTGCCCATAATATCATAAATGATAAGTTTAACAAAACCCGCTTCCGGCAGACTGAATTTAATATATGTTGCAGGATTGAACGGATTCGGGTAATTCTGCGATAAATTATATGTATTCGGAATTTCACCTGAAACCGGAGTTATACCATTTACTTCACCGCTGATACCATTTAAAGCTATTTTTAATGTACTATCGCTGTTGTTTATCGTCAGCTCACCTGTATACAGTGTATTTGATGCCGCAGGCGTGAATTTAATTCTTGCATAACCGAACTGGTTAGCCGATACTGTTGAAGGAAAACTTTCAACTGTAAACACAGGATTATTTGACGTAACTGAACTTACAGAAAGATTAGTATTACCGTAATTACAGATGGATACGAAATAGCTGACTGTATCGCCTGCATTAGCGAGCGTATCAAATTTAACTGAAAATGGCGAAGCAGTGATCTTTGCTTTTGGCGGAGTGTTAAGTGTTGTATAAAAAGCTGCAATTCTTTCAACCAGTTCAGGATGGTCAGCAAACGGGTTGCGGTTATTCTGAAATTGTTTCACGCGGTCATTGCGGAGCCTTTCGCGTGCATCAACAGTATCCATCAAATGGAACTGCCTGAGCGCTGTTTCCTGTGATAAGGCAAGATAAGAACCCCAGTTCTGATGCCTTAAAACAAAATAAAAAACAGAGCGCGCTGCGTTTCCTTTATGTTTATCTCGTGGTTCAAAAACAATGTTATTGTTTACGTCACGTCCCAGCTTTGAACCGCCATCCTGGTATGTTATACCCGATACAACGAAACCGAACGCGTAATTTGCCCTGCGGTTGTTGGGCTCAGCATCTGTTGGGAATAAATGATGCAGGTCGCTTACCATAGGGTCATTGCTGTTAAAAAAGCTCTGCGGCCATGTATGCTCTGTGTTAAATCCAAGGTTCTGCGCTATTGTTCTGTTTGTAGCGTATATTTTTCTGCCGATATAAACACATTCAATTGTATCACCACCGTAATCGTCAACAGTTTCAAACATCCTGTCACGGGCTGTATTGTAGCCAAGCGTAATTGCACCGGTTGATGTAAATGTTTTAAGTGCAGCTTTAAGCGGTTCATCAACCAGGCCCTGAGTGAAGGCGTAAAGTACATCGGGATATTTAGATGTAGCTATGAGTCCGTAAACCAGCGAATAATGCAGGCCGCCGTTAGGCACTTTTGCATCAAGCAAAAGAAAAGCGCGGTATGTAAGATTCTGGTACGAAGAATAAATAACCCATAACGCAGTACTATCATTTGGGGCAATATTCAGCGTGTTTACACGCGTATAAAAGAATGGCGAAGTTGTTCTTATTGATGTTATATTAATTAATTTATTTGTGGGATTTTTAACATAAATAAGCGAGCTATCAAGGGATTTGGTTATTGAAGTATCCAGATTTACAGTAAACGGGACAATCTGCGAATATGCTGAAGTGCATATCACAGCAGCTAAAAGTACAATAAATTTTTTCATAGACTGCAAAATACTTCAAAATTGGGCAATATTCAATTTGATAATTTCGCAGATTTGCCGAAAGAATTCGGCAAATTTTCCCCTATTTAATACATATTTATAGATTGTAAACATGTATTAATATCATATTTTTGTATTTATGAAAAGTGAATCTAAGCAGCGTATATATAGAGTAAAATCACCCGCCAAGATCAATATCGGGCTCAGGGTGCTTTCAAAAAGAAGGGATGGCTTCCATAACCTTGAAACCATCTTTTATCCGATAAAGATTTATGATATAATTACTGTTAAGATTAAGAAGCTATCAGTCTTGAACGGGAATAATAACATTAGTGTTACAACCGATTCAAAAGAAAACATTTCAGGGAGAAATAACATTTGTTTTAAAACCGCAGAGCGGTTTTTGGAAATTTTCGGGATCCAGGGTTCATACAAGATTGGAATTGCCATTAAAAAAAATATACCCACAGGTGCGGGACTCGGCGGCGGAAGCTCAGATGCAGCAAGCGTGATAAAAATTTTGCAGAAACATTTTAGGAACGATAAAGGTCTTATTTCTATTTTAAATTCACCCCTGCGCAAGAAGAAGCTGAAACAAGCTCAGCATGACAAACTTTTGGGTTTTGCTATGGATATGGGCAGCGATGTTCCGTTCTTTCTGCAGGCTAAGCCTGCTTATGCATTGGGACGCGGTGAAATGCTTACTCCCCTGCCGGAGTTTAAATTACCCGGTAAAATACTTCTGGTAAATCCCGGGATACACATTTCAACGCCATGGGCATTTAAGACGCTTGGTATAAAGCGCTCAAAAAGGAAATTGATGGGAAGTGTAAAGAAGTTCAGTTCGGATAAGCCTGAGCTTATGATAAATGACTTTGAAAGAGTTGTATTTAAGAAATACCATGAAATTGAAAAGATAAAGTACGATATGTACAGCTTCGGCGCATCGTATTCATTAATGAGCGGCAGCGGTTCAACGGTTTACGGGATATTCAAAAGCAGGGATATCAAGGCAGCTGAGAAATATTTTAAACTGAAAAAGTATATGGTGTTTGTAAGTTGAATTTATTCAACGCAGAGTCCCTTTCAGGAGAAGAATCGGAAACGGAACAGTCCTTTATCACAGAGTCCCTTTCAGGAGACTCTGCGAAGACGAAGGAGAGACGCTGCGAAAACGGAAAGATGGAATAAAAAAAAGACAGGTCATTGACCTGTCTTTTTGTGTTTCAATAATCAGTTATAAACTAAAAGCTTACCGCTACATTGAATGTAGGGAATTGTTTCATCTGGTATGTGTAGGGCGATACCCTGTTCTGCATCCTGAAGCCTGTTTCAACCTTGATCTTATTGTTATAGGTTGAAATGACCCATGCAGCATCCGCTGCGCTTAAAATGTGATTTACAATTGCTGTTATGGGTCCGATCTTTGCATAATCAAAGAAGTCATTGGCTTTTTGTCTCTCGGCAGCATAATTTGTAAATACCGGGTCATGGTACGTTTGGTAGTTATAGGGTCCCGCAGCTTTTGTGGGTACATGCTGGAGATTCGTCCACCCGGCCTGGAAGTTCTGGTATTTACCTATCAGTTCATAATACTGCTGTGAATTATACTCCGGCATTGTGTGCGAAAAATTCGCGCGTTCACAAACCATGATCTGCTCACGCAGAATATCACGGTTGGGTTCATCAGGGTTAATTCCGGTTGCTTCATCAAATCCTTCATTTTTAAGCCAGCGGGCGTATGTGCGTACATCCCAATACTGGTCTGCATAAGCCTGGTATTCATCTTCCTTTTTATTACCTTTGCTTTCAAAATAAGCAAATGTTGCCCACGCAAGTATTTCAACTCCAAAGAAAATTCCGGCTTTCAGGTAATTTCCGCCGTATAACTCACCCGCTCCGGGAATGATTGCTGAAAGCAGAACACCAAGCCCGACAGATTTCTTTTTCTTTTTAACCTGCAGGTTATCATCAGCTCCGCTGAAAATATTTTTTTCAGAATTCAGAGAAAGCGCTTCCTGCTTCTTTACCGGCTGAACCTGCTGATACAATGTACCCTGCTTGAATTTATCATCAATTATCAGTTTACCTGAGCTTTCCTTATTGCTTAAGGAAAAATTCTGCAGGTTTAGCCCCTGAGAAAATACTGATGAGGAAATAAAGACAGTTAAAAGTAATGCAGATAATGTGATTTTCATATTTTTAATAAGTTACTTTTGATAAAAATAAAGCTTTAGCAGGTACATATTGTATCTTTATTTCATCTCCGTTATTAAATTTTTTAATAAATTCTTCCTTTGATAAGCTCCCAGAAGCTACTTTTAACATCGCACCTACAATAGCCCTTACCATTGAGTGAAGGAACCTGTTGGCTGATATTGTAAACTCAATTATGCCGTCTTTTCTGCGTTTCACATCACATGTATAAACAATACTTCTGAAATCGTGCTCATCTTCTTTATTCTTGCAAAGCGAGCGGAACGAATGATTGCCCTTTATCAGTCTGCAGAAACTCTTTGCCGCTTTGATATCAAAACTGCTTTTTAACTGCAGCAGTCTATCGCCTTCAATTGCCCTTTTGATTTCAGTTAGCCTGTAAATATACTCCCTGCTTTTGGCAGAGTATCTCGCGTGAAATTCAGCGGGCACTTTCTTTATCTGCTTTATTACTATATCATCAGGCAGCAGTGCGTTTAGTGATACCAGTATTCTGCTTAAGCCCGCTTTTTCGATCCTGCTTTTCTCTATCTTAAAATTTGCGCATTGCCCGTAAGCATGCACGCCTGCATCTGTTCTGCCTGCACCGGTCAGGGTCACTTTTTCACCGGGCAGAAGGACCGATAATCTTTCTTCTATTGCCTGCTGAATACTTCTTTCATTCTTCTGTCTCTGCCAGCCGAAATAATTTTTACCATCATACTCTATCAAAAGTTTAAGATTAATTATCCCGGAGACACTTTGCGTCTTAGTGCTTTCCAAAACTAAAAGTTTTTGGAAATATTGAGCTTTATTCCGTCTATCCTGTTATTAAAATTCTTAATAACACCTGCATTCATCCTAAATCCGCCTGAGGATTTCTCTTTCAAATCGTCATTATAACCATTTGCTGCAAATACAGCGCTGATACCGCTTATAAGATGATTTATAAGTACAGCTCCCACAACAAACAACCTGTCGTTAAGTGTTCTGTCTCCGCCGATCTTATCGCCGCGGTAAAGCCTGCGCTCTTCATCGGAATTCCACCAGAAATAATAGCCGTTTTCAGGAAGGTACAGCTTTTCGTACTCGCCGAAACGTAATTTCTCATTATTATACTCATCAACATTACTGTAATTGGCAATATCAATAAAGAATTTATCATCGCTGGCTTTATCACCTACTGTAATGCCTGCATGAGTTGTTGCGTAATTATAAGCGTCATCAAGCAGCCAGTTACCGTAAATACTGAATGCAGCATAAGTCAGCCACAGAGTGGCTTCTGATATCATGAAATATTTTCCGGTACCAAACCTGTCAGCATATACGTGACCCATACCGGGAAGAAGCAATCCGTATATAAACGCAAGACCGGGAGATTTTTTAGAACCCCTTGTTTTAGCGGTTGTTTTGTTATCACCCGTAAGTGAATCCGGAAAAGATAAATTGGTTTTCATTTCAAGCGGTGTTGTAACACTGCCGGTAAGGGGGATTATCTTTTTATCACTGCTTTTGAGTCTGAAATCTGACCCAAACTGCTCCTGCGAAAAAAGAGTAAACGGTAACAACAAAAGTACAACGATCTTCAAAAATCTCATTAATATATTATTTATTTATTTTAAACTTTACAAAAACTGCATGGAATGGCTCTAAAAAGACAAATTACCTGCTGAGAGCCTTTTCCATTACTTTAACAAACTCATCTGCCTTTAAAAATCCCGTAATTCTAAGGTCTTCCATTTCTTTTCCGTTCTTATCAATAAATGCCACTACAGGCAGACCCTGTATCTTGAATTT
>JAUQWQ010000093.1 GCA_030835085.1 Ignavibacteria bacterium
AATAATAATTTCAATATATATTTTTTAATTACCGAAATTATTGTATTTTTAGCTGAAGTTTATCCATTAAAGATTCTACTTAAGATTGATTTGCCCAAAGCAGCGGTGATTGCTTTTTCAGCAAATCTCGTTACAGCGTTGCTTAGTTTTTTGTTTTAATTATTTCAGATAAATGAAAAAGATAATATTACCTGTAACGCTTGGTTTGGCTCATGGTGTTTCGGATTGCTCTGCCGGGTTGATCTTGGGCAGTCTGACTAATTCAGTCTCCATATACGGAGTAGGCTCTATGGTTTTATTATACAACGTCCTTGCTTTTGGCGCACAGCCGCTTGCAGGTCTGTTGACCGACAAACTGAAGAACCCCAAACTCGCCGTGCTTACCGGACTGTTTTTAATGGCTGCTGCTGTAATAATGTATTTCATAAATCCGTTTATTGCTGTTTTGTTTGCGGGATTAGCATCCGCTGTGTTCCATGTTGGCGGGGGAGCACTTGCGCTTTGCTCTACTCCTGATAGATCATCTGGGGCAGGATTATTTTCAGCTCCCGGCGTTGCTGGACTTGCACTAGGCGGTTACCTTGCAATAAGTGATATTTTCCCAGCTGCAATCATAATTGCATTACTTTCAGCACTAGCTGTTTTCATTTTCGCATTGAAAATTCCGGACATGCCATATAATTCACTTAGGCAAGAAAATGAATTTGAAAAACATGATTTTATTATGCTTGTTTTGCTGCTGGCAATCGCATTACGCTCAGCGGTATGGAATATATTCCAGCATATTGAGCAGGGTGAAATTACCAATATAATATTAATATCGCTTTCAGCTGCCGGCGGCAAAATCATGGGTGGGTATGCCGGGGATTATTTCGGCTGGAGGAGATATTCATTTTCCGCAATAATTCTTGCAATACCCTTGCTGATTCTTGGTGAGACAAGCTTATACTTTTTGCTTCCCGGTATCGCATTGCTTCAATCGGTTACACCAATTATGGTTACTGCCATTTACAGGAACATGAAAAAGCTCCCTGCTACATCAGCCGGTCTATCATTCGGGCTGGCAATTGCGGCAGGCGGGCTGCCGTTTGTTCAGCGTGATTTTGCTGCAGAAGAATTTACTTCACCGCTTGTAATAGGCGGAGTATTGATACTGACAGCAGTTTTAATTTATGTAAGTATTCAAAGGAAAGTAATAAAGATAAATGCTGGATAAACTGCTGAATTATAACAATATTTACCAGCAATGGATAAATAAAGGCTCAACAAAAGAAGCTGCAATTGAATTGACCATTCAGCAGCTGGACGGGCTTGAAGAAATTACCTTAAATGATGAAAGCTGGTATGAACTGCTTGAAATTTCGGCAAGAGGAAGGAATTACGATGCCTGGCTGGCAATGGATTGGCCCGAGGGATTTGATGAATTATTGCTTTGTGTTCCGCTCTGTAAGCTTGTCAGCTGGGAGTGCAGCAAGTGCACCGTAGGAATGCGCCAGGAAAATAATTCCTGCTCAATGGATTATTCGCTTTTTGGATATATTGGTGAGCTTGTAAAAAACGGTTTAAGAAAAGAACTGCTGGATCATATCAATAATTCTAGAAAATTCCTTAAGAATGAAGGATTTAACTGGAATGTACATAAGTGTGAACTTGAAATAATTAATATCTGATGGAATATTTTTTTACATGTCCGTATTGCTGGAAAGAAATTTCATTTCTGATCGATACCTCAGTTGAAAGCCAGAAGTATATTGAAGATTGTGAGATCTGCTGCAATCCCATAGAAATAAGTTATGAAATAATCGATAATTCTGTTTCATTCTTTGAAGCGGTTAAATTACAATAAATACCAATATGCAGAGTGATAATGAATACAGCGAACCAAGGGAAGTTTACAGTATAATTTCCTCCAATTTTGATCTTGCTGCAGGTAATGTTTTATCTTTTGAAGAAATTCACAGAGTGCTCACTGAAAGAATACATGAACTGCTCGAGAAAAATGTTGAGAAACTGATCTTTATTCTCTACAGGATAGACGTAGGCCAGAAAAGGACCGATGAGATATTTAATAATCCTTCAAAAGAAGAAATAGCTTCACTGCTGGCCACTGCTGTAATTGAAAGACAGCTTGAAAAGGTCAAAACCAGAAGGAAATACAGCAGTAAATAATTTTTTGTAATTATTGTAAAATCAAATACTTAAAAAGTAACAATTGTTGTCACACTCCTGCCCTTTTAAACATCTAATAATATATGATAGAAAATCCGTTTATCGAAAAGATCTCAACCGGGGAAAAAGATGAACAGTTGATCGATCTTGCCCTTGGAGGCAGCAAGCAGGCGCTGGAAAAACTTATATACCGCCACCAGGCATGGATATATAACATTGCTTTAAGAATGGTTTTTTATCCCCAGGAAGCTGAGGATATTACCCAGGAAGTGCTTATTAAGATAATTACAAAGCTTTCTTCATTCCGGAAGGAAAGCGCATTCAGGACCTGGGCTTACAGGATAGTTATCAATCAGGTTTTGAACATGAAAAAATCCATGGGTGAAAAAAAACACTCCGACAATTTTGATGAATACTGGAGGATAATAGAAAATACCCCGGATAGTGATTTACCCTTGCAGGAAAACTATAAGGTTGAAATGAGTACGCTGGTAAATGAAGTGAAAGTCAGCTGCATGTCAGGCATGCTTCTTTGTCTGGATAGGGAGCAAAGGCTGGTATTTATTCTTGGTGGTATATTCCAGGTAACCGATAAAATTGGAGCCGAAATTATGGATACAACACGTGATAACTTCAGGCAGAAACTTTCAAGGGCACGCAAACAGCTTTATAATTTCATGCATAACAGGTGCGGTCTGATGGATAAAAACAATCCATGCAGCTGCGAAAAGAAAACCAAAGTATTGATAGAAAGCGGTTATGTTAATCCGGATAAACTTCTTTTCAATGTAAATTATGTTCATTCAGTTGAGTCAACTGCCGAAGGCAGAACAGAAAGATTTGATATATTGCTGGATGATAAAACCCCAAAGCTATTCAGGGATACACCGTTCCAGGAGCCGCCGGACTTTGTATTATCACTCCGGGAAATATTGGATCATAAGGAATTCAGAGAAATATTCAATTTTACAAACTAAATATACTAATGAACAAATATCTTCTAATATTATTAGCCCTCGTAATAACAAGTTTCAGAGTAAATTCCGAGATCAGGAATGTCCCTGCACAATATACAACTATACAGGCAGCAATAAATGCTGCCGTAAACGGTGATACAGTTCTGGTTGCACCCGGTACTTACTTTGAAAATATCAATTTCAGAGGTAAGAATATTGT
>JAUQWQ010000094.1 GCA_030835085.1 Ignavibacteria bacterium
TATTTATAATTTTAATTTTTTGAACATGAATTCTGGTACTGAAGTGATAATTAACATTATCCACCGCCAGAAGAATGGTGTATATATCACACTCTTCCTTTTAATCATTGCCTTGTAAATATCCTTGCCGACTTTTTCAGGTGATGCTACAAGCGGTTTCGGCAGCGGCATTCCATAGGTCATTGGTGTATTTACAAAGCCGGGCTTGATCGTCAATACATTCACGCCGCTTTTGAATAAGCGGTTCCTGAGTCCCGATAGATACACCGTTAACCCACCTTTGGCGGAGCCGTACATGTAGTTGCTTTGCCTGCCTCTATCACCTGCAACGGATGAAATTACGGCTATGTTGCCTTTTTTAACCGACTCGAATTCTGCAGCAAGCAGCTCACACACTGAAACCACACCCGTAAAATTTGTGTCAATTATCCTGCGCGCTTCGGTAAAATCACTTTGCGCTTTTTCCTGTGTGCCTAAATACCCAAATACTATCAATACATATTCAAGGTCCGGAGTTTTCGCCAGTACATCTTCAATGAACTTTTTATGTGAAGGGTAATCAAGGGCGTCAATATATTCCGCGCGGCATTTTGTTTTGTAGCGTATGCTGAAATCGTTTGCGTATTTTTCAGGTTCATCCTGCTTCCTTCCGCCGAAAATTATTTCATGCCCGGCTTCGGCAAAGTGCGCTGCTGCCGCCTGCGCAATAAGTGAATTTGCTCCAAGTACTAGGAGGGACATAAGCCTAGTCTCCTTGCCAAATTTGAAGTAAATTTATTTTCAGGGTCATATTTAGTTTTTGTGTCCATCCATTTTTCCCATAATCCGCTGTACATTTGTTTAAAAGTTTTTTCATCCATTATTGAATCCTTAGTAAGATAATTTCTGCCGCCATATTCAAGTACTATCTGATCCAGCTCTTTGCACATTTCAATTACTCCTTTTTTCACGGGGAAATCCATTGAAAGCGTGTAACCTTTGAACGGGAATGATAGAATTCCATCCTGGTCGCCCATTTTCTTTAAGACCGCCAAAAAAGATCCGCCGCCAAATGCTACCACTTTCTTGAGTACCTTATCAATTGCCTCTTTGCCTTTATCTTCGGGTACGTTTAGCTGGTATTGTATAAGCCCGCTTTTGCTGTATATATGATTCCAGTTCAATATAAAATCAAGCGGGTAAAAATATTTATCGTAGTGAACAAATTCAGTTTTATTCTTTGCCGCCATGTAAAAGGCTGAGTTGAAAAGTGTTATCGATACTTTGTTAAGTGTTGCAAACGGAACTTCAAACGGAACAGATATTTTCTTTTCAATATATTTCTTTGCCGATCTTAGCTTTAATTTATCGGGCAGGCCGGAGCTTTCTTCGTGATTTCCAAGCAGCAGAACATTTCTGCCGTATTTGCTGCCGGAGGCGACTATATCCATCCATGCAACGGAATAATGGTAATCCTTATCGAACTCTTCGAGCTTATCAAAGAGCTCATCCATATTTTTAAGTTTAATCGACCTGTTTGTTAAGTAAGGAGAGGTTATTTTCTTCATCTGAATCTCAGCTTCAAGTATGAAGCCAGTCAGACCCATTCCGCCGACAGTCGCCCAGAAGAGGTCGCTGTTCTCAGACCTCGAGCAATCCAGAATCTCGCCCGAAGCAAGAAGTATCTTAAAGCTTATTACATAGCTTGAAAATGAACCAACATTGTGGTGATTCTTTCCGTGGACATCGCTTGCAATGGCTCCGCCCATGGTTACATATTTTGTGCCCGGTGTTACCGCGGGGAACCATCCGCGGATAACGAAAGTATCAAGCAGGTCTTTATAAGTTACACCTGCTTCGCATTTTAAAATGCCTGTTTCTTCATCAAAAGAAATGAAGCGGTTCATAAGCAGTGATTCTGAAACTACACCTTTATCATTCAGCGAAGCATCGCCGTAGCTGCGGCCGAGGCCCCGGGGTATAACGGAATTATTTTTGAGCACCTCGTTTATATCAAATATCCCGGGCGGACGCGTTACTTTGCATTTAGCCTTAGGGTACTTTCCAAATCCGGAGAGCTCTATCTCTTCAAATTTCATCGGTTTGTGTGTGTTATAAGCAAAATCTGATGCAGATTAAGTTATAAATATCGTAAATAATAAAATGATAAGAAATTTAGAAATTTGGTAGATAAAATGTCCAGAAGCTCGTACCCCTTTTGCCAAGGTGGAGTGTTCTTCGGTATGAGGGGGTCTTGATAAGAATTTAACAAAGCACACTTTTTACAACTATTAGTTATGATAAATAAACGATTAATAGAGAATATAGGTCTGGATGCCTGCCTGCGCAGGCATGACAGGAAAAAGTCGTAACTTTAATATTAAAACATATATCATTATTATTGTAAAACAGTTCTTTGTAATACTCCGTTTTAAACGGATATTTTTTTCGGTTCACTATTAAAACAGTGAATGATCCCGTAAGGGATACTAGGGAATCAGGTGAATTATACTGCAATTATTGAATAATCCTGAGCTGTCCCCGCAACTGTAATAAAGAAGACCGGTTATGTTTTTGTCACTGTCAGATTTTTTTGATGGGAAGACTTTACCGGAAATTGCTTTTAAGCCAGGAGACCTGCCGGAAATACTTTTTAAATGATCTTCGAGGGCAAAGATTACATGTTATTAACAATCGGGACTCCCTGTCTCTATATGACATTGTAAATTTTTTACTTCAACAGGTCATTTAGGTACAGGGAGTTTGTTTTTATAAACAACCAATTTTAATAACAAAACTTTTTTCATCGGGAGAAAATATGAAAAAGTTCACTTCAGCTTTACTGCTTTTTATCACTTCGTTTTTTGTTTTTACTTCACTCAACGGCTGCGGCGATGAGGATATTGTTACCAATGATCCTGTTACTACCACAAAGGGAGTCTTTGTGCTGTATGAAGGTTCATTCGGTCAGCCAACATCCTATGATTATGCTTTCATAAATACGGATAGCAATACAGTGAGTACAAATGTTTTCCAGAATTCTAACAGCGGTTTAACATTAAATGCAGTTCCGAACGGTATGCAGCTGGTTAACGGGAATTTGTATGTAGTTTCACAAGGGAATTTTGGTTCATCCGGCACCATATATAAAATTGACGCGAATACAAATCAACTGATCGCTTCAAAAAACTTCGGAACAAATCCTTATAGTATTACCTCTGAATTCGGCGGAAATTTGTTTGTAACAAATACCGCAGGTGATTATGTAACTGAGCTTGATGTTAATCTGAATATATTAACTGATTCAATAAGAGTAGGCAATAACCCATCAGAGATCGTTCAGTATGCAAATTATCTTTATGTTGCAAAACAAAGCTATACCACAGAAAACTCTGTTGCAATTATAGACAGGACAAATTACCAGGTAAACAAAATATTCTTTAACGCTCCGCCGGTATGCGTTGAAACGGGTGAAAACAGGGTTTACATTTCAACTTATTCCGGAAAAAAGATCTATTCAATTATCCAGCAGTTCAATACAATTGGAGATTCACTTGAAATGAATATAACTGAACCGGCAATTGGTACAATAGTTTCAATGGACTCGCACACCCTGTTTGTTCTGGGTGTATCTGATACCGCATTTTTTTCAAACGTGGGAAAAAGAGTATATAAAGTTGATACACAAACCAGGGCAATTGATCCATCATTCAATATAATATTTTCCGGAAGTGACGATATATACGGCATCATTTATGATTACATTGGACAAAAACTGTATGTTGCCAACAGCAAAAGCGGTTCAGCAAATGGTGAAATTAAGGTGTATGATAAAAACGGAAATCTACTGAACACGTTTGCGGATATAGGCGGAAAATTTCCCAAGAGAATGGCCGTAAAATATAATTAATGTCAAACTATTTAATCATACTTCTATTTTTTGCCTGCATACTTCCTGCCCGGGAGGTTATTGCTTCCGGGCAGGATAGTGTTGTGACTGATGAAATTGTGGTGGAATCAAACCGCCTCAAGATGAAAAATTCCGAAGCGCCGAATAAGATTCAGGTGATTGATGCTGAACTGCTCAAACGGCTCAACGGCTCAAGGCTGCCGGATGCTCTCAGTTTAAGTGATGCGGTGTTCATAAAAGATTACGGATTCAATTCAGGTACCAAAACAATTTCACTTAATGCTACGCAAAGCGAGCATACTCTGGTGCTTGTTGATGGCATCAGATTAAACAGCAGGCAGAATGCTCAGTATGACCTCTCGCTATTCGACATGGAAGATATTGAACGCATTGAAATATCCAAAGGCGGCTCATCAGCTCTATACGGCAGCGATGCAATTGGGGGAGTGATAAATATTATAACTTCACGTGACCTGAAAAAATCTTTCAGCTTTAATCTTAAAGGTGAAACCGGTTCATACGGCTACAGGAAGTTTTACGGAAAGCTTTCGCAGAATTTCAAATTGGGCTTAGTTAAAAATATTTCGTATAATATTTCGGCATCTGATGAACGCGCTGAAAATAAATTCAATTTTAATTTCAAAAATGGTTTGAATATTGTTAAGTATGAAAGAGAGAACTCGGATTTTAATACTCAGGCGTTGAACTTTGATATTAAGTATTCGCAAAGCGATGAAATGTCACTGAAATATTTCGTAAGATATTCATCTTTCACCCGGGGTGTACCGGGGATATTTCTTGGTTACTCAACAGGAACGGCAAGACAGGAAGATAAAATTGCCATGACAGGTTTTTCCTTTGACAAAAAAATATCAGATGAGGTTTTTTCTAAGAGTGATATTACTTATCAATATCAGCACCAGAAATATTATGATCCTGCGACATTCAATCTTACTACAGTGATAAACAGTTTCTACAAGCTTCGCAGAGTGAGTGCTTCAAGCGTTTACAACTTTTTGATCTCGGATAAATTCAATGTAGAGTCCGGTGCAGAGCTGAACCTTGATGATATATCAAGCAATGAAACAGAAGAAGGCTCAGCAAAACAATTTGCTGTGTTCGCAGTATCAAAATATATTTTTCATATTTCAAACGGTTCGGTATTGACCATTTATCCGAGTGCAAGGTATGATCACTTTTCAAATATTTCTGAACATAATGTTTTAACCGGCAAGCTCGGAATAAACTTCAGGCCGTTTGGCAAAACTGATTTTCATATAAAGTCATCATTCGGTAATAATTTCAGCGCGCCGACTTTTAATGAACTCTACTGGAAAGATGTTGGCAATAAAGAACTTAGACCAGAAAAATCACTGAGTTTTGACGCTGGTATTTTTTACAAATTCAATTTTGCGGCTGTAAATGAGCTTGAAGTATCATACTATAATATCTACACTAAAGATAGAATTGTATGGACCCCCGTTTCAGGTTCAATTTGGCGGCCGTTAAACATTCAGAAAGTCAGCTCAGAAGGTATTGATGCAAGTTTAAGAAGTGAATTCAATTTGAATAAACACCTTTTGGCAAATATCGGGGTAAGCTACAGTTTCGGAAGCGCTATCAAAAAAAGTGAGGATTTTCCGGGCGATCCATCTTACGGAAAACAACTGATTTACCTCCCCAAAGAGATGGTAAAAGGCTCAATTATGATGAATTATTTGACTACAAGTAAATTATTAAAATATGTATCTTTTAGTCTGTTTTATAATTTTTCAACCAGAAGATATACGAATTTTGAAAACACACAATTCGTACCCAGGTATGATGTTTTGGACGGTAATATCGGGGCAGGGTTTAAGTTTTCAGGGTTTGAAACAGGCTTAAGGTTCATAGTAAACAACATTCTGAATGAAGATTATACTGTGCTGCCGGGTTACCCGATGCCGCTCAGGAATTATAAAATAGAAATTAATTTAAATTATCAATAACAGGAGAAATTATAACATGAATAACTCTAAAATGACAAACTTTATTATAGCTGCGGTACTGATTTTATTTGCGGCTTTTTCAAGGCTCATTCCCCACCCGATGAACTTTGCGCCTATTGCGGCTATTGCGCTTTTTGCTGCCGTGTACATGGATAAAAAATACGCTTTCATATTGCCAATAGCGGCAATGCTCTTAAGCGATGCCTTCATAGGATTTTATGCAGGTATTGAATGGGTTTACGGCGCATTTGTTTTAGTTGCTTTCATAGGTCTATGGCTTAAGAAAAGAGTTGAATCGAAACAGGGAATCGGCAAAGCCGGTTATATTGCCGGAACAACACTTGTATCTTCAATAGTTTTCTTTGCAGTTACAAACTTCGGCGTATGGCTAAGCGGTATGATGTATGAAATGAACCTGAAAGGTCTCATTGAGTGTTACACTATGGCAATACCTTTTTTCCGCAATTCACTTGGCGGAGATCTTTTCTACGTAGCAGCAATGTTCGGCATATATGAGTTTGTTACAAGGCTTGCCCGCACCACAGAATTAAAAGAAGCAAAGATCAGGAAATAAATTTCAATATATGATATCGCGTTTATTTGAAGAATTAAAGAAACGAATAGTATTCCTTGACGGTCCCCGCGGCACGATGATCCAGAGACGTATGCTCAGCGAGGCTGACTTCAGGGGAGAGAGATTCAAAGACCATCCCTATGACCTGAAAGGCAATAACGATATTTTAAATATCACCCAGCAGAAGATAATTTCCGAGATTTATGAGGAATATCTTGATGCAGGCAGTGATATTGTAGGGACAAATACGTTCAATTCTACTTCAATATCCCAGGGCGACTATCATACTGAAGATGCAGTTTATGAGATAAATTTTGAATCAGCGAAGCTGGCACGAATTGCCGCTGATAAATTCACCGCTAAAACTCCCGGCAAACCCCGCTTTGTAGCAGGCGCTATCGGACCCATGAACAAAACTCTATCACTTTCGCCCGATGTAAATGATCCGGGCTTTAGAGCAGTAACCTTTGACCAGATAAAGGAATCTTACCTTGAGCAGGTTCGCGGACTTATTGATGGCGGCGTTGATATACTGCTAGTAGAAACGGTTTTTGATACTCTCAACTGCAAAGCTGCGCTGTTTGCGATTAATGAGTATTTAGATAAGATAGGCAGGAAACTGCCTATTATGGTATCAGGTACTATTACTGATCTCAGCGGAAGGACGCTATCGGGTCAGACGGTTGAAGCTTTCTGGAATTCAATAAGTCATGCAGAATTGATGAGCGTTGGGCTGAATTGTTCACTTGGCGCAAAAGAAATGCGTCCATATATAGAAGAGCTTTCAGATAAGGCGAATGTTTATTTAAGCGCATATCCAAACGCAGGCTTGCCTAATGAATTTGGCGAGTACGATGAACTTCCCAAAGAAACAGCGGAGCTGCTGCTTGATTTTGCGAAGAGCGGATTTTTGAATCTTGTAGGCGGATGCTGCGGCACCACACCTGATCACATTAGACAAATTACCACGCTTTTAAAAGATATACCACCAAGGAAAATTCCTGAGATACATCCATATTTAAGGCTTAGCGGACTTGAAGCACTGAACGTTACACCGCAGACAAATTTTGTTAATATCGGTGAGCGTACAAATATCACAGGTTCAGCAAAATTCGCGAAGCTGATACGCGATGAAAATTACGAAGAAGCGCTAAGCGTTGCTTTGCAGCAGGTTGAAAGCGGCGCACAGGTCATAGATATTAACATGGATGAGGGTATGATAGACGGTGTGGCGGCGATGGAAAAATTCCTGAAGCTTGTTGCCGTTGAGCCTGATATTGCAAAAGTGCCCGTGATGCTTGATTCATCCAAATGGGAAATTATTGAAGCTGGCTTAAAATGCCTGCAGGGTAAAGGAATAGTAAATTCCATTAGCTTAAAAGAAGGCGAAGAGAAATTCATTGAGCATGCCCGCAAAGTTAAGCTTTACGGCGCAGCAGTTATCATAATGGCATTTGATGAGAACGGACAGGCTGATAGCTACGAAAAAAGAATTGCGATTTGCCAAAGATGTTATGATATACTGACGAAAAAAGTAGGCTTCCCGCCTCAGGATATTATATTTGATCCTAACATACTTACGGTTGCAACAGGAATAGACGAGCATAACAATTATGCCGTTGATTACATCAACGCTACAAGATGGATAAAGGAAAACTTGCCGCTTGCAAAAGTAAGCGGTGGTGTGAGCAATATTTCATTTTCATTCCGCGGCAACAATGTTGTTAGAGAAGCGATGCATTCAGCATTCTTATATCATGCTATTAAGGCAGGAATGGATATGGGTATTGTTAA
>JAUQWQ010000095.1 GCA_030835085.1 Ignavibacteria bacterium
TTGATAAACCTATTGCGGAAGTATTTAAAGCGTTTACTGATAAAGACTCAATCAGCAAATATTTTGTAAGCGCTGCAAGCGCGCCAATAAAGGCTGTTGGCGATAAAGTAACATGGTCATGGGGTGAGCATAAATCTGAGATTGTCATAACTGAATTCGAAGAGAATAAACGCGTAGCTTTCACATGGCCGGGTTACAAAGTCGACTATGACGTTCACGCTTTATTTATCTTTGAAGAAGTTGACGGCAAAACAAGGGTCTCTGTGACCGAAGAAGGCTGGAAAGATGATGAAGCGGGAATAAACAGCTCGCTTATGAACAACGCCGGATGGAAAGAAATGCTCCTTGGATTGAAGGCATGGGTAATGTATGGTGTTGACTTGAGGAAGTAAATTAAAAACCCCGGCAGGTTTTAATTCCTGCCGGGAAAATTTTCATTTTTTATTTGAGTAACACCATCTTCTTTGTATCGCTAAATCCATCAGTTTCTAACTTATAAAAGTACATTCCGCTTGCAAAGTCAGAGCCATCAAACTGTACTTCATAACTTCCGGCTTTTTTGTATTCGTTAAAACTGAATACTTCCCGGCCAAGAATATCATAAATTTTTATCGAAACATTTACATCTTTCGGTATTTCGTATTTGATGTTTGTTACAGGATTAAAGGGATTTGGAAAATTTTGATATAGTCGAAATTGTTCAGTTACATTTATATTTTGCGATTGAATACTAATAGGCGGGGCATATAACATGCTGTCTGTTCTGGCAACAAAAACGTCTTCACTGGTAGCGTTTGTATCAATATAACTGTTACCGGCAAAAATTAAGTCACCATTACTTGTTTTCATCGCGGAAACTAAGTGTATGTCTCCTTCATTTTGTGGAGGTACAAAATGTTTTTCATAAATGATATTACCGGATAAATCTGTAACGATTACTCTTGTTGTACTTATATAAAATGATGAATCACTGGTAAGAATGAAAAGCAATCTGTTTTCATTTAGAATAAGCAAATCCTGTAATATTTCACTCTTAGTTGCCTGGAGTACTTTTGTACTTATTTCATTCCCATTATTATCAATTGTCATAAAGTATCCTCTTGCCTCGGACAAAATTGAATCTGTTGTTGTGCCTGCAATGAATATTTTATCATTCAATCTTTCAATTATTTGGCCATTTCCATCCCTGCCAAGTATAGTATATCTTTTTTCCCACTGGACATCACCGGAGTAATTAATCTTAGTTAACAATACCTGTTGTGTATCAATAGGAGCATCAGTGACTGTACCTGCAAGATAGAAACCATTGTTAAATTCCAAAACATCGTTATAATTTTTATATTCAGTTGATAAATACAAATTCTGCCATAACAAATTTCCGGATGTATCAATATTAAGTACATATCCATGATCATCCGAACTTTGTTTTTTGCCGCAAATCAAATAACCATCACTGTTTTTCTTAATTATCTTGTTACACATTGCAGCTATCATATTATAATTTTTGTACCATACAATATTCCCATTCTTGTCAAGCTTCATAGTAAAACTTGTATCATTATCACCGGTAACAACAACGCCATCATATCCGTCAGAAATTGAACTTAGACTAAAATCGCCAAAACCCGGATTTAGCTGAATACTTCTGGTCCAAAGGGTATCGCCTAATTCATTTAACTTCAATATATAATGATAATATCCGCTAATAACTGTACTTCCAACAGCATAAAAATTATTTCCATCTGCCGGCGTTAATGAATATGCTCTGTCGTTATAATGTGCTGGCCCATCATAAGTTCTTTGCCACGTTATACTTTGTCCAAAACTTGTACTTGTTAACAATATAAAAAAAGTAATAAAAACACCGGCATACTTAAATGATTTTCCTGTAGATTTCAATTGATATTCCTTTTTTTCTATCATAATAGTCACTTTTAATTAATTTCTTTCGCAGGAATTTAACTTTCATAAAAAATGAAAATTCATATAGTAAGTTTAAATAAAATAATATACTTTTTGGCAATTAACAACCATGATTTTCTTGATTATCAAAATTGCCAATTATTTTTTGAAAAAACGTTAATTCCTGTAATTTAGGTTAAATAAATTTTATGATATATTTACGGTATATTTCAGCATCAAGGCTCGGGTATCTATAGTTAGCTATGGTATTTATAGATTGCAATACAAATATAATTTAACAATGGAGGCAGAACAATGATTAGAGTCATAAATAAACCTGCTTGGTCTTTGCAGCCATCCCTCCAAAAGATTCCATAGACAAACCGGGGTTTGGATTATAGAAAAAGTGTCCTGTCTCACATTTGACGTTTCACGTTTGACGTTTCACTTATCATTCCAATTCATATTCCTTAATTTTCTTGTAAAGGGTTTTGCGGTCGATACCAAGTATTTTTGCTGCCTGAAGCTTGTTCCAGCCGTTCTCTTCAAGCACTTTGCGGATGTGCACTTTTTCCATGTCTTTTAATTCCATGTTACCGCCCATAAAAATATTTTCGTCTTCGTTGCCGTTTGATACCAGGAATTTAAAATTATGCCTGCCCAGCATATCAGTATCTGATGAAATAAGCGCGCGTTCGATTACATTTTCAAGCTCTCTTACATTCCCCTGCCAGTGGTGGCGTGTAAGAGTTTCAATGGCATCGCCTTTTAAGGCAAACTGCCTGTTCATTTTAGCGGAAATTTTCTTTACGAAATGATCAGCCAGAAGTGCGATATCGTCTTTTCTTTCATCAAGCGGCGGGAGAGTTATTGAAACTGTACCTATCCGGTAAAAGAGATCTTCACGGAACTTCTTTTCTTCGATCATTTCCTTTATGTTGCGGTTTGTAGCGCTTAACAGTCTTACATCAACTTTCTTTACCTTATCACTTCCAAGCGGTTTAATTTCCCATGTTTCAATTACACGCAGTAATTTTGACTGCAGGTTAAAAGGCATTTCGGCAATTTCATCAAGTAGCAGTGTTCCGCCATGAGCAAGCTCAAACACTCCTTTTTGCGCGTCAATGGCTCCCGTATATGCGCCTTTGGTGTGACCGAAGAGTTCGCTTTCAAGCAGATTATCTGGTATCGCGCTGCAGTTAATTGCTATAAAGGGACCTTCACCGCGCGGTGAGTTATGATGAATAGCTCTTGCTACAAGCTCTTTACCTGTTCCGCTTTGCCCTTCGATGAGCACATTGGCGTCAGTCCTGGCTACATTCCTTATCATATCAAACACATGCATCATCTTGCGGCTTTTGCCGATTATACTGCTGAACGAAGATGAATCATCTACCTGTGAACGCAGATTAGCAACTTTTTTATTCAGCTCAATATTTTCAACTGCTTTATCAAATTTTAAGATAAATTCCTCAAGGTTAAATGGTTTGCCTATGTAGTCAAAAGCTCCAAGCTTCATAGCTTCCACAGCGGAATCAATTGAACCGAAACCTGTTATCATTATGAATAGTGTATCATCCTTTTTTGCTTTAAGCAGGTCCAGCCCGGAGACATCAGGCATTTGCAGGTCAGATATCACTATATCAAACTCGTCATTTTCAACCATAACAAGCGCTGCTTTTGAATCATTTTCGGTTACAGGGCTAAAGCCCTTTTTCTCGAGAACTTTCTTAAGCAGTATAGTTGAATTTACCTCGTCATCAACAATAAGTATTTTTATATCCTGTATAATTTTACTCTTCTCCGGATCAAATTTGAATAACAATTATTTACCTTACAAATATAAATATGTTTATCATATCATATTATGATAAAAATCATATTCGTTATTGACTAACATCATGAATAACCTCATTTTCAGCATATTTTTGACGTATGGTGTGTAATTTAGCCCCACCCCATTTAAAACTCGTAAAAAATATGGTAATTATCCCCATATTTTTTGGCACGCTATTTGAGTATATAATAGATAGAAAATTGAACAAAAATGACAACAAATAATAAATATTACACCAATAATTTAGGAGGAAACATAATGAAACGGACAGGGACTTTCTTACTTTTTATGGTTCTATGCGCCGGATTGGTAATTGGAGCACCGAGGGTTAAAATAGTTACAGAATACGTAACTCCTCAAATGCTTGCTACGAATTCTGCATTCACACAAGATTCAACTGTTGCCAGCGGATTAAGATCTGTTGCCAAAGGTACATTTGTATATTTAAGGGCATGGAACTTTGGAGATACCGCTGCAATCCAGACAGCTAACTGGACAATGCTTGTAAAACCGGCAGGCTCAACTGCAACACTTGCAGGACTTACCGGCTTACCTACTTGGCAGAAATTTAAAGCTGACTTAACAGGAACATACCAGGTACAGGTATCGGTAACAACCTCAACAGGTTCCAAAGATACTACAGTAACTGTATATGCATCAAATTATGTTGGCGTTGGCGGTTTTGATAATGTACCCGCTACATTCCCCAACTGCATGAGCTGCCATGGAACAACACCTCAATTCCAGGATATTTTCAACAGGTGGAAAGTAACAGGACATGCAACATCATTTAAAACAGGCATTTCAACTTTGAACTCAGGTTATTCAGCATCATGTTTTAAATGCCATACAATGGGTTATGATCATAACATAGTTGCAAGCAACAATGGTTTTGATGATAAAGCAAGAGAGCTTGGATGGAACTGGAACAATTACGCTCCGCCTAAACCGGGTAACTGGGATACTATTAAGAACAGGTTCCCCGAGTTGACAAAATTCGCAGGTGTTGGATGTGAAAGCTGCCACGGACCCGGAAGCGAACACGCATTCGGCGGCGGCGATACAACCAAAATGATGAAATCAGTTAATGAAGGCGTTTGCGGACAGTGCCATGATTCACCGCCTAATGCGCCAATATTCACACAGTGGAAAAATGCAAAACACTCAAACGTTGTATGGAGCTCATCTTTCGCACAGAACAACAACGGAACAAACGACCTTGGTAACTGTATCAGATGCCATGACGGACAGGGTTATGTAAACTTCACAAAAGGCATCGGAACAAACACCAACGGTTACCCGCGCTCAAGGCATGAAATGGTATCATGCGCAACATGCCATGACCCGCACGGAAACAGCAATAATGCTTATTTAAGGAACAGGCCAGCAGGAAGCGATACGCTTGCAAACGGTTATCATTATACAGGCGTTGGTAACGGCGCAACATGTATGGATTGCCATAAATCAAGAAGAAATACAGCAACATACGTAAATACAAGAGTAACAAGCTCAACCTGGGGACCGCATCATAACTCACAGGCTGATATATATTTAGGACAGAACCTCGCAACATTCGGCGGCGCGCCATACAGATCAACACAGCATTTTGCATTCCTGCAGAACGCATGCGTAACATGTCATATGGCACCAACAGATACATCTGCAGCCAACAGGGATAAAGTAGGCGGACACGCATTATTCCTGCATAATGAAGCTACTGATTATGATCACTTAAAAGCATGCCAGAGCTGTCATTTTGGTAAAACAAGATTTGACCAGTTCATAGCAGATGCAGATTACGATGCAGACGGAACAGTTGAACCATGGAGAGGCGAAGTTGCAGGATGTTTGACAAGACTGGCAATACAGCTTCCTCCGGTTGGCGTTGATTCAGTTGCATGGCAGCTGATAGCTGCAGATTCAAACAACGTTACTTTAAGGAAAGCATACATTAATTATCTTTCTATAAGAGACGGTTCTGAATTTGGTATGCATAACGCTAAATACGTAATTGACGCATTGGTAGCATCAAGGAATGCGCTCATAGGTATTACAACAATTTCGTATGAAGTACCGGAAAGATTTGAGTTAACACAGAACTATCCTAACCCGTTCAACCCGACAACGAGATTTAAGTTCTCGCTGCCTAAGGAAAGCGATGTACAGATAGTTGTGTTTGATATCATGGGCAGAGTGGTCAAAGTTCTTGCAAAAGAAAAATACTCAGCAGGCAAATATGAAGTTGACTGGGATGGAACGAATTCTATGAATAACCAGATAGCAAGCGGTGTATATTTCTATAAGATAGTAGCCGGTGGCTATACTGATGTTAAGAAAATGATTATGCTTAAATAATCCTTTCAAATACAGAAGCGAACAGCTTACTTTAGAGCTCTTATATTTTGCATCTGGTTTGTTGAAAAATAGTTAATTGAGATAAAACCCAGATGAATCAAGAACCCCCGCAAAAATAGCGGGGGTTTTTATTTATACCTGATATATCTTCGGAAAAAAATACAGCAATCAGTTAAAAGTCCTGAGTGTTTTTATTGTTGCTATTGACACTTAAGGAACGATTAAAATCATATTTTTACTGCTATTTAACTAAGACAAATCATAGGAAAAAATGTTTTTATGAAATAGATTTGTAGCGGATATTAGAGGTTTAATTTATTAAAAAATCTCTAAACTTATTTGAAAGGTGAATCATATGAAATCAATAATTCTCAGCAAAAAATTCTTCGCCGCAGTAGTTATCATTTTTTTTGCATCATCAATATTGCTGTACGGTGATATTGACGGCAGAACGGGCAGAACATTAAAAACCAGTACATCAGGATGTTCCTGTCACGGTTCAATTAACTCAGGTGTTACTGTTACCATTACAGGGCCTGATACAGTAAACACAGGTCAGACCCAGCAATATACTTTGACAGTCACAAACGCAGGTAAAACCGGAATGGGACTTGATATAGCAACAAGGCTGGGTTCCCTGGGAGTTGTATCAAATACAACACATCTTTCAAACGGCGAGCTTACACACAATAATAATATCACAATGACTAACGGGACTGCATCAATCAATTTCAATTACACAGCCCCGGGTACCGGAGGTACTGATACTTTATGGGCTGTTGGTTTAGCAGGTAACTCGCAAAGTAATACAGGCGGCGATGCCTGGAATAATGCCGTAAACAAAAGAATAATTATCCGCAGTACAGTTGGAATTGAACCCAGCATATCACCTGCTGAATACAGGATCAGCGAAAACTATCCAAACCCGTTCAATCCGACGACAAATATAGATATAAGCCTGGCAAAACAGACAGATGTAAATATCACTGTATACGATATTACCGGCGGGGAGATATACACACTGGCAAACAGGACAATGAATGCGGGAGACCATACTTTTACATGGAATGCAATTACTAATTCCGGTGCAGACGCAATAAGCGGGATCTATTTCATGAAGGTAAATATTGGCGGCAACACAATAACAAAAAAGATGATCCTTGTAAAATAAAAATTATAGCTACACTTGTTTTCTGTTTTTAATTGAACCCAAAACCTGCAGTATTACTGCAGGTTTTTATTATTTAGAAAGCTGTTTAAGTTCAGCCACACAATAAGTCATCTTTAAAATCATAAAGCCATCAATTAAAATTGATGGCTTTATTTATAATACAGGAGTATTTAATTCATTAACTAAAAATCATTTTATAGGGAGAGAAACAGTAAAAACCGTTCCTTTACCTGCCTGTGAGCGTACTATAACCGTTCCACCGTGCTCAGTTACGATCCGTTTAACTATTGATAGTCCCAGGCCTGTACCTTTGCCGTATCCTTTTGAGGAAAAGAAAGGTCTGAATATTTTTTCCAGGTTTTCTTTTGGTATTCCGGGTCCGTCATCTGCAACTTCGATATAAATTGAAGAAGAATTCGTTTTGGTTGAAATCCTGACCTCTCCGGGTCCGGTAAACGCCTGTATAGCATTTACCACAAGATTTGTAATTACTTCATCAATTTGTGCTTTATCAACTTTTACCTGCGGAAGATTTTTATCCAGGGATTTTTTTATAATTACTGATTTTTTACCGATACTGTATTTAGAGCTTTCAACAATATCTTCGACCAGTTTATTGATATCTGTTTTGCTTTTTTCTACCACCAGCGGTCTTGAAAAATTAAGTAAACCCCTGAGAGATTTTGTTATCCTGGTGGTTTCATCAACAATAGTTTTTAATTCTTCGTATTCCGGCTCATTGGCTTTTTTATTAAGCAAAAGATAGTCAGCGTTACCGGAAATTATATTCAGCGGATTTGAAAGACTGTGGGCAATACTAGAGACAACTTCTCCAATAAGAGCGAGGTTTTCTTTTTCCCTGAGTTCCTTCTGCAGCTGTTTAACCGTGGTAATATCTCTCAGAATTCCGACAGAACCTATTGTATTGACATCTTTTTCATCGTATATGGCAAATCTTGAAATACTTACATTAACTAATTCACCTGATTTTGTTATTCTTTCACTTTCATAATTAGCAAGGAAGCCGTTCCGGGAAACTTCATCAATCAAAAACTTTTTTTCCCCTTTTTTAAGAAGGTTTTCGGGAATGAGGAAATCGAATTCTCTTCCCATAACCTCATCTTTTCTGTAGCCGAAAAGTTTTTCAGCACCGTTATTCCACAAAAAAACGCGGTAATTATTATCCAGCCCTATTATCGCATCAATTGAATTCAGGATAATATCTGAAAAGAATTTTTCATGGGCATTCTTGCCGTCTTTCATCAGCTTCATAATTGAGCCAAGACAAATATCAACATCAGTAAGTATTTGTTCTACTTTCTGATATTGAAGCCCCGTATCTTTCTTTATTTTTTCACGAAGCAGGTCCTTTTGTCTGCTAAGTTCCGATATCATCATTTGTTCCAAATAACGGATCCTCCCAAAAAACTATTTTATTATTGTAAATATAATTAATGAAGTAATTCCTGTGAATGATACTGCTCATAAAAATTGATGATTAAAGTCATAGGAATGAAAATTACAGTTCGTTAATATAATTAAATTTTTTATAATTACTTACAGCAAAATTAAACTATTAATTTTCCTTGATTGCCGCTTGAAACTACATGGATATACTGAACTACTGCCTGCTAAGCAGAGAACTTAAAACATTGAAATTATTCGTTTTTTAGCGGAAATCGTCATATTTAGCTGATAATAACTAAAGTGAAATTACATATTATTGATTAATTAAAATCCCTATTTTTGTAGATTATGATTAATATGAAAAATAAAACAGTATTTATTACAGGCGCATCAAGCGGTTTTGGAAAAGAAATTGCCGAAGCGTTCGCCAGGAAGGGCTCTAAACTGATAATTGCTGCCCGCAGGGCTGAGAGAATAAAGGAAACAGCCGGAATTCTGAAGAAAAAATACGGGATTGAAGTCCTTGCAATAACACTTGATGTAAGAAAAAAAAATGATGTTGCAAAAGCAGTAAAGTTACTTCCTGTTAAATGGCGTGATATAGACATTCTTGTAAATAATGCCGGCTTAAGCAGGGGTTTGGATAAACTGCAGGAAGGAAGTATTCAGGACTGGGATGAAATGATAGATACCAATGTTAAAGGTCTTTTATACGTAACCCGCGCTGTACTTCCGCAGATGGTAAAACGGAACACCGGGCATATAATCAATATAGGCTCAATTGCAGGACATGAAGTGTATCCAAAAGGAAATGTTTACTGCGCTTCAAAACACGCAGTTGATGCAATCACAAAAGGAATAAGACTGGATGTAGTAGATACTGATATCAGAGTAACAACCATAGACCCCGGTTTGGCTGAAACTGAGTTCAGTATAGTACGCTTCAGGGGAAATGTTAATAAAGCCAAAGCGGTTTATACAGGTATAACCCCTCTTAAGCCGGCTGATATTGCAGATGCGGTAATTTACGCGGCAAGCCGCCCGCTGAATGTTGTTGTTGCAGAAATGATAATTGTTCCGAATAAACAGGCTTCGGGGCAGGTTGTACACAGGAAATAATTTAATACACTTAATTGAACGATACAGATACTTTAAATAAAGAACCCGGTACTAATATTGATTATAATGTAATTGAGCTTGATATTGAAGGCATGGATTGTCCTTCATGCGCTATGAAAATTGAGCGCAGGCTTAATAAGCTTAACGGTGTTAAAAACGCAAAAGTGGATCTTGCCAACGAAACGGCAAGTTTTGTAATTACCGGAAGTGATACAAACCTTGACTTTGTAAAAGGTGAAATTGATAAGCTTGGATATAAGGCAGTTGAACAGCAAAGCGATGAAGATGAGCTGACAACTGAGGCAGAAAAGCAAAAAGCCCGTTCGCTTTTTAAGAAAAAAATAATCACTTCAATTTCTCTTTCAGTTATTATTGTAATCCTGGGTATGATAGATCATATCAGCGCGCTTTCATTCATTTCAATGGATGCGGCAAACTGGATCTCGCTGCCGCTATCAACAATTGTGGTATTCTGGTGCGGTTCAAAGTTCATGAAAGGATTCCTTGCGGATATAAGGGCACGCTCTGCCGGAATGGATTCCTTAATTGCAATCGGAACACTTTCAGCATATTTTTACAGTATTGTTATACTGCTCTTCCCTTCTGTTTCAGGTGAGCATATGCATACGGTATATTTTGAGTCAGCTGCAATGATAATTACTTTCATTCTGCTGGGCAATTACCTTGAATTCAATTTAAAGAACCGGACACATTATGCAATTAAATCACTTACTGAGCTTCAGGCTAAAAAAGCTGTGGTTTTAAGGAACGGTAACGAGCTTGAAATTTCAGTCAGGAAAGTTAAAGTTGGTGATATTGTACTGGTGAAACCCGGTGAAAGGATACCTGTTGACGGAACTGTTATTGAAGGCACTTCGAGTGTTGATGAAGCGATGATGACAGGTGAATCATTGCCGGTTGAAAGAACAGCGGGTGAAAATGTAATTGGCGGCACGCTTAACCAGAACAGTTACCTGAAGATCAAAACAGCCAAAGCGGTAAATGATTCACTGCTTTCAAAGATCATACTGATGGTAAAGGATGCCCAGAAATCCAAGCCCAAGATACAGCGTATTGCCGATAAAGTTTCCGCGGTATTTGTACCGCTTGTAATTGTTATTGCGCTGGTCACATTTTTTGTCTGGTTCAGCTATGTTGGGCAAACCCTGAGCTTTTCCTTGCTTAAAGCAGTAGCTGTATTGATAATAGCATGTCCGTGCGCATTGGGACTTGCAACTCCCATAGCAATTGTACTGGGTGTAGGTAAAGCAGCTGAGCATAAGATATTGTTTAATAACGCAGAGGCTATTGAAAATGTGAATAAGATTGACACTATTTTGTTTGATAAAACCGGTACGTTAACTTACGGTAAATTTGACGTTAAAAGAATTATATCTCACAATGGCTTAAGCAGTGATGAGATCTTAAAGATAGCTGCATCTATAGAAACATTTTCAGAACATCCTATTGCCAAGGCAGTTACAGCAGCATTTAAAATCAACGGCAATGACCTGTATGATGTAAAGGGTTTTGTTATGAGCTCCGGGATAGGAGTTACAGGTAATATTAATGGCAAAAACTACAAGATAGGCGGAGCAAATCTAACCCGCCTGGAGAACCTGGCTTTATCGAAAAAATCATCTTCACAGAATATATACCTTTATGAAAATGATATACTTGCAGGAGAAATAGAACTGAGCGATAAGGTTAAGGATAACGCAGCTGAAATTCTTACGAAGCTGAAAGCTGATAAATACAGGATCGCCATGATAACAGGCGACAGCAGCGTAACGGCATCTGATATCGCATCGCAGCTTGGAATTGAGGAATATAAAGCAGAGGTAATGCCTGATAAAAAACAGGAATACGTTGAAGAGCTTCAGCGCAAAGGCGCTAAAGTAGCAATGGTAGGAGACGGAATTAACGATGCCCCTGCCCTATCCAAAAGCGATCTGGGTATTGCTATAGGTACAGGACAGGATATAGCGATACAATCGGCAGATGTGATACTTGTTAAAGGCGACCTTGAGAATATCCTTGCATTATTTAAGATATCACGTAAAACGATAACAGTTATCAAACAGAATATCTTCTGGGCGTTCTTTTATAATGCTGCAGCAATTCCGGTAGCTGCGGGAGTTTTTGCCGGAATAGGGCTGACAGTTACCCCTGTTATGGCTTCAATGATAATGGCACTCAGTGATGTGGTTACTGTACTGCTGAATTCGATGAGACTTAAGTACTTGAAAATCAGGTAATTTATAGTTATATTTACAACAATATACAAATTTTAGGGAACAATCTTTCATAAAACTTGTTTATATTTACGTTGTTGATTACAGGTTTAATTTTAAAAAGGAGACGAAATATGGCAAACTCAAGGGCCTGCCAAGCCACCGGATTAAAAAACAAAGGTTTACCTGTAATAACATTAACATAACAAATTAAGAAAACGATTCACAATTTATAATATTAAAAGGAGAATAATAAATTGAAAAAATTAGTTGCGTTATTTGTAATATTAGCAGCTTTTTTAAGTTTGAACAATAATTCTACATTTTCACAGCCACAGATTAAAGTACACGTAACAGGCGGTTATAACCTGCCGTTACCTGATTTAAAGGGTGAATATCCTGCTGATACCAATTCATATCTGCAGAAAAGCGGCTTCAATGCCGGTGCAGATGTGAAATACTATCTTGGTAAAAAAAGGAATGTTGGTATCACATTAAGCGGTGCTTACAATTCATTTTCATCCGGTGATATTTCAATGACCGGTGCTACAATGGTTTCGAAAGTGAATATAATGGCAATCGGATTAGGTGTTGAATATTCATTCATGCCAAAAGGTAAAACAAATCCGTTCTTAGGTGCTGAATTTACCGGAAATTTCTTCAGCGGCAATACAAAAGTCACTCCAACTACCGGAACAGAATCTGAATTTACAATGAAATCAGCTTCAAGATTCGGCATCGGTGTTGGCGGCGGTCTTGATTTCACTTTCAACAAAAGCATTGGTGCAGTTGTTGGATTTAAATACAATATGACAAACCTGATCGGTAAAGATTCAGTTACTTCAACAGTAGCTAATGAATACACATTGATCGATAAAGAAACAACTTTGACAAAGTCAAAGAATCTTTCATTCATACAGATATATGCAGGTGTATCGTTTGCATTTAATCACCCCAAAGCAGTTAAGAAGAAATAAGTAAATTTTTTAGATCATTTTAAGGGAGTCTATAAAAGACTCCCTTTTTTATTAGCACAATTTTAAGGATTTTAGAGGTAATATGAAAACAATAACTATATTATCAGCTCTTTTTATAACGATCACTTTGTTTGCAGGGGGAACTGAAACCGAAAAGATACGAACAAAAGTTATACCAACATACGGTATGCACTGCTCGGGCTGTGAAGAAACTGTTACTAATGAAGTAATGAAGCTTGAAGGAGTAAAATCAGTAAAAGCTGACCATGTGAATAAAACTGTGACCGTTAAGTATGATGATAAGAAAGTAACACTGGAACAGCTTAAAGCGGCAATTGTAAATGCCGGGTATAAACTTACTGAATAAAATATCCTGAACATAAGAACAGGATTTCTTTATAAAAAAATATTTAAATAAAATAATAATTAATGAAAAAAGCATTTGCAGTTCTAATGTTTCTTATTCTCGCTTCTGCAGGCAGTATTTATGCACAGCCAAAATTTGTTATCGCTGTTACCGGCGGATATGACCTTCCACTCCCCCAACTGAAAGGTACTATTGATTCAGCCAACAGCACACTGGGTGAATCATACTTTGTTAAAACAGGATTCAATCTTGGCTTAACCGGTAAATATGCCCTGGATAAAAAAGGCAGGATAAGGTTAACATTTGGCGGAAGTTATAATAAATTTACAGGTGAAGAGTCTTATTCACATACCAATGATATTGATTTCCATACAAACATGAGCATTATTTCAGCTAACCTGGGAGCTGAATATTCATTTACTCCCCGCGAAAAGACTGCTCCGTTTGTTGGACTTGACCTGACGGGGAATTTTTTCAGCGGTAAGACTGAAGAGACTGTTACTGCCGCATCTACTACAGATCATGATCAATTTGGTACAACCACCTCAACACTCAAATCCGCATCCAGGTTCGGTTTAGCAATTGGCGGCGGGGTTGATGTTGCATTCAACAAAAGCATTGGCGCAATATTCGGAGCAAAGTACCACTTTGCGAATCTTGTTGGAAAGGAATACCTTACAACATCGGCAGCTGGTGAATACAACCTGAACGATAAGGAAAATGGCTCTGTTAAAGCTAAAAACATTATGTATTTCCAGATCTACCTGGGTATTACTTTTCACTTTGGGCAGCTGAAGAAAAAGTAATGATATTTTAATTTTCAGGCCCGGCTTCCTGCCGGGCTTTTTTTATGAATATTAACAGGTTAAAATGAATTAATAAATTTGATTATTACAATTGTAAAATGCTTTTTAAATTGTTAAATTTAAACTGAGTAAAATAAAAAAGTAAATAATTACAGAAAATATGCGATACAGAATTATATTTTTTTCAGTCCTGTTATTTTTTATATCAGCTACATTAAGTTCACAAACAAAAATTAATCTGAATATTTTCGGCGGGTATACAATGCCTGTAGCTGACCTGAAGGGAGACTTTCCGGATACACTGGGCACTTCACTGCTTGATTTTGATAAATCAAGTACACTTTTAACAGGCAGCGGATTTAATATCGGTGCGATCGGGAAATACGCTGTTGATACACTTGGCAAAGCAAGAATAACGGGAGGATTCAATTATAATTCTCTCAGCGGTTCAAAAGATTACCCGCGAAGCGGTGAAACGCTGACATATAAAAATAAAGTGAATATCTTCACAATTTCACTGGGCGCGGAATACGGTTTTTTCCCGAAGAAGAAATTCAACCCGTTTGTAGGCCTTGACCTGGCGATGAATTTTTACAGCGGAAAAATAGAGGCATCAGGCGACTCAACATTTACCATACAGCGCAAAAGTGAATCACGTTTTGGTATTGTGGTAAACGGCGGGGTTGATATTAAACTTAACAAGAGCATTGGCGCAGTAGTCGGAGTAAAATACGGTCTAACTAACCTGATAGGTAAAAAAACTGATATTGCTTCAAATACTACATTACAGACAGATGATGAAGAAATCGGAACTTCCACTTTGAAAGAGCTTGGATTAAATGATGAAGAAAGCTCAAATAATAAATCTAAAACCCTGTATTATATACAATTTTATGCAGGATTATCTCTATATTTTGGGGAAGTTCTGAAATAAGGATTTACAATTATTTTCAGTAATTACAAGCTTATTTCTTTATATTGTAATAAAGAAATAAGCTTTTTTATGTACCGGGTTAACTTATTTTTAGATATTTTTTTAATGTTTTTACGAGTAAATTTGTAACTAATTGTAAACACCGGAACACAATCCGCATTGTTAAGTTAACATAATAAAGGAATTTAATGAAATTTTATCTTGTAATAGTAAGTATCGGGCTATTTTTACTGGTAAATTCAGCAAAAGCGCAGCCAACAGGCACTGTTCAGTTCTACGGCGGGTATTCTGTTCCATTGGGTGATCTAAAGGGTGAGTTTGGAAGTACATTTGATACATGGACAGGCAACGGGAATCCCGATACAAATACATATTTCATGAAATCAGGAATCAGCTACGGTATTTATGTGAAGTTTCCGCTGAAACGAAAGAGTCCCGTGCAGATAACAGGAGGGGTTGGGTTTAATGTATTCAATAATTCACAGATTTATAACGATCCTTCAGGCGCTGCTGATATTTCACTGACGCAAAGTCACCTGGCGGTAGTACTTGGTGCAGAATATAATTTTGCAAAACCCAAGACAAAAATTAACCCATTTGTTGGAGCCGAAGCAATGGTTAATGTCATTGGCGGTAAGCTTACAATTATCTTCCCTGATGAGACAAAGGATTTTTCCATGAATTCAACCATCAGGCTGGGTTTCCAGTTCGGCGGAGGATTTGATCTGGTTGTGCATAATAATATAGGGATTGTATTGGGAGCCAAGTATGCTTTCGCGAACCTTGTCGGTAAATCTTACCAGGAAGATTTCGGGACACAGTATAACCTTGGTGATGCAGCCCATGACTTCAATGGTTCATCCTATCCTTCAAAGAACATACAATACCTGCACCTGTACGGCGGGATGTCATTTTATTTTGGCAGGTAATTATAATTAAACTATAAACAAATAAAACTAAAAATGAAATTACTGAAATACTTATTGCTTGTTTTATTGCTCTCTTCTGTTTCATACTCTCAATTCGATAAAACCATATTGCAGGTCGGTATAGGTATTATTGAACCAATGGGTTCAACTTCAAAAGGAACATATTATTCAAATTACAACCTTGGATCCTACAGTGTATTGGGAATAGATTCCAATTTCATGCGGAATAATTACGGTTTAAAGACCGGTATCAGCATCTTTGGTAAAGCTAAATTCAATTTTGATAAATATGCAATTTCCCGCGGCGTATTGTTCGCTTCATTCAATACTTTTAATACATTCGAACCTTCAAAAAGCGGTAACATTGGAGTACAGGTTATAAATATCAATAATGAGCTTGATACGATGCTTACAAGCGTGAATTATTCCTATACCTTCAACACATTTTCTTTCGGGCTGGGATTTGAGCTTGCCCCGACATCATTTACAAAAACAGTTAGTCCGTACTTTGGAGCAAATGTTGCATTCAATCTGATGAACGGAAAACTTTCAAGAACCGAGAACAGGGTTGACAGCGTTACAACAAGTTTTTCTGAGTTCAGGATAGGCGTCAATTTTGATGCGGGTATTGAATTCAAAGTAAACAAACAGTTCGGTCTTGCGCTTGGCGTTAAATATGATCTTGGTAACCTGCTGCTTAAAAATACCAACAGCGGCGTAGCCGATGCTATTGAATGGGGTAAATCAAACGGCTCATTGAACGATGAAGAAGGTACTTTCTTTTCAACAATATACGGACCTGTTCTGAGCTCTATCCGCAGGGAAGTAAGAAGCCAGAAAAAAGATATTAACTGGGGCACAATATATATAGCAGCTAATATTTATTTGGATAAGCCGAAAACAACGGGCAAAACAACAAAGAAAAAGTAATTTTTTCATCACACGCATTATAACCGGGCAAACAGGTTGATAAAACAAATTGACAGATATATAGTTATTCAGTTTGTAAAAAATTTCCTGTTTGCCCTTTTATGTTTTATATTAATTTTTATTCTTGTAGACCTTTTCGAAAATCTCGATAAATTTATAGATAACAAACTGAGTTTCGGGGGAATAATGAACTACTATCTTTATTTCATCCCCGAAATTATCAGACTGATAACACCAATTGCCGTATTGCTTGCTACGCTTTTTACTGCCGGCAGAATGGTTAATTACAACGAGACCATTGCGGTAAAGAATGCGGGAATCAGCCTTATCAGATTCATGATGCCCTTCCTGGTTATGGGTATGATTGTTACATCCATTTCACTGTACTTCAATAACTGGGTAGTACCCGAGGCAAATAAACAGAAATTCTTTATAGAGCGGAATTATTTAGGCAAGAACAAAAACGTTGCCGGATTAAATAAGCTTTATTTCCAGGATTCCAAAAACCAGCTTGTGCTTATTGACCAGTTCAAAGAAACCGAAATGTCCGCTTACAGGGTTTCAATTCAGTTATATGACCAGGATACACTCACAAAAATGACCAAACGCATTGATGCCGAGCAGATGAAATGGGATAACAACAGGTGGCTGCTTATAAACGCCGCTGAGCGTGACCTGACCGACAGCACTGAAGTGCTGAAGAGTTATGCCACTATCGCTGCTGTTGACGTACCCGGGCTGAATAAGCTGAACCTGATACCAAGCCAGATAACGCGCAAGCAGCTAAAGCCGGATGAAATGAATTACGGTGAGCTGGAAGAGTTCATAACCAGCCTTAAAAAAGGGGGACAGAATACTGACAGGCAAATGGTGGATTTTTATTCCAAGATATCATTTTCATTTGCAAGCCTGATAATTGTTATATTTGGCATTTCAATTTCAACGGGCTCAAAAAGAAGAAAGGGTCTGGCGCTGCAGTTTGGTATAAGTATTCTTGTCAGTTTTGTATATTTGGGATTCATCAAAATTTCGCAGTCGTTTGGTTATAACGGCGATCTTGATCCATTTCTCACCGCCTGGCTGGCGAACATCGCCTTCGCGGGGTTTGGTATGGCTAATTTGTACTTTAAGAATTATTAACATAGTTGGAATTGGTTTTTTTTGAACAAGGTGCTGAAGCTCCTCGTTCCTTTTTAAAAAATATTGAGGTTAATATCACCACCCGCTAATTGTCATATCTTCATTTGAGCATTATAATTAAACAATCCCTGCGATATAAATCATTCAGACTGCTGAATAAACTCCCCGCCTGTTTTTGACAAAAAAATTTTGGATATTAAATTTTAACATATATTATCAAGTTGCAACAGCAGAAAGTTTGCACCTACGAAAGCTCTCCTTCATCCGGTTAAAGTTTGATATATATAGAGCATATGAATAACATAGACAGGCGAAATTTTCTTAAGACTGCTGCAATAGGCGCTGCTTCTCTTACTCTTGGAAGCGCAACAGTGAAAGCCGCAGATAAACCCTTATCCGATGACAGAATTGGTATACTTGTTGATACAACTGCATGTGTTGGCTGCCGCCATTGTGAATGGGCATGCCGCACTGCGCACGGGCTCCCCGCCGGTGAGCTTGAGAGCTATTCCGATAATTCCGTATTTAAAGAATACAGGCGTCCCGGTAATGAGGCACTTACGGTAGTAAATGAATTTGAAAATGAAAAGAACCCCTTACTGCCCGTTTTCGTAAAGAGCCAATGCATGCACTGTGAAAAACCCGCATGTGTATCAGCGTGTATTGTGGGCGCGTTAACAAAGAACGAAGACGGCAGTGTAACATGGAACGATGATAAATGCATCGGCTGCAGGTATTGCATGGTAGCATGTCAGTTCCAGATACCTACCTATGAGTGGCAAAAATCAATTGATCCCCACATAATGAAATGCGACCTTTGCAGTGAAAGGCGCAGCAATGGTAAACTACCAGCATGTATTGAAATATGCCCTAATGAAGCATTGCTCTTCGGCAAAAGGAGCGATGTACTGAAGGCGGCAAAAAATAAAATTAAACGGAAACCCGATACATATATTAATCATATTTACGGCGAGCATGAAGTAGGCGGAACTACCTGGATGTATATTGCCGGTAAAAAATTTGATAAGCTCAAAATGCCGCCGCTTGGCACAGCCACTGCGCCTGGAATTTCTGAAGCTATTCAGCACGGAATATTCGCTTATTTCGTTCCACCTGTAACTTTGTTCGCTTTGCTTGGCACCATGATGTGGGTTACAAAATGGAAAAAAACTAACGGAAGTGATGAACCGAAAGGAAAGCTTCCTGATGTTAATGATGAAAAAGAAAAATAGAAATGAAACCTCTACCCGTTAAAAAGAATTTTTTCTCGCTTGGTGTAATTGTACTGGCAGTTTTGGCAGTTAACGGGCTGGCTTTCCTTTCAATCAGGTTTTACAGCGGGCTTGGAGCAGTTACAAATCTGGATAACCAGACACCATGGGGTTTATGGATAGGAGTTGATGTTGCCGCAGGTGTTGCCCTTGCCGCTGGCGGATTCACTTCAGCGGCGCTTGCGCATGTTTTCCACAGGGAGTCATACCATGCAATTGTCAGACCCGCATTGCTGACAGCAATGCTTGGATATACATTTGTCGCATTCGCAGTCTGCATTGATATAGGAAGATTTTATTACATCTGGCATCCGCTTATAATGTGGAACGGGAACTCAGCTTTGTTTGAAGTTGGTATATGCGTTATGATATATATGACTGTCCTTTATATTGAATTCCTGCCAATTGTAACTGAACGATTCATTGGTAAGGTAAATTTTCCGGGAGCACTTGCCGCATTCAATAAACCTGTTGATGCGTTACTGAAGCTGCTGGATAGAGGTCTTTCCAAAACAATGTTCGTTTTCATAATTGCGGGGGTTGTACTTTCTACCCTGCATCAGTCATCGCTTGGCACATTGATGGTAATTGCCGGTCAGAAGATGCATCCGCTTTGGCAAACTCCGGTTTTACCGCTGTTATTCTTACTTTCAGCAATAGCAGTCGGTTTCCCTATGATAATTTTTGAATCACTAATAGCCTCTAAAAGCTTCAGGTTAAAACCTGAAATGAAGATACTTTCAAATCTTGGAAGTATGACAGTACCGCTGCTGGGTATTTACCTGGCATTCAAGCTTGGCGATATGTTCATTAGGGAAACATTTATTTATGCTGCAAAATTCGACTACACTGCGTGGATGTTTTTGAGTGAAATTGGTTTGCTGCTTTTAGCTTTTTTAATGTTACTATCCCGGAAAACGTCAGGTTCACCCGCTATGCTTTTTACTGCCGCTTCTCTTATAATTGCGGGAGTGCTCTTGAACCGCTTCAATAATTTTATCACTGCATATAAGCCTTTTTATGATACAGTAACTTATTATCCTTCAATTGGGGAGATTTCCGTTACAATTGGATGTATTGCATTGCTTGTACTGATATACAGGTTCATAGTAATTTATTTCCCTGTAATAAGCCACGAAAAGAAATAGAGTCCGGTTTACCGCAAAGCATTACCAAAGCGGTGAGAACTCAAAAACAGGAATAAGAGATTAGAAATGAAAAAGATCCATTTTATACTGATACCGATAGTTTTCTTTGGATATGTATTAAGCAAAGTTTTCCAGCCTGATAGTGAAAGCGTAAAGGATAAATTTACTGTAGAAAGCATCAGCAGTACTGAACAGAATGAAATGAAGAAGTTTCATGATAACTCTTCTTTGCGGGTAACGCAAAAGCTTAACTGCAAGTCCTGCCACTCTTCAGAGTATCCAACCAAAGATGACCCCGGTTTGCTTGGCTGCCCCAGAAGCGAAATGATATCTGTTTACCATTCACCTGAAGAGGGTCCTGAAACAGTTCTGATAAATGAAATGTCTGATTATTACAGCGGTGTTGAGTTCCCGCATAAGGTTCACGCAGAAATGTCTGAAATGTCCGGTGGGTGCACAGGATGCCACCATTACAACACAACGGGTCCGGTGCTGAATTGCAGAAAGTGCCATGAAAGCTCACGCAGCCGTGAAGATGTATCACTCCCCGACCTGAAGGCGGCGTATCACCGCCAGTGTATGACCTGCCACAAACAGTGGAGCAATGATAACGGCTGCAGCACACAGTGCCACACCAGAAAAGGTTCAGGCAGTATAATAAATACCGGTACATCAAAGAACAAAACGCATCCGGCGCTGAATTTGCCAACTAAATTGGTGTGGGAGACAAATTCAAAAACAAATAAGATAGTTACTTTCTTCCATGATGAGCATATTAACAAATTTAACTTAAGCTGTACAAGCTGCCATAACCAGGAAAGCTGCATAAAGTGCCACGCGGGAAAAAATCGCGGAGATATCGGCAAACTTTCGCGTAAAGAAAAGTCGATAGAAGAACATCACCAGCCCTGCGCAAATTGTCATTTTGGCAACTCATGTCAGAAGTGCCACCGGGATAAAGAGATGTTATCTTTTGATCATGCAAGGTCAAGCGGCTGGGTGCTGAAATCTTACCACGCTAAAGTCTCCTGCACAAAATGCCACGGCACTAAAATGCCGTACAGGAAAGTTGAACATAAGTGCGTTACTTGTCATAAAAGTTTTTCAGCGGAGTTTGATCATAAGCTTGCGGGATTCACTTTCTCTGAAGGTCATACGGGCCTTGAATGCAAAAACTGTCACTCCGGCGGTGATTTCACCAAAACCCCCGTATGCACAGATTGCCATGATGATAAATCGTTCCCACAGGATCTGCCGGGAACAAGGAAGTAACATACTCTGAATTGATAAATTGTAATTACAAACAATAGAATGCTGTTTTTCGTAATAGTCTTATTAATAATAATACTTGCCTTATGTATATTACTTCTAAAACCCGGTTACACTAATTCAATCAAAGATCCAAACGGAAAACCAATACTTCATAGTATAGCCTCACTGGAAAAAGTATATCTCGGAGGCAAAGAACAATGGATCCTAATTCGGGGAGTTAATAAGAATAATCCGGTCATCCTTTTTCTACATGGCGGTCCCGGTACTTCAGATATGGGACTGCTGCGGAGATATATGAAGGATCTTGAGAACCATTTTGTGGTAGTAACCTGGGATCAACCCGGAGCCGGTAAATCCTTTTCTGCAAATACTCCTTATTCATCAATGAATATTAACAGGTTTGTGGCAGATACGCATGAATTGACGAATTTGCTTCGCGAAAAATTTCAGCATAATAAAATATTCCTTGCGGGTCACTCCTGGGGAAGTGTTTTAGGCATTTTAACAATTCAGAGATTTCCTGAGCTTTATAACGCTTATATTGGAATTGGTCAGGTAGCAAACATGGCAGAAAACGAACAGATATCTTACGATTGGACATTAGAACAGGCGAAACGATCAAATGACAAAAAAGTAATCAAAAAGTTGAATGAAATAGGAAAGCCTCCTTATTCAGGCAACTGGCGGAAAAAGTTTATGACCCAGCGCAGATTTCTGGGAAAATATGGCGGGGAGTTGTATGGCAGTTCCAGCGGTGCATTCATGCTTGTGCTTAAAAATCTAATACTCTCAACTGAATATAGCCTGAGAGATAAAATAAATTTCTTCAGGGGAATCTTCACTACAGTAAAACTGATTTTTCCTGAACTCATGAAAGTAGATCTTAAAACAAAGGCATTATGCTTAAAAGTACCGGTGTATTTTATTTTAGGAAAACATGATTACGAATCACCGTTTATGATTGCTGAAGAGTATTTTAAATTGTTAAAAGCCCCTTCAAAAGAGTTAATTTGGTTTGAAAATTCGGCACATTTCCCAAATATTGAAGAAAATTCAAAATTTATTGATCTATTGACTAATCGTCTATTGACTTCAAAGATTTTTCCCTCATAATCTTTAGATTTTCTAAAAATTTCTAAAAATTGTATATATGGATGCCTTTTTCATTGTTTTTATTTATTAAGTTGAATATATTTGCATTCTGTTAAAATTTTTATTCCGAAGTAGCTCAGTTGGTTAGAGCATCTGACTGTTAATCAGAGGGTCGCAGGTTCAAGTCCTGCCTTCGGAGCAAAAAAAGCCCATTTTAGGGCTTTTTTAATATAAAAGGAACAATTATGTCAAACGAAGAGAATAACAACTTACAACAGCAGATAAATATAGAAATCGGCGAAAAGGAGGCAGAAGGGATATATT
>JAUQWQ010000096.1 GCA_030835085.1 Ignavibacteria bacterium
CAACAATCACTAAGAGGATGGCCCAGCGGGAAAAAAATGTGCCAGTACGCTGCGTACAAAGGTAAACTATCTGTTTTTACAGCACAACACTTTTCTTTGTACAGTGCGTACTCGTCATTTTGAGCATAGTACGGTGCGTACAGTTACTTCTTTGCGTGTATCAGGTTCTGTTTTCACTTGATAATTTCTCAAAAAATCGGAAATTTTGCATAAATCAAATCAATTGATGGGAAAAGTCTACCTTATCATCACAATTTTTGTAGGTATCGCAGCGGGTCTTGGTGGCGCAACTTTCTATTACGCCAAGGGATATTCATATTTGCAGGATGATCCCGCGGCCTGTGATAACTGCCACATTATGGATAATCAGTTTTACTCATGGCAAAGATCTTCGCACCGCTCCGTAGCTACCTGTAATGATTGCCACACTCCAAAGAACTTTGCCGGCAAGTGGCTTACCAAAGGACTCAACGGCTGGAATCACAGTTATGCTTTTACCACTGGTGATTTCCACGAGCCAATTCAGGTCAACAGGCGCAACCGAAACATAGCAGAAGAGAATTGCCGCTACTGTCACCAGATGGTAGTTTCTAACCTGACATTCCACGAAACCGAAGATACAAAAATAGAGTGTACATCGTGCCATAGAAGCGTGGGACACATGAAGTAAAAAGTAAAAAGGCAAAAGTAAAAAAGAAGAGTAAATGCGAAATCACAAATCACCAATCCGCAATTTAGTAATAATTGAAATTATTTAGATAGAACACAAAACTTAAAAGAGAAGATAATATAAATAGTACAACATCATGGCTAATCCGTTAAAAAAGAGGTACCTGTTGATTTTCTTCATTACGGCGTTAATTACTGTTGGTATCACCCTTCTGCTTGTGAATATTTTCGAAAAGAAGCAGGAAGCTAATCTGTACCCGTCGGTCTTTAAACCTGTTGGTGATCATGAAACCGATCCGAAGGTTTGGGGCGAAAATTTCCCGTTCGAGTATGATACATACAAAAAGACGGAAACCAATGAAGGTGCAACGCAATACGGCGGTTCGGATAATTACCAGAAGCTCGAGAAATACCCGAATCTCATTCAGCTTTTTGCAGGCTACCCGTTCAGCAAAGATTACCGCGAAGAGCGCGGACACTACTGGGCGATAACTGATGTTAAAGAGACAAAGCGCGTGAACGAAAAAACTCCCAACACTTGCATAAGCTGCAAAAGCTCACAGGTTTTGGTTGATGTTGAAAAAATGGGAACAGAAGCTTTCTACAAAGCAATGTTCAAAGATGTTGGCGCACATTATGATAAAGGAATAGGCTGTCTTGATTGCCACAATCCCAAAACCATGGAGCTTCGCGTAAGCCGCCCGGCATTCATAGAAGCAATGCAAAGACGCGGAATTGATGTTACCAAAGCTTCACGCGAGCAGATGAGAAGCTATGTATGCGGTCAGTGCCACGTTGAGTATTATTTTAAGGGCGATGGAAAGTATCTCACCTTCCCGTGGGATAAGGGTCTGGAAGTCGACAGCATTGAAAAGTATTACGATGAATACGGATTCAAGGATTGGGACCATGAAACAAGCGGCGCCCCGATGATCAAGATGCAGCACCCTGAGTTTGAAACATGGTCAACAGGCATTCACGCCAAGAGCGGTGTTACATGTGTTGATTGCCATATGCCGTATGAAAGAATGGGCTCGGTAAAAGTCACCAATCACTGGATAAAGAGTCCTTTACGCAACATTAACAATGCCTGCCAGACCTGCCACAAGTGGTCTGAAGGCGAGCTTGCGAACCGTGTTAAGACAATTCAGGACAGAACTTATGAAACGATGTATAAGAGCGAGCTTGCAATACTGGATGCGATCAACACTATAAAGAAAGCCAAAGACGGCGGCGCAACAGATGAGCAATTGAAGGAAGCAAGGAAACTTCACAGGCGTGCGCAGTTACGGTGGGATTTTGTAGCAGCGGAGAATTCCATGGGATTCCATTCACCCCAGCAGACGCTGAAAACTCTAGCCGATGCAATTGATTACGCCCGCCAGTCGCAGCTTGAAGCCGAGCGTCTGATGAAGAGCGTGGCGGTGAAGTGATTCTACTTGCCCCTTTTACTTATAGGTGAGGGGACCAATGAGTGAAAAACAGCCATTGATGGATTGAATACGCGGTTGAATTTCCCTCATTTTGTGATACTATAAGCCCTTTAATTTGCTTAATTTAGAAGTGAACCATAACCCAAAAGGAGGAAATGCATGGTAGAGATCAACGCCACTTACACAGGAAATCTTCATTGCACGGCAACACATAAGCCCAGCGGAGTAACAATAGAGACCGACGCACCGGTTGATAATCACGGCAAGGGCGAGAGCTTTTCGCCCACAGATCTGCTGGCAACATCACTTGCCGTTTGTTACCTTACAACAATGGGCATTGCAGCTGAAGAGCGGGGCATTAATTTGAAGGGTGCAACCTGCAGGATCGAGAAGCATATGAGTCCCGAAAGACCCAGAAGGGTAGTGAGGCTTGTTGCAGAACTCACTTTCCCCAAAGGTATTCCGCTTGATAAAAGAGGCATACTTGAAGCTGTTGCTCTGCACTGTCCCGTTTCAAAAGGCCTTCATGATGATATTGATGTAGATCTGAAGCTCCATTTCCCTGACGGGCAGGATATGGAAGAGCATACACACCACGAACATAAATAACGAAAAACGTTATAATAACAGTGCAATTTATTCCTTAATATTGATACGGGAATACTGTTTTTATCCCGAAATATCAATAATTTAACCTGCCTGTTGGCAATGAGAATAAGATTACTGTCCT
>JAUQWQ010000097.1 GCA_030835085.1 Ignavibacteria bacterium
GCTGTGCTTATGCAAATTCAGGTGAAACTGATAAAGCTTTGGGCTGTATCGCAAAAATTGAGGAGTGGCAGTCTTCTGAGCCGGGTATTGTGGTTGATGCTGATCTTGCTATGATATGGCTTTCATTGGGTGAGCTTGACAAGGCATTTTATCATTTATTCCAATGTGTGGAAAAAAGAATTGGACCCGCGGCAATGATTATAGAACATCCCGCATTCAAAGTACCTCATAATGACCCAAGGTACCTGGAATTGATGCTGAAAATGCAACTATCGTGATTTCATGAAATATATTGAATTAAACTAAATTAATTTGATTCGATTATTGCAAAAAAGTATGTTAATAACCTGATTTATTAAATTCTCATTTCTTACTTGCTTTTTTTAAATAATACCCTATATTTGTTAATAATATTTCAAAATTCATTGAAAATCACACAATAACAACCTAAATTTAGCCTATCGAAATTTCTACATATCGTTTTTAAACTAACAATCCATAGCTTGCACAAAATAAAATATTTTTTAATCCCGGTCATTCTCGGAATATTTATGTATTCCTGCGAGAAGGAAGATAGTAGTGTAATTGACCCTCTGATCACTTATCCTATTATTAGTTCAGTTATTATTACACCAAGTACTTTTGATACCATCAGCCTGAAATCTGTATTTGTTGCTGAAGTGCAGTCTGAAGAACAGGTAACTTCAGTGACGGCAAGAGTTACAAATCCTTATGGTACTGTATTGGCAGATGTAACTCTGAAAGATGACGGATTTTTTCCTGATACCTCAAGCGGTGACGGAAGATTTACCGGTGAAATGAATCTGACATTGGTATGTAAATTAGTCGGAACTTATAATGTCGAGTTTTCCGCAAGAAATATTTCCGGGGTAAACAGTAATACTTTCATTTCTAATTTTGCGGTTACCAATAACAACAATCAAAGACCTTCGGTAAATATTGTAGTTTCACCCGATAGTCTCAGACGTCCCAGCGGTATTGGGTCTGATTCGGTAATCATTGGTTTCCTGCAAATGCACCCATTTGATCCTGATGGTGTTTGTGATGTAAACCAGGCGTATTTTTTCTCATTCAGGCCTGACGGCTCAGCCACAAATAACGGCAATTCAATCTCAATGTTTGATGACGGAAATGTTGCGCTGCATTGCGATTCAATTGCTTATGACGGAAAATTCTCTTTATGCATCAAAATTGTGAATAATCCCAATACCCCAGGCTACACAGGACCTCCGCAGATCGGGAATTACAGATTCAAGTATTTTGCAAAAGACTTTGGCGGACTTGAAAGTGATAGCCTTGTGAAATTAATTAATGTTTATCCATAAAATGAAAAAACTCCTTCTAATACTGATACTGGCGTCATTTAATCTGAATTTTGCACAAATGCTGCCGAAAGATTTTAAAATATCGAATGATGTTTATAAAAAATTCAAGCCTGATGTAAAACAAAATAAGGGCAATAACCTTATAGGCAGGTTTTCATCCTCGCCGGTTTCCTCACAGACTATAATTTCAAACTTCATTTCTGATATTATCGTGGTAAGCAATGATGGCGGCGATACAATATGGTTCGGAACCGGTAAAGGCATATCACGTACAACTAACCGCGGCTTATCATTTCAGAATTTTTACGGTACTGAACCTTTTGGTGAAGATGATGTTTCAGGACTTGCAGTGTATAAAAACTGGGTAGTTGTAGCAACCGCTTATTCACAGTTAATTAATGAAGACTACGTTCCGACCGGAACAGGTATAAAGGTCTCAAGCGATTATGGCGCAACGTGGGCATCATACCCGCAGCCGATCGACGGGGATTTTGATACAACTATTACTTACGGCATTAGCACAATACGTGCGCTGCCTGTAGTTGTTGATGAGTTCAATCTTTCATACGATGTAGCAATTTCAAAGAAAAATAATTCGTCTGATTCGCTGGTGTTCTGGATAACTTCATGGGCAGGGGGTACACGCAAATCAACTGATTTTGGCGCTACATGGCAGCGCGTTGTTCTGCCGCCGGATGCGTTTAACACAATTACACCAACAGGGGGTCCATATAGTTTTGAGCTGAATCCCCGTGACCCGCCGCTTGGCAATAATAACCATAAAGGATTTTCGGTTACCACTGAAAATGATTCCACTATATATGTAGGTACCGCAAACGGTATAAACAGGTCAAGTGACTGGGGCGTAAGCTGGAAAAAATATAATTACGATAGCACCGGTTCAGGCAACGGTGTATCGGGTGATTTTGTTGTGGGACTTGATGTGCAGAAATACGGAAATAATGTAATTGTATGGGCATCATCAAACCCAACCAAAGGGGGCGAGTTTTCAGCGTTCAGTTTTTCATCCAACTTTGGCACAACATGGAGCAATACGCTTGATGTCGCTTTCACACATAATGTCGGCTTTAAGGATTCCATTGTGTACGGCGCGACCGATGACGGCATATGGCGCAGTTATTTCACACCGCCTGGTTTCAGCTGGTCAAGGCCATCTATTATTTACGATGAATTGATACGCGACCAGATTAGAACTAATCTTTTCTATGCGGTTGATTCACAGGGTGATTCCGTCTGGGTAGGCTCCGGTGACGGGCTTGCGCGCACTACTGATACACTGACAAGCCCCTGGGTAGGCAAATGGAAAATTTTCAGGGCATATCAGAATATCACCGCTACTAATGAATCATACGCCGCACCAAATCCGTTTTCACCGGATGACGAAGTGTGCAGGATATATTATAAAACAGGGAAGACCTCTTCGAATATCACAATTAAGATATTTGATTTCGCGATGTTCCCGGTAAGGACAGTAATACAGAATGCTTCGCGCACATCACCTGATGTAATATGGGCAACATGGGACGGCAAACGCGATGACGGTACACAGGTTTCAAACGGAGTTTATTTTTACCGCATACAGATAGATAAAGATGAAACTGTGTGGGGCAAGATATTAGTATTGCAGTAACAGGAAGTTCAATATAACAGGAAGTTCAATAATAAACGGAGGGTAACTCAGGAAATCATACTGCTTTTTCTATAACCTAAATAATAGGAGTAGCTATGAAAACCATCGGATTTGCGGCAGTAACATTGTTCTTTCTTATTTGCAGTATAGTTTCCCAGACCTCAGAAGTAAAGTATGAGGACCGCATTTATTTAAAAGGCGGATACCAGCGTTCTTTTCATATTCATACCGGTTATATTACAAAAGATCCTGCCGGAAGACAAAGGAGAAGCTTTTATACTGAAGCATGGTATGATAATTTTTCAGGAGGTATAGGTTACAGGCATACCAATAAAGTCAGTATTGAAGTTCTTTATGAATTCATTGACGACATTGGGTACGCCGATAAACAAAACCGGGGAATGAAAGAAAATACACATGAAAATTTGTATAGTTATGTATTTTCGGAATTCAGTTCGCATGAAGTTACTATGAGAAGCATTGTGTATGTTAACAATGACAGAACTGAAAACCCGGTATACTTTGTTGCGGGTTTGACTTTGACACTGCAGCCTGTAGATAATAGGTTTATTGATGAGTATGAAAACAGGACAGAATATTCAGGAAATTCATACAGCAGAATAGCTGCAGGACCTGTTGCAGGTGTTGGTATTTACTGGGATTTTGGACCCGTAGGTTTTGAAACTGAATTTACATTTGGCTCAAAAGTATCTGTGAACAGGAAGGGACTTTCTGAAACTTCCATGAAGTTAAGCATTTCACCTGTATTGAGATTGTAATTTTTATAAATAAGAATTTTGAAAAAAATAAGTATAACAATGATAATCCTTTTAAGTTTTTTAAGCTTTTTCTGTTCAGCAAAAAGCGGGGATATCAGTTACGATACGGTTGTAAAGTTCACAAAAGGGGAGCAGCTTAAATTTCCTGATTTTGCGCTTGAGTATACCGGGGAGAGATCTGAAACAAAACAGTTTCCCAACGGGAACAGTATTACAATGAAATTCCATGAGTTCAATGTAACTTCATCTGCATCGAAGAAGCAAATAAGCTGGTCATCCGGTATGGGCGATATTGCCCCTATGGGATTTGATATTGACGGAAAGAATTTCGAGCTTGAAATGTCATTTTCTGAAAAGCTTAAAACAAAATTATCTGAAAACGAATTAGTTATAGTAAAAAAATAATCCATGAAGATATATCTTAAAATAATATTATTACTGGCAGCCCTTACAGTGCAGTCATATTCGCAGCTTGGCGGCCTGCCCGGCGCGTTCACGCGCATGGGATTCAACGCCCGCGGCATCGCGATGGGTAATGCAATGACCTCGGTGACAAGCGGTGACCTTAACGGCCTTTATAACCCCGCGCTGTCTTCGTTCCAGAATGAACATCTGATAAATGCCAGCTATTCATTCCTTTCGCTGGATAGAAGCCTGAACTTTGTGAGCTATACCAAGAACTTCAAGCTTCCAAAGCAGACTGAAGGTGGTGCAGGTATAACATTTGCATGGATAAATTCAGGGGTAGGCAAAATTGACGGCAGGGATATTGACGGCTTTTCCATTGGAGAGCTTTCAACCAGCGATAACCAGTTCCTTTTCGCTCCTTCGATAAGAGTATCAGATAACATTTCACTTGGTGTTGGATTTAAGCTGTATTACTCAAAGCTTTATGAAGGCGTATCTGCAACATCATTCGGGTTTGATATCGGCGGTTTATACCGTGTGAACGAAAAAATAAATGTTGGTGTTACAATTAAA
>JAUQWQ010000098.1 GCA_030835085.1 Ignavibacteria bacterium
TTGGCGTTTTTGTGGTGTCAGGTATTTACCTGACACGCGTCGGGTGAATACCCGACGCCACAGCGATGTTTATTCTCTATTCGTGGTACGTGTTACACAGAGAAAACCTTATACAATTCGGGTGAAGATCAGGCGCAATTAAGATGAATGTTCAAACAGAATCATACAATTGCAGATCCAATTCTATTGAACGAGTTCATTATGTTCTTTTTGTCTTGACACAAAAAGAACCAAAAAAGTCAAGGCTGTTTAAAAATTGGCTAAAATTATTCTCACATCGCTGCAAGAAAATAACTCGTCACGCTTTCAGCGTGACTCAAACAGAATTTCTTGCCACGCTTGTTCGAATAATTTCTTAACGCCATTTTTAAAAGGCCGTTTCAAAATCAAAAGCAGTATTAGAGGGATTTTTAATTGTAGTTGATATGTTTTATAAATTGTAATATTTTATGGAATAATAATAGTGCAAATGAAGATTATACTTACAATTTTAGCGGTTTTAATTTCTGTTTCCGGGCTGTACACTCAGGAATTAAAGAAAATACCGATCCCAACACTATATAATACCGGAGTTGATAATAACAAAATGCCATTGGCTGATGGTGAAACCGACCCGCATTATGTACTAAGTATAAGCGCTGACCCGATGTTCACCGGACCCGATACAAAAGTCGTGCATTCTGATGTCTTCCCGCTGGGCGCATGGGTGTATAACGATAATCTATCAAAGTGGATATCACCGCGCGCCGATGCTGGTGAGTGGAATGCGCCCGGAATGTATGTCTATACTCTTTCATTTTCACTTCATGGCTTTAAAGCCGAGACTGCGGAAATAAAAGGTTTCTGGACAACCGATAATAACGGGGCTGATATATTGATAAACGGAAAAAGCACGGGGTACTTCACGCAGTATAATGCATTCCAGAACGGTTTTTACCCGTTTGAAATTAAAGAAGGATTCATTAAAGGCATCAATACAATTTCATTTGTTGTGAATAACGGTGAGGCTCCCACAGGCTTAAGAGTTATGATACAGGGTGAGGCTGTGCCGATTGAGTTTACAGAAAGATAGCATACAACCTCCCCCCCCCCCAGCCCCTCTCCTGAGAGGAGAGGGGAGCAGTTGCCTGAAAATAATCTTTCCCTTATAATTAATTCTATGGGTTGTTTTTTTAGTAATTATTTTGCGGGTGCGGGAGCTGCGATCGTTTTGCTGCGCTCAATTGACTGTAATGCAAGATAGCTTGTACCGAACTTTGCGATGTTATCAAGCTCTGTATCATACTGCGCATAATGGCGCTCTTCATCAGCTACCAGTGATTCAAACAGCTGCTTTGATATCGCATCAGAATTAACCGAGCACTCATTAGCCCAGATATTATATTCCTTCGCGCTGTCTTCTTCCATTTTCCGTGAAAGCTCAAGCATTCCTTTAACATCTTTAATCTGCTGAACTTTATCTTTAGGTATCATATCAACATCACCTTTTAAAAATAAAATTCTTTCAGCAAGTTTTTCAACATGCATCATTTCTTCGATGGCGGTCTTTTTGAAAAGTCCCGCAAGCAGGTCAAATCCCTGGTCATCACAGTGGAAATGAAAATACATGTACTGGTGTATTGCGCTCAGCTCATCTGATGCTGCTTTATTTAGTAATTCTATGCTTTTTTCGTGCATTGTATAAATTCCTTTCAATTGAATTAATACATAAATATGAGTAGTTGTACTTAACAAATTTACTAAAAACCGCCGGATTAAAATATGAGATAGCTTAGGTTTTAGTATGAGCAGCGTAAAATTATCAGGAACAATATGTATGTTAGTTAAGTAAACTATATAACATCAAAAAGAGGTGATATTATGGCACACGAAAATCTGTTTAAAATTCACATTCCGGAACCATGCTTTGAAGATTGGGATAAAATGACACCAAACGAACAAGGTTCTTTCTGCAAGGTTTGCTCTAAAACCGTGGTGGATTTTTCAAAGAAATCCGAAGATGAAATACAGCAGTATATTGCAGCCAATATTGATAAAAAGATATGCGGAAGGTTTAACGTAAGTCAGCTTGAGCAGGAAACAGAAGAAGTGCCGAGACTTAAGATAAATATCGAAGAACCCAAATATACATTTCCTTCATACCTGCTGCCTGTTATGACTCCCTTCAGGGTAAGTGCGCTTGCATTGATGCTGTGTGCATCGGCAATGCTTAGCTCATGCGGTAATTCAGAAGGGAATTCCGGCGGAGATGATAAGCCATTGACAGGCGCTATTGCGCTGGTGGATTCATCCTATTACGGAAATAACAATAATACTGATTCACTTGAAACAAATAATACAAATATCCAGGGCGGTATAAGTATCAGGGAAGTGCAAAGGCGGAACGATCTTCAGGATAGTATCAGATCCTGTGACCCGGTTGAAACGAAAACAGTTGGGAAGATCAGAGTCGTACAGGATACAATTAAGACCGATAGCTCTGAAGTGCAGGTTAAAGGTGAAATAGAGCCGCGAAGAAAAATGGGTATAATCAAAAAAGTGCCGGATGATGATAAGTAAATTGAAGTGTTATAATCAGAGGCGGGAGATCATCCTGCCTTTTTTTATTGGTGGCGTCGGGCCCCATAGGGGTAAACTAAGCCATGACACCTACGCTATGTATTAAGTCTCATTGCTTTTTTGCCTTTGTAGGTGTCACGCTTGCGTGACACAAAGGTTCATTATGTATACGCTTTAGCCGCTAATGCGTTTCAGGGCTAAAGCCCATATTATTGGATAATTTTTCCACGGTCTAAAGACCGTGGCTATTAAGGTCTAATATTAATTTTTCTCATTCCCAAACTCCAGTTTGGGAATGTAAGCCGGATTTATTAAAAAACCTTCTTATATAGAAGGTTTTCTATACTACCACCCCGCCAAAACTCAACTGCGTTTCGTTTTGTCTGCCCCTCCTTATGAAAGGAGGGGAGCTGAATATATTATTTTACTTTTAAAGGGACTTGTGATTGCAGTAAATAAATTTCCTGTTTACACCAATCAGTAAATTTTGCATCAGCAGATTTATCCATTCTATATTTTAATGCGTCAATCAAATTATACTTAATTTCTTCAAATTCAAATACAGGTGATTCCTTAATATAAGGCATAACTTGTTGTAAAGTAGTATCAGAAATATTTGAGGAATAAAATAGAAACGCCTGGAAACCTAGCTTTTGATCTTTTCTTATTCTTTCCTCATCTCCAAACATAATATAAAGCCTTGCAGTTTGATCTAATTTTTGCAAGGACTGAGCCGCCAAAAACCTCGCACCATAATAATTACTATTAAGTAAATAATAGACTCCATCTAAACAATATCGATTTAATTCATAGTTATTGATTGCAAAAGCTATATCTTTAATGTAGATTTTCTTTTCTGATTTCTCAGTTGCTAGTTCTCCTAATCTTTTTGTCACTTTATCTATAAATTCCCTATCGCTTCTGTCATAATTTATCTTACCCAATGCGTTTATTGCAGATGAGCGCAGTCGGTAATTATCATCATAAGTTAACTGCAATAAATAATCCTTTGCCGATGCATCTTTGGTTTCACCGAATATATAACACATCATGCTAAGCTCTGCCTGCGTGAATACTCCCGCGCCGGTTGTGTAAAGCCTGAATTTATCGAGAAGCACCTGAGCGATTGACCATTGAATTTTAAGTGCCAGCACTCTGAATACCTGCACATCGCGGTGATCGGTTGTGCCGAATTTTGTTACGATATATTTCGCAGTGTTTGTGCTGTCTTCTATCAGTTTCTTAAAGCCGTAATCCTGCCAAAGTGAAAAACGCGGCTCAATGGTTTTTGCCATTATAAAGTATTCTTCGGTGGAATATGTACCCGGCAAGGGGTCACGACCTTTTATTCCTGATGTATCCGCTTTCCTGTTAGTATCAAGCTGAACTTTAAAATTATCGCCGCTTACCTGTTCAGGCAGGTCGGTGTAATCAAAATCAGTGAACACTCCCCAGTTTGAAGAATTTATGAATGTGCTGTCATACCCGGGTTGGGAGTAGTAATCAGTCCCCGAGGCATCGAGGAATACTCCAATGCTGCCATACTCCCTCCGTTGATTGCCATAGCCGCGTGTGTTAGCCGGATACTTGTTCAGGTAACCATCAGTACCGCTTTCATCAAGCAGAATGCCAATACCATCAGCGTTACCTGCGCCTTGCGAGAGCGAGTAAGCGGAATAATTATCGTTACCCTTAACATCCCAAAGCATACCGAATCCAAAATCATGTCCGCAGCCCTGCGATACACCGTTTGACTGGTAGAAATCCCAGCCGTCGTAATCTTTAAGTAATCCAACAGCTAAATGAATTCCGGCTCCCTGTGAATACTGGTAGCCGTTGTATTTATCATGTCCGCCTTTATCAACAATTGCTCCAAGCGAATACCAATATGCGCCGCCCTGCCCGAAAATATCGGTGTTATAAATATCGTTGCCTTCGCCTTCGATAATGAGTCCGATACCGCCTGCATAAAATGGCCTTAGCCCTAACCCATAACCCTGGCACATTGATACATAATGATCGTTATATCTGCCAATATCAAGCGAGCGCGAATCGACCAGGTATGAATCATTACCTTTGTTATCAATTATCGCGCCAACGCCTTCGGTCATTCCGAACCCTTGTGAATATGAATTGGCGATATAGAAATCATTGCCTTCTCTATCAACAAGTAAGCCAACACCAAAACATCCCGCGCCGATTGAGAATGAAATTCCCTTATAAGTATCGTTACCTTTTTCATCGTAGAGTAAACCAAGTCCGCCTATTGCAGCGCCAAGATTGCCTGAGCCTTTTGATTCATAAAAATCATCGCCTTCTTTATCAAAGATAAATGATGATGAGAATAAGCCGCCTGCTAAAGCGAAGTCGCTAGATGTGGTGTAGTAATCGTTGCCGGCGAGATCTATGATGCAGCTAAAACTACCGCCGTCTAAGACCCCCCCTTGCCCCCCCTTTGTAAGGGGGGGATGATCTATGTTGTAGATATCATTGCCGCCGAGATCTATGATGAAATCGAATTTGCCTGTGTAAATGTTCTTTTCGGGTCCGCCTATTGCGATGCGTATGCCGTCTTCATCGGAGTAGTAGTAGAAATCGCCCTGGACGTGTTTGTTTTGAATTCTTTCTACATCCGAATACTGATTGTTTTCAAAGCTACCTTTGATATTAATAACATCATGAAGAGCTATACATGAATAATCATAAATATTTCGTTTATTCAATTTAGCGAGAATATCAACTGTTTTACGGGAAGCTACTATTGATGAATCTCTAGTTCTATTATATGACAAAACATCAATATTGGTCTGCGGATCATCTTCTGATTCTTCTAATATGGATAATAAGTTAACTGAAAGAAATTGTTTCTCATTCTTGTCGATTTGCTTAAGAAGCCATTTTTTACTAGCATTACTTTTATTAACAAAATGCTTTAACAATTCGAAAATATTCGGTTTAATTTCACCTTCAAGTATGGGTTTTATTTCAGTAACATCGAAATAACCTAATGCTGCAAAGAATTTATCTATTAGTATCAAAAGACTCAATTCGGATGATCCCCAAGTACCCACACTATCCAGCCATGTTTCACTTCTTAGCGGATTTGTCATCATATCCTTCACAAGCGGCAAGGTGAGTTTTACATCATTGGTCGGATTTTTTTCAGCGGTCGAGAAGAATTCAACGGGAATGGTAATATCTTTGCGGGTTAACCCACGGTTGCGGAGAGTCTGATCGAGTAGTGAGTTAATATCTCGCTGCTGTGCGAATGAAAATGTTGTAATAGTAAAACAGCAAATGAAAAAAAATAGATTGAATATTTTGCGTTCCCAAACCGGTCCACCGCAGGCGGATTGGGAACGAGGGTTAATGTTGTTTATTAACTTTTTCATTAAATAAATATAAATGATAGAGTGGATTAAAAGTATGAAGAATGGACCGCCTCACCTCCTCCGAAGGAGTCTTTTGGAAGGGGTGAGGTGTGTAATTATTATTTAACTTGGTGACTATTCACCGTAATTTAAATTTTTGGTCCTCTTTTTAAAGACCCCCTCCCGGCTTCGCCGTACTCCCCCTTGGTAAGGGGGAGAATAAATAATTCGTGCAATTTGTGAAATTAGTGGTTAAGGCTTTTGCTTTTGTATGTGTCATGCTTAGTTTACCCCGTTGGGGCGTGACATTTTATGGAATTATGTTAATGGCGTCAGGCAAGCCATGACGCCTACTGATTTTTATTTTGAGTACTCCTACTTATGAAACAAATTTTAACTTAAACGAGTATATAACTTAACATTACCAAACGAGGTTTTAGACCATGAAACTCACAAAAAAAACGTTAATTTTAGCTTTTATTTTACCATTTGTTGTGGCATTGAACGCCTGCCAGGAGCAGAGCGATAAGAATTCGATAAGCCAGGAACAGCCTTTTTATAACAGTAAAACGGATGCTCCCTCAACTACGACTGATCTGGAATCCGCACCCAAAAACAAAGATTTTACAAGCGGTGAAAATAAGCCGGACGGAATATTAAAGCAGGTAAATTATCAGCAGCCCACAGATAATACCAATCCAACCGATAAGCGGATGATAATCCGCACCGGCACTATGAGCATTGAAAACGACAGCTTTGATGAAACCGAGCTTAAGGCTAAGGAGATCGCTAAAAATCTTGGTGGATTCATCACCAACTCCACCGCGCAGGTAAACCAAAGCGGAAAGAAACAGGGTACGCTCACAATACGCGTACAGGCTGATAAGTATGATGCATTGCTTGCTGAGCTTGCGAAGACCGGTAAAGTAATGAACCAGAACATCACAGGACGTGATGTGACGGAAGAGTATGTTGATGCAGAAGCAAGACTTAAAACTCAGCGTGAGCTTGAAACAAGGCTGCTGCAATTGCTTGCTGAAAAAACCGCGAACTTAACAGCAGTGGTTGAAGTTGAGCAGAAGCTTGCCAACGTGAGAGAAAACATCGAAAAGACCGAAGGCAGAATGCGTATGCTTAAAGACCAGGCGTCGTTTTCAACAATAACATTAAGCATATATGAGCCCGCAATTTTAAATACATCTTCAGGCGGATTCTTCTATGAGCTTGAACGCGGATTCGTAAAGGGTCTGACCGGATTTACAAAAGTGTTAGCAGGCATTATAACATTTGTTATAGCAATGGCACCGATACTGGCTATACTTGGATTTATAGTGTATATAGTTATAAGAGTAATTAAGAAAAGAAAAGTTGTGAAAGCATAAGTAATTGTTTGCAGAGTCCTTCAAACAGCGAAGAGACTCTGCAAAATACGGAGTATATGAACAAGGGGTTGCAACCCCTTGTTCTGAGGGAAAAAAATATTGTTTCTAGCAACATCCCCAAAAAACAATATAGAACGCTAAGGGATCTTTATGAGAGATCCCTGTTCTATTTACACAATTCTGAGGAGCTTTTGCGGCGAAGAATCTCATGCTTGAAAAGCGACTTCATGCTTCTTGTTTTTGTAGGTGTCACGCTTAGTTTACCCCTTTGGGGCGTGACACTAAATAATAAATACAGTAATTGCGTCAGGCAAGCCATGACGCCTACATCCTTTTGAATTGATTCGTGCAAATTAGTGAAATTAGTGGTTAGAGTATTTTGCTTTTTATATGTCCTTCACAACAATTGTTTTTGCCCAGTTATCGCCCATGCGGCGGCGGTCTTTGTTTGAGCTTATCAATATGAGTTCAACAAGTATTAACGGAGCGAAGTGGATAATTATCTCACGCTTGAATGAGCGCCAGCCGCCGATCGGTTTACCCGTCGAGATATCAACCACTTTTTGTTTCAGCAGCCTGCGGGCAATGCTTTTACCGCCAAACATATCACGTGCATATGAATAAACAGCGCCGATCAAAACAAACCCTATCATAAAAACCATAAGTATGTAGAATATCGCGCCTGTTCTGCCCGTTTGCTCCATAACAGCAGTAAATATTGCTGCAGGAACTGCTATGAACATTATGACAAGGAATCTATCGATTATGAATGCCAGGCATCTTGAAAGAACCGAAGGAAGCTCGCAGTAAACGGATGTATCAACATTTGATTTGAATTTGGCGGTAAACGGACCCATATCTGTCATCTGGCTTTTGAATGAGGGAACGTTCGAAAATGGTCTGAGGACCAGTGCAACCGCAAGGCATGGCATAAGCAGAAGCAGCAAGGTCAGCAGCGCAGCAAGCACTACCGGGTAAGTTTCTGATTCATCAGTAAGCAGCTCTGCGAAGAATTCAAACGGACCTGAAAAAGTTAATATGAAATAAAGTGCGGCCAGTGAACTCATAGCAAGCATGGAAATGCCGATTGTACGAAAAAGCCATAATGGAATGATTTTCGGGAAATTCATAAACTATATTTGTGAAAATTGATCAATTGAAGTATTAACTTCTGAAAAGGTAAAATGTTTCATTATCATAAAAGGGCAGCTGTTGTAATATTTTATATGTTTATTATAGTTTTTATTTATTAAACCTCTTAAGATATTTAATGCTCTCAAGCAGCTGCTGTGCTTCTTTATAACGTTTATCACCTTTTTTGATCTGTTTCAAATGCCATGCAGCTTTATCGTATTTCTTTTCAGCAATATATTTAGCGCCGATTATATAATTATCCTCCCCGGATAGCTCTTCGGTGTTTTCGCCGGTAGTTTCTTCAGTTTCTGTAGGTTCTTCGGTTATGCCGGTCTCTTCACGGGTTATCTTCTTTTCTTTTGTGGTTTTCTGTTCGGTAACATTCTTATCTGATGTTAGCTCTTCTACTTTTTCATTAATCGATTCTGAACTGCCAAGATATAAGAATAACCCTGCAGAAAGTGCCCCAATAAAAACCAAAAGGAATACCGCGACAACAATCACTTTCCCGCCGCCTGATTTTCCCTGCCGCCCGGAGCTGACTGAGCGGAACGGGTTATCGTAGAATGGTTTTATGAACTCTTTGTAATATTCAGGGTCAGCTGTCTGGTAATGTCTTGCCAGTTCATCAAAATACTGGCGGCTGCTTTGCCAGTAAGTTTCAAGATCTTCCTTTGAGGGTCCTGTTGCCATAATTATTTAAAATATTTAATAATAATTTTACAAGTTAAATAATTTTTTTTAATAAAAATGCGCAAAATATTGATTAAACGCGGTTATATCTGATTTGACTGATAAATCACCGTTATAATTAGTATATACCCGATTTTTTCCTATTGACATATGAAATGTATTTATTATATTTGTAACAGATTAAAGAGAAATAGTTCTTTTAGATAAATCAAAATTTTGCAGCAGGAGTTAGCTAGGTAAGGGTGGCTAACGTTTTTAGTACGAACGCTCCCAGTGTTCCGAAAAAACCTGCTGCGTTTTTTTTGCCCAAAATTGCAAAAAGTGCAAATACGTGCAAAAAAATGCATAAAAAAACCGGGATATACCCGGTTTTCTGTTTTAGAGATTTAATATTATATCAAATAATTAGCGGCCCAGTTTCTTTTCTATTAAAGCAGTGGCATTACCGACGGTTTCAATTCCGTTAGCATCACCTTCTTCGTAAGCCAGATCAAAGCTGTCTTCAAGTTCAATAATATATTCCACGGTATCTTCCCGAGTTACTATTCCAAGGCTTACAAGAGTTGTTGTATCATTAATAGCGCCCGGCGAAGTTCCTGTATACGCTGCGGTAAAATCTATAACCTGTTGATTAACTGAATTTGTCATATATAAATCCTTTCTTTAGTATAATTAAAAAGGCGAAACGATTTCCGTAAATATACAAAAAAATTACGAAAAAAATCAATTTCGCCCTGTTAGATAAGAGGGCCAATAAAAATTCAGATAGAAAACAGGTTTATTCAGTTTTTATTAAGATTTTCAAAATCTATAATTTCTTCAAGCATTCCGTTTGAATCACATATTCTGAGTTCAGCTTTCTGCTTGTTAAGAAGGTTTTCCGCAAAGTATAAAAGCATAAGTTTATATTTAGCTTTTTTTACAATACTGTTTGAACCTTCTTTACGAAGGACCCATCCATTAACCCCATAACCCGGTTCCAGGAAATATCTTTGTTTAAGTGAATAGTCTGAACTCATTTTTAATTCCATTTCAATATCTTACCGTTTTTTGCCGGCAAGAGCAATAAAGTTTCTGATAAAAAATTCCATATTTAAATCCCCCGTTATTTGTTAATACTAATATATATAACATAATTTTTTGATGTCAAAGAAAAATTTAAGGCATTGTCGATAACTGTAAGTTGAAATATAGTTGATTTTATGTAAAATTTGCTTATTTTAGGTAAAAAGTGTCGAAATATTATGGAAATAGTCGATTCCAAACTTGTAATTTTGCTTAAAACTTTCAGTAAACAGGAATTTGAAAGATTCGAAAAATTCGTTAATTCGCCTTTTTTCAATACAAGTGAACAGCTTGTTTCCCTTTTCTATTTGCTGAAAAAGGATCATCCCGTTTATAAAAAACTTTCAAAAGAACAGATATTTACGGATTTTTACCCCGGAGAAGAATATAAAGATAAGAAGATACGGGATCTTTTCAGCCGGATGCTGGAGCTGGCGCAGATATTTTTATCACAACTGGAATTTGAAAAGAATAAGCACACCTCTTCGATTTATGTAATGAACCAGTTCATCCTTAGGAACCTTGAGAGACATTTTAAGAGCAGGTTCAAAGAATCTGAAAAAAAACTGAAAGAAGAAAGTGTGATAGATGAGAGTTTTCTTTATGCAGAATACATGATGATGAAACTGAAAAGGGATCATGCTGATATTTTCAGGAATGTAATCTATGAAGAAGAATTATCTAACATTGTTAATGCCGAGTATCAATTGTTTTTGAATTATGTTATCTATAATGTACTCAGTTATACTTTACTGTTTTCCATCAGAAAATATACTATTAATAATGAGGTTAACCTTGAATTTTCTGACATGGTCATTCAGTTCCTGGATAAATATCCCAGGGAGAATAACCCGATTATGAACATACTCCGGCTGTTTCTTGATCTCCAAAGCAGGGATAGCGAGCCGGTAAGCGAATTGGACATGACAACATATGGAAACCTGATCAAAAAACTGGATGAAAATGATAAAGCTATTAACCTTGATATGAAGCGCACCATATATATTTACCTTGTCAATTATACCCGCCTAAAATCACTTTCATCTAATAAATTTTTTAAAGATGAACATTACAGACTTTTAAAGTATTCAATTGAAAATGACCTGTATCCCAAAGTGGGTAATTATTTCAGCGAAGCCTCCTATGTGACTGTTGCTTCAGAATCTCTGATAAACAAAGATTTTGAATGGGCTGAAAAATTCATTGAGGAATTTAAGCTCAAGTTAAAAAGTGACGTCAGAGAGAACGCTTATACACTGTGTATGGCTAATCTGCATTACAGAAAAGGCAATTATGAAAAAGCACTGAAATTCCTTGTGAGAGTTTCTATAGAAGATATTTATTACCAGCTGAAAGTTAAGAATCTCCAGGTAAAAATTCATTATGAATTGGGTGACTACGAGATGTGCAAAAGTGTCATAGATTCTTTCCGTCATTTTCTTGGAAGCGTTAAACAGTTTCCTGAATTTGTGAGGATAAGGTTTGTGAATTATGTGAATTTTACGAGCAGAATGGTTAATGTATGGCTTGGCGGTGACCCCGGGAACATGGTTGAAATCAACCGCGAAATTCAGGAAATTTCGCAGGAAAAGGTTGAAAGCAGATCCTGGCTGCTTGCCCAGGCAGCAAAAATAAAGTATTAATTTAGCCAAAATCCAACAAAAATCCCTTAATTATAATCTTGACTTTTTTGTATAGATAGGTTATTTTGTATCAATAAAAATAGAATTTAATCAAATTTCCCAATAATACATGAGTACAGATCTCAGCAATGTAGAAGAACTTGCCATATCGGATTATAAATATGGTTTTGAAACCGATATTGAGATGGATGTTGTCCCCAAAGGACTAAGCGAAGAAACTATCAGGATAATTTCCGCTAAGAAAAATGAACCGGAATGGATGCTGGAATGGAGATTAAAAGCATACCGTCACTGGCTTACAATTAAACATGAAGACCAGCCGCACTGGGCTAATATTTCATACCCTGCTGTGGATTTTCAGGATATCATTTATTACGCAGCTCCAAAAAGGAAGATCGAACTGAAATCACTTGATGAAGTTGACCCTGAACTGCTGAAAACTTTTGAGAAGCTCGGCATTTCTTTGCAGGAGCAGAAACGATTAACCGGTGTAGCTGTTGACGCGGTATTCGACAGCGTTTCCGTTACAACCACATTCAAAGAAGAGCTTTCAAGGCTTGGTATTATTTTCTGCTCAATGAGCGAAGCTATACAGGAACACCCTGAGCTGGTTAAAAAATACATCGGCTCGGTTGTGCCATATACAGATAATTTTTACGCGGCATTAAATTCCGCAGTTTTTACCGATGGTTCCTTCTGCTACATTCCCAAAGGTGTAAGGTGCCCTATGGAGCTCTCAACATACTTCCGCATCAACACAAGCGGCACGGGACAGTTTGAAAGGACATTACTTATTGCCGATGAAGGCGGATATGTGAGTTATCTCGAAGGATGTACAGCCCCAATGAGAGACGAGAACCAGCTTCACGCAGCTGTTGTAGAGCTTATAGCAATGGATGACGCGACCATAAAGTACTCCACAGTGCAGAACTGGTACCCGGGTGATAAAGAAGGAAAAGGCGGCATATATAATTTTGTTACCAAACGCGGTGCTTGCAGGGGTAATAATTCTAAAATTACGTGGACTCAGGTTGAAACCGGTTCAGCTATTACATGGAAATATCCAAGCTGTATACTGCAGGGCGATAATTCAATTGGTGAATTCTATTCAGTAGCAGTTACAAATAATCACCAGCAGGCTGATACCGGCACAAAGATGATACATTTGGGTAAGAACACAAAAAGTACAATAGTATCAAAAGGTATATCGGCGGGCAAAAGCAATAACTCATACCGCGGTCTGGTTAAAGTACACAAGAATGCGGATAACGCAAGGAATTTTACACAGTGTGATTCACTGTTAATTGGTGATAGATGCGGAGCTCATACTTTCCCCTACATTGAAGTAAGCAATGAATCAGCAAAGGTAGAACACGAAGCAACAACATCAAAAATAGGTGAAGACCAGTTGTTTTATTTGAGACAGCGCGGTATAGCACAGGAAGACGCTATCAACTTAATAGTTAACGGATACTGTAAGGATGTATTCCGCGAGCTTCCTATGGAATTTGCCGTTGAGGCACAGAAGCTGTTAAGTATTTCTCTTGAAGGAAGCGTTGGATAGTGCCAGCTGGTGGATTCAAAAAATGGGAGCATATGATCCTGAAGGGAGAATTTCCAGAAAGGAAAAGAATTCTCGAAGGATTAACCGTTGAACAGGCTGTCAAACAGCCGGCACCGGGAATGCACACCATTTATGACGAGCTTTGGCATGCTGCAGGTTGGGCAGAAATAGTTATAAACCGGGATTCCGAGCTGGAGAAAAAATGGCAGGTATTTCCTCCTAAGCAGGCTGAAACACAACAAGAGTGGGATAATCTTGTAGAACATTTTCTGGGATTACTTGATAAGATGATGGAGTTTACCTCAAAGCCTGAAAACATTAATGTTGAGGAAGAGCCGGGTGTAACAGTTGAGGATTACGTTGATTCACTAATTATGCATAACACATATCATCTGGGTAAGATCGTAGCAATAAGACAGATGATAGGGGCATGGACGTCAAAAGAAAAGAATAAGAAATAATAAAAATATAATCACAAAGGAATCTAAATTAATGTTAACAGTAAAAGACCTTTTTGTAAGGGTAGAAGATAAAGAGATTTTAAAAGGTATAAACCTCGAGGTTAATGCGGGCGAGGTTCACGCAATAATGGGACCCAACGGTTCAGGCAAAAGCACACTCGCAAATGTTATTGCAGGCAAAGATGGTTACGAAGTAACCGGCGGCTCAGTTACAATGGATGGTATGGACCTGCTTGATATGTCACCTGAAGAGCGCGCAAGAGAAGGCGTTTTTCTCGCATTCCAGTACCCCGTTGAAATACCCGGTGTAAGCAATGCTACATTCCTTAAAACCGCGCTGAATGAAATAAGAAAACATAAAGGGCTCGAAGAGCTTGATGCAATGAATTTCCTGAAGTTCATGCGTGAGAAAATGAAGGTTGTTGGTATTGATGAAAAACTTATCAACCGCCCTGTTAACCAGGGATTTTCAGGCGGCGAAAAGAAGAGAAATGAAATATTCCAGCTCCAGATGCTTCAGCCAAAGCTTGCAGTGCTTGATGAAACCGATTCCGGGCTTGATATCGACGCGTTGAAGATAGTTTCAAACGGCGTTAACCTTTTCCGCAGTAAAGAAAATGCAGTTGTAGTGGTAACACATTACCAGAGACTGCTGGATTATATTATACCTGATTTTGTTCACGTACTGGTTGACGGAAGGATAGTTAAATCAGGCGGCAAAGAGCTTGCACTTGAGCTTGAAGAAAAAGGGTATGACTGGGTTATAAACCCTGAACCTGCAGCAGCAACTGTTTAATATCAGAATCTTAAATTGAAAATGGAAAATACAAGAAATAAAGAATATTATATATCAGAATTCAAAAAGACTGAACAAAGCATGAATGGCGAAGCTTCATCGGCATTTCACCAGATCAGGAAACAGGCTATTGCCAGGTTTGATGAGATGGGCTTTCCGACAGTGAAAAATGAAGACTGGAAATATACAAACGTAAAACAGCTTTTTGATTTCGATTTCACCGGCGGAAGTGCAGGCGTAGTTACAAAAAAAGATGTTGATGCTCTGCATATAAAGGGTTTAAATGAGAACATTATCGTTCTGGTGAACGGTGTTTATTCAGAGAAGCTTTCATATATCAAAAAGCAGAACAGCGGAATAATAATTGAGAACCTGAACAGTGTTTTAAAGAACAATCCTGAACTCGTTCTTGAGCATATCGGAAAATACGCTTCAATTGAAAATGGATTTACAGCACTGAATACTGCTTTTGCAAAAGAGGGAACGGTTATATTTATTCCCGATAATGCCGAAGTTAAGGGTCACATACACATTTTAAATATTACAGGTGAAGCCGGAAAACATATTTTAACACAGCCAAGGAATCTAATTGTTACAGGTAAGAATACAAAGGTAAATATTATCGAAAGCTATCACAGTACAGGCATTGAAGAGAATTTTGTTAACGCTGTAAGCGAAGTTGTTGTTGGCGAAAATTCATCTGTTGAAATTTACAGGCTGCAGCAGGAAAACTCTGGTTCATTCCACATTAACCGTACACAGGCCGTACAGGCAAGGAATTCTGTATTTACACATTACAGCGTAACACTTGGCGGCGGACTTGTAAGGAATGATACTAATGTTTTGCTGGATGCAGAGAACTGCACCGGAAATCTTTACGGTCTATACTTAACCGAAGGCAGCCAGCATGTTGATAACCATACTTTAATTGACCATGCCAAACCCCATTGCCAGAGCAATGAAATGTACAAAGGCGTATTAAATGATAACTCACGCGGAGTATTTAACGGCAAAGTATTTGTAAGGGAAGACGCGCAGAAAACGAATGCGTACCAGTCAAACAAAGCGATATTGCTTGCAAATACAGCTACAATTGATACAAAACCGCAGCTTGAAATTTACGCTGATGATGTGAAGTGTTCACACGGCGCAGCAATAGGCCAATTGGATGATGAAGCGGTATTTTACCTGCGTTCGCGCGGTATTGGCGCTGATTTGGCTAAGACTGTTTTGATAAGGGCTTTTGCGAACGATATATTCGAGACTATTGAGAATGAAGCATTTCATGAACATTTGAATAACCTGGTATTTGAAAAGCTGGGTTAACTACTAATGCAGGAAACACTGACAAAAAAAATATTTAATGTTGATGAGCTCAGGAAAGACTTTCCGATACTAAGCAGGGAAGTTGAGGGGAAACCTTTGGTTTACCTGGATAATGCCGCAACATCACAGAAGCCCCAAAGCGTTATTAACGCGATTAGCGATTATTACTCAAATTATAACGCTAATATTCACCGCGGAGTGTATTCCATAAGCATTAAAGCATCTGAAGCATATGAGAATGCAAAAATAAAGGTTAGAGATTTCATAAATGCTGCAAGTGAACGTGAGATTGTATTTACAAGGGGAGCGACAGAGGCAATTAACCTGATCGCTTATTCATACGGCTTCGAAAAAGTTAACTCTGGCGATGAGATAATAATTTCTGAAATGGAGCACCATGCGAACATTGTTCCCTGGCAGGTTTTATGTGAAAAGAAAAAGGCAGTATTAAAAGTTATACCGGTTAATGATAACGGCGAACTTTTGCTTGATGAATATAAGAAGCTGCTATCAGATAAAACAAAAATTGTTGCAGTATGCCAGATTTCAAATTCACTTGGAACGATAAATCCTGTAAAAGAAATAGTACGAATTGCTAAAGAAAAAAATAAAAGTATTGCAGTTGTTATAGATGGCGCGCAGGCGATACACCATATGGATGTTGACGTAAGAGATTTAGGCGCAGATTTTTATGTGTTCTCTTCGCATAAAATGTACGGACCCATGGGTATCGGCGTTCTTTACGGCAGGGCTGAATTGCTTGAGGCAATGCCGCCATACCAGACAGGCGGCGATATGATAAGTTCGGTAAGCTTTAAAGGGACAACATATAATGATATCCCTATGAAGTTTGAAGCAGGCACACCTAATGTTGAAGGTGCTGTGGGTCTGGCTGCAGCAATAGATTATATCAAAGCTATCGGTTTTGATGATATTCACAAACAGGAAACAAAGCTGCTTGAATATGCAGCAGGCCTGCTTGAAGAGATAAAAGGATTGAAGATAATAGGAACCGCAAAGGATAAAACGGGAGTTATTTCATTTGTAGTTGAAGGTTTTAATGCTCTTGATATTGGTATTATGCTTGATACAAGCGGCGTTGCTGTAAGAACGGGTCAGCATTGCACAGAGCCATTGATGGAGAAGTTCGGAATACCGGGAACGGTAAGAGTTTCGTTTGCATTCTATAATACAAAAGCTGAAGTAGATATTTTTGTTAACGCATTAAAGAAGGCGATCGAGATATTGAAATGATATTCAGCAACAAGGGGCTCGAGCCCCTTGTTCGTGAGATATTTGAATATGGAAAAGACTATACAGGAAATAGAAGATGAGATCGTTGATGAGTTCAGTTTTTTTGAGAGCTGGCAGGATAAGTACGAATACATTATTGAGCTTGGCAAAAAGCTGAAAGGTTTCCCCCAAGACAAACAGAACAATGATTACAAAGTAAAGGGATGCCAGTCAAGCGTATGGCTTGTTACTGATGATGAAGACGGCAGAATAATATTTAAAGCTGATAGTGATTCAACGATTGTTAAAGGATTAATAGCGTTGTTAATAAGAGTATTGAACCGCAGAACACCGGATGAGATCCTGGATGCGAAGCTTGAATTCATTGCAAAAACCGGGCTCCAGCAGCATCTTGCGCAAACAAGGGCAAACGGACTGGCAGCAATGATCAAACAGATGAAAATGTATGCTCTGGCATACAAAGCAAAACAGTTAAATTAAAAAATGTCTGATAAAACAGAAGAAAAAATTACGGTACAGGAATCCGAACAGGTAACCGGACAGCCTAAGGAAATAACAGAACCGGCTGAAAAAACTGATAAGGCTGAACTTAACAATGCTGTGGTTGAAGCATTAAAGAGTGTATATGACCCTGAAATTCCTGTAAATATATATGAGCTTGGTCTGATATATTCGGTAAATATTGATGATGCAGGCAAGGTAGAAATTGAAATGACGCTTACATCGCCTGCCTGCCCGGTGGCGGGAACGCTGCCGCCTGAAGTTGAAGGCAAGGTACGCTCAATACCCGGGGTAAGTGAATGCGTGGTAAAAGTCGTTTGGGATCCGCCATGGGGAATGAACATGATGAGCGAAGAAGCTAAGCTTCAGCTTAATTTGTATTAAATCAATAAGAGTATAATTAATAAATTTTCTAAATAATAAAAATTAATATAATATGTTCCAGATAAACACAAGAGGACCGATATACGATCCCGAAGCGGTTCAGCCGATGAGGGATGAATTAACTGCAGCAGGATTTGTTGAATTGTTAACACCCGCTGATGTGGATACTTTCCTCGGGCAAAAAGAAGGCACAACGCTTGTTATGATTAATTCAGT
>JAUQWQ010000099.1 GCA_030835085.1 Ignavibacteria bacterium
TAAAAGAACCCGATAAGAACGAATACTGGATAGAAGATTATGTTTTCGATGACGACCCGTTTGTGAACGATGCCTACAGAAAAAAAGAATCAAAGCGATGCGGCTCAGGCATTCTTAAACTAACAGATGCCGGAAACGGAACATTTACCGGTAAAAGAGATTTGATCCTTGGAATGTATATTGAAAATTACCCTGATTAGCTCTGCAATAAAACTGTAACGATCCCGTTCTGTATAAAGGAACATGCCCCGTATCATTATTGATACCGGGGCATGCTATAGGAGGTAGTTTAAGGCTCTATTTTACAAGGAGCATCTTCTTTGTCTCTTCAAAACTGCCGGCAGTTAATCTGTAGAAGTAAACACCGCTCGGCAATGATGCTGCGTTGAACTCTGCAGTATAGCTTCCGGCATTCCGGAACTCATTTACCACAACCGATACTTCCCTTCCGGCTGCATCAAATACTCTCAGCGTAACATTCCCGCCTTCAGGAACCGAAAAATTGATCAGTGTTGAAGGATTGAACGGATTGGGATAATTCTGGCTCAGTTCAAATACCGAAGGAGCATTATTGTTATTATCGGCTTCTTCCACTATTGCAGGATGCTTAATCTGGCAAACGGTATCCATTACGGCGTTCTTGTTTGTGATCTTTGGGCTAATAGTCTGGTCGCCAAGTGCAGTTCTGAAAACGTAAGCTGAATCAACAATAACCGGAGTCTGTATTTTCGGTACTGTAAGCGTATCTATGCATGAGTAATATGGAGTAATGTTTCCTGAAAGTGAAGTTTTCATCAAATATGAATTGAGCTGGTTAACTGCAGTCTTCTGATACTGCCCTGTGAACCAATAGAAGGCTGTTGAATGGATCATCTTTTTTGCGAAATCAACATCGTAACCCCTGTCATTTGCAGATGTGTTGATGGGTGATTTGGCCCACAGGAAATTGCCGCTTCCGTCAACTTTCATATTGAAGATATCATCCTGTCCGTATCTTGTAGTGAATCCGGTCGTTACGAGAGCGGTCCCGTTGAAATCCCTTTCAATTGCATTGCATTGCTCTGTTACATTTGAATAACCGTATTGATATGACCATACAGGGTTTCCGCTTGAACCGTTTATCCTGAAGATCCATATATTGTTGTTTGCCGGAGAAACCGATTCCTCTGTCCATCCCGCGATAACAAAGCTGCCGTCCGGCATAGCGATTATCCTTCTGGATTCAGATCTTATGTGCTGATATGCTGCGGTTTGCGGCCTGTAGATCCTATACCATACCGGAATGCCGTTTGTGCTGAGCTTAAGAACAAATACGCGCTTCATGTTTCCGTTTGCAGCTGAATCGACAAGTACACCCGTAATTGCATATGTGCTGTCAAAAGGCTGATAGCAGATCGAAAATCCGGCTTCATGCCTGTTGTTGCCGGTTGAGTACCTGTTTAACCAAAGGAGTGCACCCATTGATGAATAATTTCCTGCAAGGATTTTGTTTTTGAGTATCATCCAGCCGGTGTTTGCCTGTGAAGTGCCTGCCAGGACGAAATCCGTGCCGGTGCGTCCTTTTATAACGCTTCTGTACTGCGATTTGAACGAATCAACTACTGACCTTGAACCCAGATGTGTGCATGACGATTCATCAACAAAGCTCCACGAAGCAGTTTCTCTTCCCGAAAGTCCCGATGGCAGCGTATAAAAACCTGCAAGCACGTTACCGTAGGTTGTGCCAACCTTTGTGTGCGAGAAGCAGGAATCTGCAAACGCATATCCCAGTGCAAGATTGCACAGGTTGTTTCCTGAACCGTCCATTTTCTGGAACAGCCAGTCATAATTACCTGCATTGGGAACTGAGTTTGAATATCCCGAAACTGTATATGTATTTAAAACCGATAACTCTATTGATCTTCCGCACTCTATGCTGCCCGCGGAAAAACTATAGGTTTTAAGAAATTGTGTGTATGTGCTGCATGTGATGAAGAAGAAGATTGCTGCCGATAAAGCTAAGATTGAAGTTTTGAAGTTTGTGTTCACTTTGAGTATTCCTTTCTTTTAGAATTATGAATGAATTGAATACTACAAATCTATTTTTGAACCTGTACAAATCCTTATCAAAAACCTTATCGGTTAGCAACAACGTAATTTAAACTACTGTAAAATCAATAGGTAAAGGGACAATTTGGGGTTGAATTTTCTTACAAAGCTGTGTCGGATCTAACTGCCGAGCAAAGCCTTAACCTGAAGCTGCCTCTGGACCAGTCTGTGAGTATTGCAGAAAGCTCACCAAACATCACATTCCTTGAAGTTCTGAGCTTTGTAACTGAATCCTTCAGTGATAAAGTTGATATCTTATGTTCGCTTTCTTTAACTGTACGGTTATATGTAGCCATTTCAGTAATATGTCCCGTCAGTTCGGGGATCATAACGTCGGCGTCGTGTATTTCACCCATTAGCTCAAGCACATGTTTTACCTCTTCAAGCAATTTGCCGAAGTCTTCACCGAAACAGTATTCACCAAGCTCCATAGCATAACGAAGCGGTTTTCCGGCTTTGCGCATTTCGTGCAGCTGAACTTTTCTCATGGGATAGTTGATAACAGAATCAGCCAGCACAAAAAAG
>JAUQWQ010000100.1 GCA_030835085.1 Ignavibacteria bacterium
TGACAAATTTGGTGATGAAGCACGAAAGATATTGAATGAAATGCTGGACAAATATATTGAATACGGGACTGAGCAACTTACTGATACAAATATACTTAAGGTTCCTCCGATATCTTTGCATGGAAATCTGATGGAGATCTCGGAGCTATTCGGCGGGCCTGGTGCTCTTAGAAATAGTCTTGGAGAGCTGCAAGCTCTATTATATTCAAATTAAATGGGTAGAAGGAAACATGGTTCGGAAAACGAAGGAAGAAACACCAAAGACGACAACACAGCAGCTTGGAAGCCTGATAAAATCGGCGCGTGATATCATGCGCAAGGACAAGGGATTAAATGGCGATCTTGACCGTCTTCCGATGCTTACCTGGATAATGTTCCTCAAGTTCCTTGATGATATGGAACGGATGAGAGAGGCTGAAGAGGAACTTGCTGGAAGGAAATATAAAACTGCAATTGAGCCGCCTTACAGATGGAGGGACTGGGCAGCGAAAGAGGATGGCATAACAGGGGATGAACTCATTGCTTTTATCAATAACGATGAAGCTGTAATACCGGATGGCACCCGCGGCGCGGGTTTGTTTGCTTATTTGAGGAATCTTCGCGGAGCTAACGGCGGCGACAGAAGGGATGTGATTGCAACTGTTTTCAGGGGCACTATCAACCGCATGGTCAATGGATATCTTCTGCGTGATGTCATCAATAAGGTGAACAGCATCCATTTCACGGCTTCAGAAGAAATCCACACTCTTTCGCACCTGTATGAAAGCATGTTGAAAGAAATGAGAGATACCGCTGGCGATTCAGGTGAGTTCTACACGCCGCGCCCTGTAATCCGTTTTATGGTCGATGTGACAGATCCAAAGCTTGGTGAGGTTGTACTTGACCCGGCCTGCGGGACTGGCGGATTTTTGGTTGAAACTTATGAGCATCTCAGGAAACAGTGTAATAGAGCGGAGGATTTTGAGATTTTGCAGAAAAAGTCTATATTCGGTGGAGATGCAAAGCCGCTGCCTTATCTTCTTTGCCAGATGAACCTTTTGCTTCATGGCCTTGAGTCTCCTCAGATCGACCCTATGAATTCTCTTCGGTTTCCCCTTAGGGAAATTGGGGATAAGGACAGGGTTGATATTATACTTACGAACCCGCCTTTTGGAGGTGAGGAAGAGCGGGGGATACTTTCAAATTTCCCTGAAGATAAACAGACCGCTGAGACTACGCTGCTTTTTCTTCAACTGATCATGAGGAAGTTGAAGAGAGATATTGGCGGGAAGAGGGGAGGTCGGTGCGGAATAGTTGTCCCCAACGGCACTTTATTCGGGGATGGAGTATGCGCGCGCATAAAGAAGGAACTGATCGAAGAGTTTAACCTTCATACCATTGTTCGGCTGCCCAATGGTGTTTTTGCACCTTATACTGGGATCCCTACGAACCTGCTGTTTTTCGAGCGCGGTGGGCCGACGAAGGAGATCTGGTATTATGAAATACCATTGCCAGAGGGCAGGAAACAATATAATAAGACCCAACCTATGCAATTTGAGGAGTTTGCGCCTGTTATAGGATGGTGGAAGGACAGGACGGAGAATGGACAGGCATGGAAAGTGCCTGTGGCGAAGGTTATTGAGAATGGATACAATCTTGATATCAAAAACCCTAATGGCAAGGCGGATCTGGAGCATCTGCCGCCTGAGCAGTTGACTGAGAGTATCCTGAAGAAGGAGATGAGAATCGCGGAGATTATGGCTGAGATAAAACTGGTGCTTGCGGCTGGGATTAAACAATGAATAAACGTTCCAAGAAACTCGTTGTGGTCGAGAACGATAGCGAGATCGCAGGATATGACACAATTCTCTCTGAGGTCATTGACCTTCTTGAATCGGCAAGGCACGCTTCTGCCAGAGCGGTCAATGTTTTCATGACTTCAACCTGCTGGCTGATTGGTAGAAGAATTATTGAATGGGAGCAAGCAGGAAAAGAGCGTGCTGCCTATGGGGAAGCATTGATCAATCGTCTATCAGCAGATCTAAAGAAGAAATTTGGTCGCGGTTTTTCACGCCAAAATCTCCAAAAAATGCGGCTAATATACCGGATTTATTCACCTGAAAAGATTTGCCAGACACGGTCGGGCAAATCTAAATTTGTGTATGTGAACAAGTCAAATCTTCAATCTTTAGAAAAATCGCAGACAGTGTCTGCGAAATATGAAACAAAATCTAAGGAATTGAAGATAAATAATGATAAATACGTAAACAACGAACTAAAACGAACACGTACGAACTCTAATTGCATGAGTTCGTTTCAGTTCGTACCGGTTCGTTGTTTAAATTATACTAAAAATAGAACACGGATGACACGGATCAGACGGATTTTCACGGATATTTTTTATCCGTGCGTATCCGTATTATCCGCACAATCCGTGTTCCATCCCAAAAACCCTAACAACCATAATTCTGCGTTTTTCAGCGTTAATACTCAATTCAAGAAATTAAATAAATCACCGCAATGTACGCAAAGAGCGCAAAGCATAGCAACAATAATCTTTGCTTTCTTTGCGCTCTTTGCGGTGAGATTCATAAATAGCCTCAACAAGTTATCGAGCATCACTGTGCCGTCTGTGTTCATCGACGTTCATCCGGGGTTCATAGATCGAACGGCGATGTCGGAAGGGCGATGAGCTTTCCGATGGTGGCGCTGGGGGAGGTCATTAAACATCGAAATCAGTTCATTCAAATTGATGACCTCCAAAACTATAAGAGATGCCGTGTACGACTACACGCTCAGGGTATCGTGCTGCGTGATATCGTTTTAGGCGCTGAAATTAAAACCAAAAAACAACAGGTCTGCCAAACCGGTGAATTTTTGGTTGCTGAGATCGATGCCAAGATTGGTGGATTTGGCATCGTGCCTCCTGAACTTGATGATTCTATCGTTAGCAGCCACTATTTTCTTTTCGTTATAGATGAAACCCGCCTTGATCGCAGATTCTTAGATTTCTTCATACGCACACCATATTTCCGTGAACAAGTCACGGCGCAAGGTACAACAAACTATGCAGCAATTCGCCCTGCCAATGTTCTGGGTTATAAAATCCCCTTCCTCCCGCTCCCTGAGCAGCGCCGCATCGTGGCGCACATCGAAGAGCTGGCGGCGAAGATAGAGGAGGCGCAAGGGCTGAGGAAAAAGGCAGAGGAAGAGGCGAAAAAAATTTGTTCTTCTAAAATATTGAATATCTTTAATGAGAATAATTTTCCTGTGAAAATATTAAAAGATATCGTATCAAATGACAAATATTCAATTAAAAGAGGACCCTTTGGAAGTTCGTTGAGAAAAGAATTTTTTGTACCACTTGGCTTTAAAGTATACGAACAAAAAAATGTCATTAATGATGACTTTAGTATTGGGAATTACTATATTGATAGCAATAAATTCGAAGAGCTAAAAGCTTTTCAAATCAGGCCAAACGATATTTTAATATCTTGTTCGGGAACCATAGGAAAGGTTGCTATTGTACCAGCAAATGTTGAAGAAGGTATCATAAACCAAGCTTTGTTAAAACTAAGCCTAAATGAATCAATAGTTCTTAACGATTTTTTCAAAGTAATCTTTGAATCTAATTTGACACAACAAAAGCTTGTCACGCCAGGTTCTGCTATGAAAAATGTTTCATCTGTGAAACATCTTAAAGAAGTTAGTTTCCCAATACCATCAATTGATGAGCAACATAGCATCTTAGCTTATATTGATAGCCTCCGAGGGAAGGTGGATGCTCTCAGGCGCCTCCAGGCTGAGACCGGCGCCGAAATGGATGCGCTGATGCCAGCGGTGCTGGATAGGGCGTTTAAGGGGGAGTTGTGATGGATACTAAGCGGGAATTACTATTAAAGATTGAAACGCTTAAACATAACTTAGCTTCATGCGCAACTAACGGGATGGGATCAGGTGACATCAAAGGATACAAAATTATTCGTGATGAACTCATAGCAAATTCAAGTATTAAATCCAAAATACCCATTTTTCTTGAAACTTGTGAGGATTTGAGTCAATTCTGGGCGTTCATAAAGATGAAGTTTCATACATGGGATGGACGTCGAAAATTCTTATCCAAAGAGTTTGAGCCTGTTTTGTTCTTGTTAAATAATGGATGTATAGCTCCAAGCGATGAAGCAGTAACTAATGGATTAGCCAGAGTTGATTCGGAATACATTCAAGATACTTGGAAAAAGGCCTTGGAGCGTAGGACTATCGATCCCGAAGGTGCAATTACAATGGCACGAACCCTTCTTGAGGGCGTCTGCAAACATATACTAGATAGATTTGGCACCAAGTACGAGAATAGTGCAGATTTGCCCGAACTCTATTCTAAGGCATCTCGACTGATTAACGTGGCACCAAGTCAACATTCTGAATTGCTCCATAGGAAAATTCTTGGAGGGTGTAATACGGTTGTGGTAGGATTAGGGGAATTAAGGAATACGTTTGGAGATGCTCATGGAAAAGGAAAGGACTGGGTGAAACCCGATCCTCGTCATGCAGAGTTAGCGGTCAATCTAGCAGGGACAATGGCAACATTCCTCATTTCATCATTGGAAGAGGTCAAAAAATAATGAAGAACAAACAAATAGCACCGTATCATCATCTAAATAGACAATTTCTTATGATTATGAACTTGCTCCTGCACCTCCAGGCAGAGATTGGCGCTGAACTAGATGCGCTGATGCCGGCGGTGCTGGACAGGGCGTTTAAGGGGGAATTATAGTTGCAGTTATCTTTACAAAAGACAAAGACAGTTGCAGAAATATCAAAACTTCTGTATAATATTCTACCGGGGCAGGCACATCCTTATGCTGACCAGGGAATTTCTTTCGCCGGTATCGCTCATGAATTAGGTCTTGGTCATTTTTGGAAACGTGGAAGTAAAATCCCAGCGATTACATCTTTGTTAGAAAAAACATTAGAAGATAGAAGCGACCTTTTTTGTCCACTATTATTAGAGATTGTACGAAGAGGAATAAAATACCGTGATGGCAGAGGAGAGCCAATAACCAGGGAAGAAATAAGAAAACTCAACGAACTTATAGTGAAGGTGGAATTTAAAATTCCTGAGTTATGGGATACCTCCTTTTTAGAATCCCTTCCATCAAATCAACCCAAAAGAACTGACGAAAAGGATGTAGGGAATGCAAAGAGTCCAGATTTTGACAAACTACGTAAAGATTTCCTTAATATTGAAATGCTTTCTCCCCAAGAACGTGGGTTCGCCTTTGAACGCTTCTTGACAGAATTATTCACGATATTTAATCTTAATCCACGAGCTTCATTTAGGATCCAAGGCGAACAAATCGATGGGAGCTTGGTGTTTGATAATTGTACATATTTGATTGAGGCAAAATGGCAAAGTAAGCCTATCGGACAAAGTGATTTGCTCATTTTTCATGGAAAAGTTGAAGGGAAAGCAACATGGTCAAGGGGAATTTTTATCAGTATGAGTGGGTTCACAGAAGATGGATTGATAGCTTTTTCACATGGAAGACCTACTAATATCATAGCCATTAATGGCCAAGATATTTATTTTATTCTCGAAGGAAAAATGAGACTTGATGATGCTATCCGATTAAAAGCAAGAAAAGCTGCGGAAACAGGAGAAATTTTGGTTTCAGTTTATGAATTAGCTTTACAGATGTAGCGCCCCATCGTCGCATACCTCGACGCGCTTCAGTCAAAGGTGGGACGCATTCAAGCGATTCATCTTTCATTCCTGTGCAATCATTTTCATCAAAACCCGAAGCGTCCCTGCCCATCGCCCCCTCTGTGGCGCCATCGGTCTGTCGATGAGGGGGGCTGGGTTTTACGAAACATCCTAAGTTTTATAAATAAAATACAATAAATTTTCAGGCGCTCCACAATCCCATTGTGTATGAACCGAAGCAGCCATGCCCCTCACTTTCCCTGCGGCGCCGTGATTCGCGTGAGGGGAGGGGAGGCAGCAAGATTCGGGGGAGTCGGGATTCTGAAATTATAACAATTCCAATAGATCATCTCTGCTTAATCCTGTTTGATGAAGAATATCTATTATTGTTCCTTTTGCGAGTTCTCTATGCAAGGGAACAAC
>JAUQWQ010000008.1 GCA_030835085.1 Ignavibacteria bacterium
TGCTTGCATTATTTGTTACCTCAACCATATTATCACAAAGCCTTGTGCTTGATATTTCATATACCAGGATAGAAAACGATAAGAACCGCAGCACAAGGACTGAAACTTTCAGCATAAACGGGTCATCATCGGTTTATTCGCTGAAATATGACGGCAGGGTTCTGCCGAATGAAATGGATGAACAGAAAGTATGTGAGCTTACCCAGAATGCTGTGAATGAGATTGCGTCATCTATTAGCGATAATAAAGTTGCTGTAAACGAATCTTTCTATGCTAAGGAAAAAACCAATGGCGAAAGTACTTTTTACCTGCTTATAAAAGTAAACATGGTTTATGACGGCACTCCGTACGAAATAATACTTGACGGCGAATCTAACCTTGTAATGGGGAACAAAATGTACCTCAAAGTGATAGAACTGATAAAGGACCTAAGAAGAATTATCAAAAACTGTTAAAATAGTTTGTATATGAAATATCTGACCGGCATAGTATTAGTCTTAATATTCTTTTCTGGTGTATTATCTGCACAGGATCTGAATATAGCTATAAGCTATCTTTATGGCGAAAAAAGCAAGGATAGTCATGCATCCGAAGAGAGCTTTGCTATCAGCAACACAAATGTAGCTTATTCGGTCAAATATTCAGGAAGAAAAGGCAAGAATGAGCAGGATATGGAAAAAACCTGTACGTTTACTGAGCAGGACCTGAAAAATATAACAAAGACGATCGAAACCAAGGGACTCAATGTTAATGATTCATTGTTTCAGAAGACTTCCAAAACCAAGAGCTTTGAAGTTTTTACAAGGATAAATATTGCTATAAATATGGATGGTAAAGAATATAAGATCAATATCAGCGGTGATACTATTGAGTTTGATGAATCAGATCTTTATAAGAATTCCGTATTTTTTATAACAATGCTCAGGAAAATGGTTGAGGATTGTAAGTAAGGTAGAAAATAAAAGTATTAGAACTGAAACCAGGCTTACTGCCTGGTTTTTTTGTTAGATCCCCCGGCAGCGTGTCACCCTGCTACGCCTTTAGGAACTCGTTTCAGGGTCTGCTTGATTACTCTGTATTTTACAGGTATTGATAATTCATTGAGTATGCACATAGATGCTGAACCAAACTTAGAAACAAGTCGAGGATTCAGCATGACATAGGACTTCTGTCACCCTGAACTTGTTTCAGGGTCTGCTTGAATACTCCGCAATCTACTGGTATTGATCAATCATTGAGTAAGAACACAGATGCTGAACCGAGTTCAGCATGACAAATGATTTTAGGTAAAATTTCGTAACTTGAAGGACTCCGAATATAATGGTATATCCGCATGAAATAATCATGGGTGAAGTAGCTGGTATCCGCCGACTGGCGGATCATAACCCGAAAACGTAATCTCGTTTGATAAATGTATTTAGTTTATGTATTGTATTCTGAAAATTTTGATAAAATTTATATTGGCATGACCTCTAATCTTGAGCAGAGGTTATTATCCCATAATGAACTTTCAAAGAAAGGTTGGACTATAAAATTCAGACCTTGGAAGATTGTTTATAAAGAGAGTTTTCAGACTAAACAAGAAGCTTTAAAAAGAGAGAAAGAATTAAAGAGTTTTCGGGGGAGGGAATTCATTCGAAACCGGATTTTAGGTAAAATTTCGTAACTTGAAGGACTCTAAATATAATGGTATATTTGTTGATAATATCGCGGGGTGGAGCAGCTGGTAGCTCGTCGGGCTCATAACCCGAAGGTCGGAGGTTCGAATCCTTCCCCCGCTACTAGATTAAAGAAAATCCCGTCTAAAAAGACGGGTTTTTTGTTTATATTAACTTTGCTAAATTTGTAGCTTAAATAAAAGAAATTGAAGAAATCTACTGAAATACGACAGGACTTCCTGGATTTTTTTAAGTCCAAACAGCATAAAATAGTGCCTTCGGCACCGGTTTTTCCCTATGATGACCCCACACTGCTTTTCACCAACGCGGGCATGAACCAGTTCAAGGATGTCTTCCTAGGTACCGGAACACGCGACTATAAGCGCTGCGCTGATACTCAGAAGTGCATTCGTGTGAGCGGCAAGCATAACGACCTCGAAGAGGTCGGTCACGATGGTTACCACCATACATTTTTCGAAATGCTTGGCAACTGGTCGTTTGGCGACTATTACAAAAAAGAAGCCATTGAATGGGCATGGGAGCTGCTTACAAAGGTATGGGGACTCGATAAAAAACGGCTTTGGGTTACTTATTACAGAGAAGACCTTGAAACAAAAAAGCTTTGGGAAAATTGCACGGATATTGATCACACTCATATTTTGAAGTTTGACGAAAAGGATAATTTCTGGGAAATGGGCGATACCGGTCCCTGCGGTCCATGCAGCGAGATACATTATGATTTCACTCCAAATGGCTGCAAGGGCAGCGATGTAAACGCTGATAACCCCGATGTAATGGAAATATGGAACCTCGTGTTCATTCAGTACAACCGTGATAATACGGGTAAACTGCACGACCTGCCCCAGAAACATGTTGATACAGGCATGGGCTTTGAGCGAATGGTCAGAGTATTGCAGAATAAATCATCAAACTACCTTACAGATGTTTTCCTTCCTCTGGTTAACGAACTTATCAACATTACCGGTAAAGAGTATTCCGGAAAGTATGAAGCACCGATGAATGTAATTGCTGATCACGTACGCACGCTGACCTTCGCAATTGGTGATGGCGCTATTCCAAGCAATGAAGGCAGGGGATATGTACTCCGCAGAGTACTCAGGCGCGCAGCGCGTTACGGCAGGAATCTGGATATGCGCACTCCTTTTATATATAAATTGGTTGATACAGTTGTTGACACAATGGGTCACGTTTTTCCTGAAATAGTTGAAAAGCGTGAGTTCATAAAGGAAGTCATAAAGGGAGAAGAAGAGAGCTTTAACATAACGCTTGATAAGGGACTGGCATTGTTTAACGATGAAGTTGAAAGAATGAAATCGGCCGGTGAGAATACATTCAGTGGCGAGGTGGCATTTAAGTTGCATGATACATACGGCTTTCCGGTTGACCTGACCCAGCTTATGGCAAGGGAGCTCGATTATGGGGTGAATATGGATTCGTTTAATGAGAAAATGGAAATTGCCCGCGGTCTATCACGGGTTGACAAAATTCTGGATTCCATTGAAGAAAAAGAATATGATGACCTGATGAAAGTCAATAATGGACTTGTGTATGATCCGTATACAGAATCAGAAACGATTGAAACAGAAGTTATTGCTTACCAGAATAAATTTGATAACGGTACAGGAATATTGCTGAAGGTTAATCCATTTTATAAAGCTTCAGGCGGTCAGGTAAGTGATACAGGTGAAATTATTCTTGGCGGCAAAGAGTATGAAGTACAGAACATCAATACTAAGAATATCATTGAAATACCAAAAACTGAACTGAATACGCTGCCTGTAAAGGCTGTTGCGAAGATTAATATTCCCCGCAGGCTTTCAATCCAGAGGAATCACTCCGCTACGCATATTATGCATGAAGCCCTTCGCAGAGTTCTGGGCTCACATGTTAAGCAGATGGGCTCATACCTCGATGATAAATTGCTCAGGTTTGATTTCCCGCACTTCCACAAGCTTAAACCGCAGGAAATTACGGATATTGAGCAGATCGTAAATGATAAGGTTAAGGAAAAAATTGCTGTTTATTCAGAAGAAATGCCAATTGAAAAAGCCAATACAATTCCGCATGTGAAGAAATTCTTTGGAGAAAAATATGGCGAAATGGTAAGGGTAGTATTCATCGATGATAAATTCAGTGTGGAGTTCTGCGGCGGTACTCATGTTAAGGATACTTCTGATATAGGTCTGTTTAAAATTATCCGTGAAGAAAGCATCTCCGCCGGTACAAGAAGGATATTCGCTAAAACCGGCGAGGGGATAATTGACCATATCAACGAAAGAACTGCTGAAATTGAAAAATTAGCATCTGAGCTGCCTGAAAAATATGCCAATAATTTCAATCTTGCAATTTCAGAGTTCAGAAAAGATTTTGATGGAGCCGATTTCAGGAATACTGAAATGCTCGAATCACTGATAAAGTATCACGATTCAACAATTGCTTCGCTGCTTGAACTGAAGGAAAAGTACCTGGAAGAAAAGCGCCAGATTGAAAAACAGCTCGCTAAGCAGAAAGTACAGAATGCTGCAGGCTCAATTGATGAGCTGATAAGCTCCGCAAAAGATGTAAGCGGCATAAAGCTTATTACGGGCGAATTTACTGTGGATAATACTGATGAGCTTAAAGAGCTCGGCGATAAGCTTCGCGAAAAGATGGGCTCGGCAGTTGGTTTGTTATATTCAGTGATTGATGGAAAAATCGGTTTATGTGCCGTAGTCAGCGATGATCTGGTTAAAACTAAAAAACTTTCCGCTGGCAAAATTGCCGGTGATGTTGCCAAAATTCTTGGAGGCGGGGGAGGCGGCAAACCTCACCTTGCAACCGCTGGCGGTAAGGATGTATCAAAGATTAATGAAGCACTAGAAGCATTACCCGGTATTATTCAGAAATATTTGTAATTTATAGTATTCATAGTAGCACACACATTCCTGTCTGTGCCACCATACAGAAGAAAAGATTTAACGCTTTATGTTATCTAATATAATATATAACTGAACTTGAAAGCAATCATTCCCGTTGCTGGT
>JAUQWQ010000101.1 GCA_030835085.1 Ignavibacteria bacterium
CGGGTTAAAACTTGTAGCCTGCAACCTGTAAACCTGTAACTATGATTCATCCGTCACTCTTGCCTGCGCGCCGTACTGCTCTATTAGCAGTGTATCATACCTATCGGCATTGGCAAAGAGTGTCTTCATTGTTTCGAGTCCCGTTTCATAAGTTAAGTACTGGTCAAATATAAATGTTGAAAGTATCACATCCTGGTTATTTACGCTGAACATCATGCCCTCAAGTGTGTAATTCTCCCTCAACAAAAATTCGTACATTGCCGCAATGTTTGTTTTGGGAAGCATGCATAACAAACTATCGCATACTATAAATCCATCCTGGTTATAATTGATAAAAATTTTCGCTGTGCCTTCTTCAACTTCCCAGCTGGAGGGACCCTTCCTGGCAAGCTTGACATCTTTACCCAACTGCTCTAAAATTGTTTCTATGGTTGCCGCTGCGCCCGTTGGTGTATACTCGCCGTCTTTTTTCAGTGCGGGGAACTCCAGCTTGGTACCGCAATTTGGACAGTACTCGCCATCGAGATTTTCTTCAATAACGTAAAATCCGCAGCTCGGACATTTTTGCGTGTACCTGCCAAAATACTCTTTATATGCAGCAAGGTCTTCCTGCAGATATTCCACGGGCAATGCAAAACCTAAATTATCGCCGCCTGCAATAATAAATGTATTTACTCCAACTACATCACCGTTTGAATTAACAAGCGGGCCCCCTGAATTACCCGGGTTTATTGCAGCATCTATCTGTATATAATTTATCCCGCGCTGCAGCCGTTTTGATTTTGATACAATGCCTTCAGTGGCAGTGTAGTTCAGGCCGTAGGGGTGACCGATCGCTATAACCTGGTCGCCTTCCTTTACATCAAGCCCCGGGGCTAGATCAATATCAGGAAGCTCAATACCTTCGGGTACCTTTATAAATGCGAGGTCATACTTCGCGTCATTAAAAAACACGGGCGACATCTGCTTCGGTATCGATCTTCCGCTTATCACCGCTTCTGAGTTGCCCTTTACCACATGGTCGTTGGTGATTATCAGGTTTTCCTTTTTTACATAGAACCCCGTACCCGTTCCCTGCGGTGTGGCTATCTGAATTATCACATGCTGAAACCGGTCTATTATATGCTGTGTATCCATTTATAATTTTTATCTTTCTTTTTTCATCCCCCCTTTGCCTCTGAAAAGGGGGGACTAAATCTCTAAGTTTTTGCTTTGTGAAAATTAGTCTTAAAACTTTTCCCAGCTACAAACTGCGATGGGGGTTGCTTCTAAAAAATCACTGATTATAATTCAATTGCTGGATCTCAGCAACATATGTCCTTAAAAAACTTACCAGTGAATCAAACTTCAGATTCGCCGTATTGAATTTCAGCTCAGGATAAAGCTCATTACCCTCTTTAATAATTTCATCTATCTTACTTTTAATAACCTGCTCACTGAACTTCCCGCCCGCGGCATCATAAAGCTGCTCACCCACACCAAGTGCGGTAAAGTAATCCTGGTTGGTGATATTAAGCAGCAAATGGAAAAGCTTCGCATCCGGTTTTGGCAGCCCGTAACTGAAAAGGCAGTATGTTGCAAGATACTCATACAGCACAACTGCTATATCAGGGTAATTGTTATCTATGTACCACTTAACATTCTGCAGGTTGTTTGCAAACAGATCTATTACCGCCTGGTGCGGCGCGGGATTTGCAATCCCAAAAGTTGATTTCACCCTGTAGAGATCTTCAAGTACTGCTTCCTTCGGCTTATCAGCCAGCTTCTGCAGGGCTTCTTTCATCTTGCGGTTCTTCTCAACGTAGGGTTTGTTATCCTTGGCGAAATATTCCCAGCTCATTTTTTCTAGCTCGTTCATCAGTGTGCCCTCGGGGGCTATAAGGTAATCAAGCTTGTAGGCGGTATTCAGCAGAAGGTATGATATCCCACCTGAAAACGCGTCTTCGTTCAGTTCATTAATGCGCGCTATGGTTTTATCAAGCCAGCTTTTATAAAAATTGTATTTAATTTCTTTTTCGGCATCTGGTAATTGCTCAGCGCCGCCGTTGCCGGTTGATTTCAGCATAACGAAATCATCTACCAGAAGGTCATCCTGTTTATCGGCGCGGGTTGCAAGCTCTTTCCAGCCATAATACAGCTTGCGCGGCGGAGCCGCTGCTATTTTGCTGTCGAACTTAATGCATATCCTGTTATCCTTCATGGCGTAGCGGCTGTAGTACATGGAGTAATTCATCTCCATCAGCCTGCGCATGAATGCCACAGAGAGCTTATCGTACTGCGCAACATCGGCTTCGCAAATTACTTCGCCGTTCGCAATTGTGCCGTGTACTATCTTCGAGCCCTGCAGCAATTGGAAATCTATCCTCTCGCCTTCGCGCTTCCAGGTAACGTTTTTAACTTCATCATCGCTTAGATATTTAAAGAACGCCTCGTAGCTTGCCATGTAATTCTTTTCGAGGAAAAGCCTCTCCGAGGTGTTCCAGTCATCTATTTTAGCTTTTGGTTTAAAGCTGTCCGAAAATCTTCCGAATGTTATCATATTTGGCTTATAATATCCCTTACACCGGGTTTTATATAGTCCCCCCTTCGTTTTGAAGGGGGGAGAATTATCTTTAATATTAATTAAATGAAAATTATTCTTTGACTGTCATCCATCAATAAATACAGATGGTGGTTTGAGAAGTTTCTTTTCAATCCACTAAAATACTTTTTATCAATTTCTTATTCAAAGTAAAAAACCTTCTTACTCCGGGAAAAATTTCCGGTATTGTTTTGCCTATATAAAGCTCCCCTCTCCGCAGGAGTCCTTTGGACCAACCCCTGTTTTCAAAAAACGGAACCCCCATCGAAAATAATCCGGAGCATAAACAAATACATTAATTAACGAAAATGAATCTAATCTGAAATTTCGTCCCCCCTTTGATAAAGGGGGGAGTAAATTGTCAATAATCGTATGAGCGAAAATTATTCGTGAAGCGGCAATATTCTGTGATTGTCAATGGGGGTTCATGTGGGGAGAGTGGAGTAATGTGTGAAGGATTGTTTGTTTATCCTTGCGCCTCTGCGTGCCCACGCCTTGCTATCCGCAGGAGAGAAAGGTTGGCGGTAAAAATTCTCTTCTCTTCCCCCCATTCCCCTTTAACTTAAAATCATATTCAAATATCTTTGTCATTCAAATGAAAGTATTCTACTCAGATCACTACACTGTACCGCTGCCAGAAGGGCACCGCTTCCCGATGGAAAAATACAGGCTGCTTCGGGAGAAACTGCTGGCTGAAGGTATCCTTGAGCCGGGTGAGCTGTATGAGCCTGAGCTTCCCGCCCGCGAAGTAATAACGCTTGCGCACGCAGGGGAGTATTACGACTCATTTGCAAACGGTACCATAGACCCTAAAATTATCCGCCGCATCGGTCTGCCGTGGAGCAAGGAGTTGTTTTACCGCTCACTGGCTTCTGTTGGCGGTGCCATCGGCTCAGCGCGCAGCGCCATTGAGTGCGGCATAGGCGGTAATCTTGCCGGCGGCACTCACCACGCTTTCCGCGAGTACGGCGAAGGATTTTGCGTATTCAATGATTTTGCCGTGGTGATACTTCACTTAATAAAATGCGGGATGATACACCGCGCCGCGATAATTGACCTTGATGTGCATCAGGGCAACGGTAATTCCGCCATACTGGGCCACAACCCGGATGTATTCATATTCAGCATGCACGGCGCTAAAAATTATCCCTTCGCTAAGGTTGCCTCTACTATAGATGTTGAGCTTGCTGACAAAACGGGTGATGAAGAATATTTATCCTTACTTAAGAAAAATTTACCTGCTATTTTTGAGTTCCGCCCCGATATAATATTATACCAGGCGGGGGTTGATCCGCTTGAGCATGATTCGCTCGGCAGGCTTGCGCTCACACACGCCGGATTAATGGAGCGTGACAGGATGGTTCTTGAAGAATGCAAAACGCGTGGTGTTCCGGTTTCACTCGGCTTAGGCGGCGGGTACTCAAAACCTATCTCGCATACAGTAGATGCATATGCGGGAACGTATAGGGTTGTGAAAGAATATTACTAAATTACTTTCGTTTTAAGAAATGATATTGAGTGTGGATTTATTGGAATATGGGGTTTTTTCATTTGCCGAAGATGAAGCTGATTATGATGAAAGCAATAATAGCTTAACGGGATACTTCATACATCCACCTGATATTAAGTTATTGAAACAAACAGATGAAATCAAAATCAAAAAGAAATTATCTTTTGGGATCAAGTATTTTATAAAATGTGATAATTCAGATTTGATTGAATCTTTCATCAGCAGAATCCGGCATCCTGAAATGAAAAATCCAAATACAAAAATAGTAGCACTTGAAATAATTGAACACAACAATTTAGATATTAATTCAACGGGTTTTGATTTTTTTGTTTTTGAAAATGATTGGGAAATGTTGCAGGGAAAGTGGGAATTTACACTTGAGCAAGGCGACAAAGTGTTATTAAGAAAAAGTTTTAATTTAACAAAGTAATTGAGCCTTTGCGCTCTTGGCGGTTTAAAAAATTGACAAAGAAAAAACAAATTCAATCAACACGGTTCGGGGTTTACGCTGTATTAACATATAAGGGTAAGTATATACTCATTCAAAAAGGCAAGGGTCCGTTTAAGGGCAGGTGGGACCTGCCCGGGGGAAAAACCGATTATGGCGAGACACCCGAAGAAACCCTGAAGCGCGAGATCACTGAAGAAACCGGCTTGAAGCTTAAATCATACAAGCTCATAACCGTTGAAGCATATACGCATGAATCAAAAAAAGAGGAGTTCCATCATACGGGCGTAATATTCAAAGCTGAAGCGAAAGATATCGATAAATTAAAACGCGAGCCTGACGGCAATGATTCATTTGGCGCAGAAATATTCACCGAAAAGGAAATGAAAAAATTGAAGCTTACTCCCCTTGCCAAGATTGCATTGAAGAAAATATAATGGCTAAAGCTAAAAAAATACCGGGGCTTGATCCCAATCACCCATTAGATGTGAGCCTGCTCAAAATTCTGCGCACAAGGTTTGATGAAATGACGGCGCATGAGCAGGGCACAATAGATGGCAGCGATATAGAGGCATTGCATGATATGCGCGTCGCTTCGCGGCGTGTGCAGGCTGTATTTAAAATGTTCCGCGGAATCTTCCCGAAGAAAAAATTCAAAGCTGAATACAATGAGCTGCGCCTGCTTATCCGCTCACTTGGCGAGGTAAGGGATTACGATGTATTCATAGATAAAACAGAAAAACTGAAAACCGAATTGACTGATAAGGATACGCGCGCAATTGATCTGCTCATTATCCGCAAAAAAGCTGAACGTGAGCAGAAACGAAAATTACTGATTCAGCATATTAACACACTTAACAAAGCGGGATATAAAGAGCATTTTAATAATTTCATCACAGAGAATTTATCGTAGATATATACAGCTCCCCTCCTTTCGTAAGGAGGGGAAGGCACGCCGCAGGCGTGACGGGGTGGTAAAATTGATTTAACAATCCCCGGGAATTTGAAATTAATAGTTGTCATTTATCATTTGAAAAAAACATACTCCATTAAGAAAAAATCATCGCTGAAGGAAAATCTCAAAAGGGTAATCCCCGAAATGTTCGATGATTTTATATCATTTGCGCCGGTGGTGATAAATTTCCCATTGCGGAAAAACCAATTACATGAAATGCGCAAAGCGGGCAAGCCGCTTCGCTACGCTATGGAGCTTGGCGAATACTGCTTCACCCCCGATTTTAAACTATGCCTGGATGAAGTAAAACTTTCCCTTGACCTCATGGGCGAAATCCACGACGCCGATGTAATGATCCCCGATATATCACTGCATATGAAAGAAGTGCGGCTGTTTAATCAGACCATAAAGGATAGCGATCAGCGTTTATCCACAAGGCAGCTGCGGAGCAGCGTGATGCACCTGCGCAAACAAAGGCGCGAACTGTATGCTGAGCTATGTGATAAACTAAATCTGTGGAGCGAAAATAATTTCCGCGCGCGAATTATTGCCGCTATGAATCCGGCCACGTAGAATTTTATTCAATCATTTATAATTCGGAATATTCTTCCCGAGAATTAAATCACGTCTTGCGGTATAAATACCGCTCTCATTTTTTGTCAATTTCAGAATTCCGTTACCGCACCTGTTCTGTGCATTTTTCCTGTATGATTCATTTACATACTTATCATCATCAAACACATAATCATCTATCCAGTATTCAGTTTTACCCGGCTCTTTAATAGTGGGGTGAATGTGCGCAGGGAATGTCGCGTTCGGATACGGTGCGGGTCTTAATGTATAGAATTTATACTCGCCCTTATCATTTGTTTTTAGCCAGCCTCTGATATAGCCGTGCCTTCCGTTATCGTTTCCCTTTTTAGTATAGTACCCGTTCTGATCCGTGTGATACAAGTACATTACAATCCCCGGTGCGGGAGTTGTACCATCAGGCTGATATATCACCCCGCTGATCTCAAGCTTTACGGCTGCAGTTTCAAAATCAGGCAGTGTATCAATATGACTCAATTCCTCTAAAGGCACGGGTGATTCGTAAACCGCCTCGCAGCCTTCACAGCCGTCACCAACTGTTATGGTAGTTTCCTTGCCGGGTTTGTTATCATTCCCGGATTTATCATCGTTTTGTCCGCACACAAAATTTGTGAAAATTAAGAAGGCTATAAGTGAGATTATTATTTTCATATGCAATATACTAACGGTTATAAAAAACCCGCCGTTTCAGGCGGGTTATATTTTTCAGTTATTATTTTATTTCCTTTTGCGTTCGAGAAAATGTCTTTAGACATTTTCGAAGTCCCGCAAGAATTACCTGCGGTGATTCGCCGGCGGGATCACTTTTGCCTTAGTTATCATCATCATCGCCCGTATCCTCGGGTTTCCTGTTCTTCTCAGATTCCTTACGCTCTTTTTCCATTTCCTGGCGGTACTGCTGTTTTTCCTTTTCCACTTCTTTTTTCACTTCTTCCATATCTATCTTTATCTTTTCGTTAACGCGCTTCAGTTCCTCTTTAACTTTTTCCATTTCTTTCCTGAACTCTTCGTTATCTATCTTTAGCTCTTCCTGCATTTGTTTCATTTCCTGTTCAAGCTCCTGCTGCTCTTCAGGTGTCCATACTTCTACGCCTGTTTTGTAGAGGAACTCCATTGTATCATTGCCCGGGGGAATAACATAATTGAAATTCCAGTTCTTCTTTGAGTGATCCTTCCAGCTTTTTTCCCAGTCCTTCTGCCATTTTTCGTTATCGAACTGTTTCATATTCTCTTCAACTCTTGCCATATTTTCTTTTATCTGTATATTCACTTCTTCCATGATCTTATCCACCCACTCATCAATATCTTCAACACGGCTGAACTTGGAAATGCTGTCCCTGGGTATTACGCGCGGGGGAGCTACGTAATTTGCAACTTTGTTATAAACTTCAAACCTGTACTGCTCTTCAACCCTTGGCATCATGTTGACAAGTGTTACAGCATCGGTCTTTTTGGAATTATTCAGAATGGTTTTTATGCACTGCCCGCCGCAGTTGCCGAAATCAAATTCCATCAGCGCTTTTTTAAGCTGGGGCGAGGAGTCTTCCCTGAATGGTGTGCCGGGGCCTATATCCTGTTTGGTCACGCAGAACTTGCCTTCAGGTACCAGTGATTCCCTGCCGGCGGATTCAAGCGAAACCTTGCCCTGCCTTACATACAGCAGACCATCGCCTGCCTTATCGACGGAAAATTTATACGAGCAGCCCATATCAACCGCTGTAACCGTGCCTGCATCCACAAAGAATGTACGGGGCTTCGCATTTATGTTCGCGTCAATTGCGCCGTAATCAAGCTGTATGCGGTGTTCATCCATGCTGCTTTTTGTCAGCTTAACCCTGCTGTTGGGCTCAATGATAACGCTGCCCAAGCCCGCAACGTAAAGCTCAGCCTTTGATGAATCATCGGTAGTGATAAATCCGCCAACACCCAGTGAATCAATTGCTTTCATCACAAGGTTGTTAATCATCGGGCTGCCCTTGAGTGATGTTACCATCCATTTGGGTCCGCCTGATACTTCAACTATATTTGTGTTAAGCTCTATTCCGTTATCGCGTGATTTCATGTAGCGGTTAACGCCGTAGATAACAAATGCCAGGATCAGCACTGCGGCTATGCCGCTGAAGTAATAACGCATACTGCCCCACGCTGAGCGGCGCATTGCATCACTGCCTGATTTAATATCTTTTGTGCCGCTGTTGTTTATTACAGGAATGTACTCATCTTCAAACCCGTTCATGTTGTAGATATGTGTATCGTCATGCTCGGGCAATTTGGCGTTTATCTTTGCCTCAATTGAGCTCCACATTGCCTGCTGTTTATCTTTGGCAAGCAGCTTTTCGCCTTTTTCATCTTCGGCAGCAATGAGGCTTGTCTTTTCTATAAGGATAACTGTTTCTTCCAGGTATTTTTTGCAGCTTGTGCATCCTTTAAGATGCGCTTCCATCAGCTGCCTGTTCTCGTTCGAGATCATTCCCTCCAGGTAATCATCTACCAGGAGCTCGTTCTCTTCACAGGTAATATATTTCATAGTTGTTTCATTTTTCATTTCGCTCATGTTTTTACTTTCCCAGCTCCTCTCTCAGCATTCTTCTTGCCCGGTGCAAATGGGCTTTTGAAGTTCCGACTTCTATATCCATCATCTTTGATATTTCGTGATGCTTGTAACCTTCTATATCATGAAGTACAAATGCCATTCTTGCCTGCTGCGGTAATTTTTCCAGGGCTGCTTCAATATCAATTCTGGAATCATAACCCTGCTTAACTTTAGCCTGCGGATTTTCGCGTGTTAGAATTTCGGTAAGCTCTCCAACTCTTTCGGTGAATCTTTTTTCAGAGCGCTTCATCATCAAAAACTGGTTTACAGCAATTGAGTGCAGCCATGAGGAGAACTTGCTTTCAAAGTGGAACGATGAAAGTTTTTCCCACGCTTTTACAAATACTTCCTGGGTAAGCTCATCGGCTGTATCTCTATCCTGGCATGCGCGCAGACACACTGCATAAACACGTTTTACGTTGTTGTTATACAGCTCCCTGAACGCGTGAGAGTTCCCTGCCGCCGCCTGGCGAATCAGTTCAAACTCTCTATCCGGACTTGTAGATACCAGCTCCAGTGCTCCCCCCTCGGCAGTCATGCCTGCCTCGGCTAAATTAGACCGCATATTTTCTCCTAAATTACAATAATATGATGCAGATTGAAATGAAAAGGTTTAGTATAGCTCAATGCCAAATTCCAAAGCCTAAATGCTAAATTTATAATAAGTTAATGGTAAGTTTAGGGTAAACATAGCTCCCCTCCTTTCAAGATAACACGAAGTGTTATCGCAGTCCCGCTGAAAGCGGGATTAAGTCGCAGACTTGGCTTTGACGCAGGATGGGACAATCATAAGCTCCCCTCCTTACAAAGGAGGGGATTTAGGGGAGGTCTGAACTAAAACATCTTCCCCTCCTCACACTTCCCCGTACGCCTCTTTTACTTCAGCCTCACCGTACTTTTTTTCTAGGCGGCGGATTATGAAATGACCCTCAGCCATTTTCTGGAAGTGATCCATAAAGATTATATTTATCCCCGCGCCGCTTACGGCGCCGACTATAGGCACAGCCTTGGCTGCAACCTCTTCAGTAATAACCACGGAGTACCTTGCCACAAGTTTATTCACAAGCCTGATAATTGCAGGCGCCGTTTCCCTGGCAAGACCCTTATGCGCCAGGTACTTCGCCGCATCGGATATTTCCTTGGCAAGCACGGCGCGCATCACCCAGTATGAGTTATCGCTCGAGTCATCCTTCTTAGAGTTACCCCCAAGCGCGAATACCTCGAGGCAGTTAAGCTTGGTTTCAATTGTGTTAATATCATGCCCCTCACTTTTGGCAATTTCGGCAATTGATTTCAGGATGAGCATTGTCGAGACAGGCAGCTCAATTGGTATTGCAGCCAGGCCAAATGCCCCGCCAATTCCGCCTGAGATAGTGGTTAAGAGCTTATTTATCCGCTTGCTGGTTTTAATTTTCTGCTTATCAATTATTGTTACCATGCTGTACTCCAGCGCCTTAAGCAATGCTTCGCGGGCAGCCTTGGATATCATCGTATGGGCTTTTGCGGGCAATAGCTTCATTGCTTTTTCAATAGGCACGCCTATATAATTTGTAATTTTTATTGCGAGGTTTGGATTCTCGAGCAGCTTCTTGGCTTTCTTAAGCTCGGCAAGCTCGGTGGTTTGTAATTGGTGCATATTGCGGTAAAATTAATTTTAATTACGATCAATTTACACCTTATGATAAACTTAAAAAAGCCGTATAAAATACTCTCTCCCCCATAAGGCTGTAAAGCTGCCGTAAACATCTTCTGACTTTGTAAGAGGAAGCTAAAAGGAGTATTCATCCCGGTTTGTCATATCTGCTTGCCTGTCATAGGCAAGGAAGCAGGAGGAAATTAACGGGTAATCTTTACAAATTTACTTCCCTAACAACTGCCAATGGCATATATAAATTTTATTTAATTTTTATGATTCCTGGCAGCGCCGTTATTTCAGTTTCCATTTATTAGGCTGCGCAAGCACTTTTTTTCTGACTTCCAGTAACACTCTCCTTCTTTTATCTATTCGCTCCTTTGTTTCCTGCAGACTCCGGAGCGCGTACGCGCTTGGTATTTCGCCGCTTCTGTTTATCTGGGCAAGTTTCCTCCTCAAGCCCTCTTCCATTTCACTGTAATGAAGCAGATCTTTTATTACTAACTGCGTACCGGGCAGTTCGCCTTCAACCGGATTATCACGCATCAAATAAACCTTTATCATCTCAAGTGAGTCTTTACATATCCTTATCATGCTGCCGTTAATATTTATTTCCTTGTATGTATCCTCCGCCATAAATTCCAAACCCAGCAGTTTTTCAAAGAACATATTTCCGTTCACAGGGAAGTATGATTTATTCGGGTCGTACTTGTTTTCATCCAGTTCATCAGTCATTAGCCGCACGCGGTCAAACCTATCCCAGTAGTAGTGTATTCCCAGCTCCCTGCCCATTATTTTGATTATCTCAGTTGCCTGTCTGCCGGCAAGCAGCAGCTCGCGCACCATCAGTATTTCAAGGGTGTTTATATCAATTTTTGGGGGATTGTAATTCGGTATCTTATACTCACCCGGAGTATCTTTTTTCATCTCACGGTAAACCGTGGCTTTGCTGATATTATGCTTCTGCATAATTTCCGCTTTCAGCACATTGAATTCGTTTTTATCTTTCCTTGCATGCAGTGTTTTCAGCAAAGCGATATCTTCATGCAGCTGTTGGTTAAATTGTTTCATAATTTTTTATCCTGAGCGAAGCGCCACGCCTTAAATCACGCAGTGGAGGAAGGAAGGATCTCATTCGCAACGCTATTGTTTTAAGAATTAATAATTATAAAAGTTTTTTTAGACCCCCTCGCCCCCGCTAAAGCGGGGACTCTCCCACGTGTCTTCGCCAGTCCTACGGCCTTGCAGGGGGAGATGACTTTGTTTGACGTCTCACATTTCACATTTGACGTTCAATTCAAATATACCTATGCCAAAAGCATATATGTGTATCATGTGATGATATTTTTTTTGAGTTGACTTACAGACCTGCATTTCTCCAGTAAAGAAAATCGGAAAAACACACTTCTGTTTTAGCTTTTAACTCCGTAGGAGTGAAATGTTTGTAGAGTTTGAAATCCGTTTATAGACAGAGCCCCGTAGGGGTGAAATGTGCTTATGTACTTTTTGTAAGCCTTAATCCCGCAAGGCGGAAGGAAGGTCTCGCTTTTGATTTTTCTTCTAAACCGCAAAAACCGGAACCCCCATCGTGAATCTTCTCAATCCCGGAAATAGAGACCAATCCTCATTTTTCACATTCCCGATGTGATCGTCCCCCCTTCTTCAGAAGATGAAGGGGGGACTGGCTCTGACAGAGTGGGCAGAACAATTGAAACTTTTGTATAGCAACCGTCCCCCCTTGTTTTTAAAGGCCGAAGGACTGCCCCTGCATGTGGGGAGGAAAAACCCGAATGCTGGTTAAGTGTGGATCTTTCCTTAAATTTTATACTACGTGAATCTTAAACGGGGGTTGCTTTTGATTTTGCCCAAAGAATCTGCAATTACCCCAACTATCCACTGTCAACAATCAACTATCAACTATCAATTATCAACTATCAATTATCAACTATCAACTTTTAACCTGTAACCTGCCCCCTGAAACCTGCAACTTCTAAACCCTCGGGCTAAACGCCATATCCATAATATAATTAGCGATTTTAGCGCAAAAACCGCATTTTTGAGACTTAAACCGCATTTTTGAGAAGAAATCGCAAGGATTAGGTTTGTCAATAGGTTTTTTGGGAAAAAAATAAAAAAAATTAAACTTTTTTTTAAAAAAAAGTGGAATGCTATCTGCATTATTTGCTTAACAGATAGCTAACCTAAGTGTAATACCATTAAAATATTTACCCCCCTTCACCTGTTTTGTTCCTTGACATTTAGAAGAAATACAGGTAATTTTGTAACCCTGATTAATTATACCTGATTCAAAACAATCACACTAGTATAATTACGTTCTTTCAACAATTTTAACACGCAAACATAATAAGTTTGTGTGCGTAATTTCTTCTTGAGTTTCATCAACAACCAATAACAAGTTCGCTTGTTATGTCGGTTATAAAAAAATCAAACTCCAAAGTATTAAAAAAAATTTACTACGGAGAGTTTGATCCTGGCTCAGGACGAACGTTGGCGGCGTGCCTAATACATGCAAGTCAACTGAAGCAAGGTAGCAATATCTTGTGGAGGTGGCGCACGGGTGAGTAACACGTAGGTAATCTGCCTTCAGGTCTGACATAACTCCGGGAAACCGGAGCTAATAGCAGATGATGCAGCGGCTTGACATCAAGACAGTTGTTAAAGCTTCGGCGCCTGAAGATGAGCCTGCGTCTGATTAGCTAGTTGGCGGAGTAATAGCCCACCAAGGCTTCGATCAGTAACTGGTCTGAGAGGATGATCAGTCACACTGGAACTGAGACACGGTCCAGACTCCTACGGGAGGCAGCAGTAAGGAATATTGCTCAATGGGGGAAACCCTGAAGCAGCAACGCCGCGTGAAGGATGAAGGGCTTTTGCTCGTAAACTTCTGTAGTGAGGGAAAAAACTTCCACTCTGTGGAATATGATGGTACCTCAAAAGTAAGCCCCGGCTAACTACGTGCCAGCAGCCGCGGTAATACGTAGGGGGCAAACGTTGTCCGGATTTACTGGGTGTAAAGGGTGCTCAGGCGGTTTTGTAAGTCAGAAGTGAAATCCTAGAGCTTAACTCTGGAACTGCTTTTGATACTGCAAAGCTTGAATGTGGAAGAGGATGATGGAATTTCTGGTGTAGCAGTGAAATGCGTAGATATCAGAAAGAACACCAGTGGCGAAGGCGGTC
>JAUQWQ010000102.1 GCA_030835085.1 Ignavibacteria bacterium
CAGTACGTGCCGGTTGAACTGAATTACACATGCGTATTCCCCCTTTCAGCAAGTGATGTTTGGGCAGCGGGTGATTATGAAACTGTGTTACATACAACTGATGGCGGCACTCTGGTTGGCGGTTTAAATAACCAGGGCATTCTGCCTGCCGGGTTCAGCCTATCGCAAAACTTCCCCAACCCTTTTAACCCGGTGACAAAGATCAAATACCAGATAAGAAATAACAGCCTTGTTTCAATAAAGATATTTGATATCCTGGGAAAAGAAATCACCGTGTTAATAAATGAAAAGAAAGACCCGGGAACACATGAAGTAAACTGGGATGCATCAGGATATCCAAGCGGAATATATTTTTACAGGTTAGAATCAGGTGAGTTTACCGAAACGAAGAAGATGGTGCTGGTGAAATAAAAGTAAACACTCAGGGATTTGCGTGTGAAGCAGTATGGAGCAAACATTTTTTATTTAAGAACAATGGGTCCATGCCCCCTGTTCATGGTTTTTCAAATTACTTCGCCTTCAAGATCATAATCTTTTGCTTTGGTGATCTTTACTGTGGTGAAATCGCCGGTGCGAAGGTAAAGGTTTGACCTCACCCCCGTCCCCTCTCCTGAAAGGAGAGGGGGGGAATGTGGTTTAACAATTGCTTTGATGTACACTTCATTGTCTACTTCGGGGCTGTCGTACTCAGTTCGGCCGATGAAGTAGTCGCCCTCCTTGCGGTCGATGAGTACCTTTAATGTTTTACCGATTAATGATTTATTATGCGCAAGCGATATTTTCTTCTGTGCCTTCATTATCTCATTGGCACGGCGCTGTTTTTCTTTTGCCGGCACATTGTCTTCAAGCTTATAAGCATGAGTGTTCTCTTCATGAGAATATGTAAATATTCCAAGCCTTTCAAACTTTGTATCAATGACCCACTGTTTCATTTCTTCAAAATCTTCTGTGGTTTCACCCGGGTAGCCTGCAATCAGTGTTGTGCGGATAGCTATGCCCGGAATTTTTTCACGGATTGCGTTTACAAGATCGATTGTTCTTTGTTTAGTTGTACCTCTGCGCATTGATTTCAGCATGTTATCTGTAATGTGCTGCAGCGGCATATCGAGATATTTGCAGATCTTCGGCTCGCGTGCGATCACATCAAGCGCATCCATCGGGAAACCCTGAGGGAATGCGTAATGCAGGCGGATCCATTCAATACCCTCAACATCACACAACCTTTCAAGCAGCTTCGCAAGGTTACGTTTTTTATATAGGTCGAGTCCGTAGTATGTAAGATCCTGTGCAATTAAAATTAATTCCTTAACTCCCTGCCTTGCAAGATCTTTAGCCTGCTGCACAAGCCGCTCCATTGGAATAGATACATGCTTACCGCGCATTAACGGAATTGCGCAGAATGAACAGGGTCGGTCGCAGCCTTCGGATACCTTAAAATACGCATAGTGCATTGGAGTAGTAAGCAGGCGTTCACCGATGAGCTCCTGTTTATAATCAGCGTTAAGAGTTTTAAGCAGTCTTGGCAAATCGCGGGTACCAAAATATTCATCGATATTCGGAATTTCCTTTACAAGATCGGGTTTATAACGTTCCGAGAGACACCCGGTAACGTAAACTTTTTCGACTAGTCCTTTTTCTTTCGCGTCTGCCCATTCGATTATAGTATTAATCGATTCCTGCTTGGCGTTATCTATGAATCCGCATGTATTAATAATTACAATGGGTGCATCGGAGTTATCGTCTTCGTGGGAAACGGTAAAATCGTTGGCGCGCAATTGCCCCATAAGAACTTCGGAGTCGTATATGTTCTTCGAACATCCGAGTGTGATTACGTTTACTTTATTTTTTTTAGTGGTTCGTGTCTTCAACCTAATAATTTTCCCGCTTATTTGTCCCCCCCCCTTTGCTTCTAAAAAAGGGGGGAACACCAGCTTCAATTTTCGTTATATGAAAATTGAAACAATATTTTTGTACTGCTATAAATACTAATGGGGGTTTGTTTTTGATTCTTTTATAGGAACCCCCATTGAAAATCTAACATACCCGGCATTTATTTTACTATTATCAATCAGCCAAGCATAAAATGATCGTCCCCCCTTTTCAGAAGCAAAGGGGGGATTTAGAAACTTGAAAGCAAAAATAGTTATATATATAGAGTGATTCGAGGAATTAAAAAATGCTTACATGCGTTAGTCATATTATAAATACCTGTTTATTTCACACAATTATTAACAATTTTACAAAAATCAATTAATTTATGTCAATTATTATTTACCCGTGTGAGGCTCAGGCTCCCGGCGGATTCAATGATGGCGAAATTCTGGAGAACCGCCCCGTGGTTATGACACATAACCCCGCATACCTGCTGCCGTATTCAAACTTATTCTACTGGGCGCATGCATGGAGCGATAAAGGCTCAACAATAGGCGAACATCCGCATAAAGGATTTGAGATAATCACCTTTATACTTAAAGGTACCATTGAGCATTATGACTCACACAACATGAAATGGATTCCCATTGGCACCGGCGGAGCGCAGATAATCTGCGCGGGCAGCGGTATAAGTCACGCTGAAAAACTTAACGCCGGCTCGCATGTATTCCAGGTATGGTTCGATCCGAACATTCGTAAAACAATGCCGGTACCTGCCACATATAATGATTACGAGCAGAAAGATTTTCCCGTAACTGCCAACAACGGATTTGAAATAAGGCAGTACATCGGGGAAGGCTCACCTTTAAAAATGGAATCACCCGGCGTAACAGCTGTGGAGATAAATTTTAAAGAAGGCAGCCATAAGCTGGGACTGAATCCGGATAAAATAAGCTCACTTTACCTTATTGACGGCGAAATAACAGCCACGGCCGGAAAAATGAAAGCGAATGATTTTGCAGTCATTAAAGATGAAAAGGAATTCACTTTCGAAACCGGGGCGGCCGGCAGATTGTTTATTATAGAGAATCCCGTAACGGTTGATTACCAAACCTACGCGGAAATGAGTTAAAAAAACAAAATGAAATCTAAAACAATAATAACAATGTCTATCCTGTATGCAGTGCTCAGCTTGTTCGGATGCAAACAGGTAAAATCAAAACCTGAAAATATTAATATGTCAGATAAATCTACATTATACCAGTTTCTTGAAGCGAACCCTAATGCGAAAGTGAAATCAATTGACGGTACGGAATATGATTACGCGCAGCTTAAAGGTAAAAAAGTGCTGATAGTGAATACTGCATCTGAATGCGGTTACACTCCCCAGTACGAAGACCTTGAAAAGCTGTACCAGGCTTATAAGGATAAACTCATAATACTCGGTTTCCCCGCGAATAACTTCGGGGGACAGGAGCCCGG
>JAUQWQ010000103.1 GCA_030835085.1 Ignavibacteria bacterium
GGCAGTATATTCAGGGGTTTTACCATTGGTAATAACCGTGACCTCTCACTGCAGTCCGGCTTCCGCCTGCAGCTGAACGGAAAGCTTTCAAGCGATATCGATATTACCGCAGCCCTTACAGATGAAAATACACCAATACAACCTGAAGGTAATACACAAAAATTACAGGAAATCGACAAGGTGTTTGTTGAACTGCGCTCAAGCAACATAACAACCACGCTTGGTGATATTGAAGTAAATTTTGCCGGTAGTGAATTCTTTAATTTCAACAAAAAGCTGCAAGGCGCAAAAGGATTTGCAAATTTTGATAAAACAGATCTTTTTTTGACAGGAGCAATAAGCCGCGGCAGATTCAACAGTAATACATTCAACGGGCAGGATGGAGTACAGGGTCCATACCGCCTTATTGGCGCAGATAACGAAGTGAATATTGTGGTGATTGCAGGGAGTGAAAAAGTTTACCTGGACGGAATACTTATGACAAGAGGGGAGAGCAATGACTATACCATTGATTACTCCAACGGGCAGATAAAATTCACCAACAACAGGCTGATAACAAACGCATCAAGAATAGTTGTGGATTTTGAATATTCCGATAAAAAATATTCCCGCAGCTTTATTGCGGGTCGGACCAAAACCGCTGTGATAAATGACAGGATAAAGCTTTCATTTTCATACCTGCGTGAGCGTGATGACCCGGATAAACCCATTGATTTCACCCTCTCGGATACTGACCGCACTATAATTTCAGAATCGGGTGATAATAAATTTCTTGCTTCGAAAAGCGGCGTGCTATTTGTGGGCAGGGATTCACTGGGTAATTCCCTTGGAACATACATTCAGCGTGATACAGTTATCAATTCACAGAACTTTACGAAATACATATATGCGCCGGGTGATACAGCTGCTCTTTACCAGGTATCATTTTCATTTGTAGGGGTTGGCAAAGGTGACTATAACAGCCTGAGCAGCAATGCTTATGTTTTTGCAGGTATTGGCCAGGGCGGTTATCTTCCATTAATATTCTTCCCATTGCCTGTAGCGTATCAATCCGCTGATGTTGGGATGGACTTGCGGATTACGAAGGATCTTTCATTGGTACTTGAAGGCGCAGCCAGTGATTTTGATGCCAATTTGTTAAGCGATTTTGATGACACAGAAAATAAAGGTGGGGCGTTCACTTCATCACTTATATTTGCGCCTAAAAATTTTAAGTTAGGGAATCTCTCTTTGGGTGAAGTGCAATTCACAGTTAGACAGCGGGTAATAAATAAGCTTTATAACGCTGTTGACAGATTAAACAGAGTTGAATATAACCGCGTTTGGGATATCCAGGATTCTAGCAAACTCACCGAAGTTACCACGGAAGCGGGGCTTAGCATTAATCCGCAAAAATATTTCATGGTCACAACATCAGCGGGCAGGATAAAACGGGGTGAAACATTCAGTTCACTTAGAGGCTCCGTTGATCTTAAATTCGAAGGTGATAGCCTTCGTGCGCCATCGTTCACTTATTATGCTGATTATATTTCAAGCAAAGATAACTCTCTTGATTACGGCGGCAACTGGATAAGGCAGTATGGCGCAATTGATTATAAGCTAAAACCATTCAGTGATACAAAATTCGGGAAGTATAATTTGATAATGGAATTCAGCGGAGAGGATAAACAAACCCGTTCATTGAATTTTGATACAACAAACATAGGCAGTTTCAGGTTCTATGAATTTAAACCGAAATTCTTAATAACTGATCTGTATAATTTGGACCTTGCTTACCAGTTCAACTACCGATTTGATGACCAGTTCAATAATGGTACAATCTCAAGGCAGTCTAATTCATATACCAGTACTATCGGTGTTAGAGTGAAAAACCTGAACTTCCTTTCCGCTTCAGGTGATGTTGTGGTTTATGATAAAAAATATACCCCTGACTTCCAGTCATTGGGATTTGTAGATTCCAGAACGATCCTGGTAACATCACAAAGTAATGTGTGGTTTTTAAACAGGGGATTCAATACCAACCTATTCTACAAGGTATCGAGTGAACGCACAGCCAAGCAGGAAGTTGTGTTCATTGCAGTTCCGATTGGTACAGGTAATTATAAGTACATAGGTGACCTTAACAACAACGGTTTGCAGGATGAAAATGAGTTCGTACTCACCAGCTTTGATGGTGATTACATAAAAATATTAAGACCTACAGACCAGTTGTTCCCGACTACGGACCTGCAAAGCTCTGCTTCGCTGAATGTAGTGCCTTCCCGTTTCCTCGCAGCACTCCCAGATGGAATTGTGAAAACGGTTTTCAATAATCTTACATCAGATACGTATGTAAGTGTATCAGAAAAGAGCAAGGACCCGTTGCAGCGGAACATTTACCTGCTTAAGTTCAGTACATTCCAGAATGATGAGAATACTATTGCCGGCGCAACTACTGTTCAGCAGGATGTAGGGATTTTCGAAAATCACGAGTACTTTGGCGTAAAGCTGCGCTTTGTTCAGCGTAAGGGGTTCAATCAATATTTTTCAGGGAATGAAAGAGTACTCAATGTAGAAAGAACCGCAAGACTCAGGTTATCATTTACTCCTGATCTTGCGCTGATTACCGATTATGTCACACAAATCGAGCGCAATCTTGCTCCGTCGGTTGAAATCCGCAACTGGAATATCAATACTGAAGGTGTTACTTCGGAAATAATATATAAACCGGTTCCCGTTGTAGAAGCTGGATTCAAGGTTCAGCTTAAACGCGCAAAGGATGTGTATCCCGTGGCAAATACACAGGCTGATATTAATGTGCAGACCTTCAGGCTCACATATTCACTCTCAGGCAAAGGTACTTTGCGCAGTGAAATTTCCAGAAATGAAGTATTGCTCAATACCAATCCCGCATTTGTACCGTTCGATCTTACCAAAGGATTAGTAACCGGTAAGAGTTATTTCTGGACTTTGAACTTTGAATACAGGATAAGTAATTTTATACAGGCAACAATAAATTATTTCGGCAGGGCTGAAGATAAATCAAGGGTGATACATACAGGAACTGCTGAAATAAGAGCTTACTTTTAACGAATTTAGTCTTGGAACGCATCAAATGTGTTGATGCCGCATTGACGCAGTCAATGCATTCCAAAAAATACAATTTTATTAAGATTATAATATGAGAAAACTTACACACGAAGAAGTCGGTAAAAAACGTATTACGCTTGATGAAACCAAAAAAATCAAACGGCATCCGGTGTATGCCTTGGCGGATAATATCCGAAGCATATATAATGTTGGCTCAATTTTCCGGACCAGTGACGCAGCACTTATAGAAAAGCTGTATTTAACGGGTTATACGCCCTATCCGCCCCGGCCGGAAATTGAAAAGGTAGCCCTGGGTTCAACTGAAGCTGTACCGTGGGAGTATATCAAGAATCCTTTGGAAGCGGTGAAAAAGATCAAAGAAGAGGGGATAAAAATTGTACCGCTGGAAATTACCCAAAACAGCAGGGATTACACCGAAATTGAATCTTCTGAATTTCCGTTATGCCTTATTCTTGGCAATGAACTGACAGGTGTATCAAATGATATCATAGAGCTATCTGATTTTTCAATTGAAATACCCCAGTACGGGTTCAAGCATTCAATTAATGTTTCGGTGGCTTACGGAATAGCAGTAATGGAGTTGGTACGGAAGTTAAATATGTAGTTACGGCTTTATTACAATTGCGGGGCAGCGGAGCTATCAATTCTTTAAATTTCTGAGTACACATTTACTCCTGATAGAAATGTTTTATAGACTTTTGCATTTCCAATGTTCTGTTCATCCATTTCAAATAGATCATCATTCATAATCACAAAATCAGCAACTTTACCTTTGCTGATACT